>NZ_JAYFUM010000001.1:0-445271 GCF_034929435.1 Arcicella rigui
GAAGTAGCCAAAGTTTGGACAAAACCAATCCAGAACTGGGGAATTATTATCAACCAATTTTACCTTATTTTTGACCAAAGAATCAAAAACAATTGAAATTCAAAAAACAACTTACACAACTAAAGGGAGGGTGCCCTATTCTTCTCAATTACCAGCAACAGAATATTTACAAGCGGTTACAGATTGTGAATTGTACACTTTTTCATTTGAGGCGATGAAAGAATTGAGTATGACAATTATTGCTTGGGACGCAATCATTAGTAAAATTACAGCCAAAGCTTTGATGGAAAAAGTAAACAGAATTAGTCCTATGATGTCTGAAGATGCTATAACTCGTTATAATCGTTTTTTGGAAACTTACCCAAATTTGGCAAATCGTATTCCTTTATCATTGTTAGCTTCATACATAGGCGTTACGCAATCTTCTTTGAGCAGAATTCGTAAAGGCTAATCATTTTTTGCCATTTGGCAAATATTTTTTTACTCCCTCAATACACCTTTGCATTACATTTTAAATATAAAATAATATGCAAAACAAAAAAGTATTAATCACAGGAATTACAGGTTTTTTAGGTTCTCATACAGCCATCGCTTTTTTAAAAAAAGGCTATGCAGTAGTGGGAACTATTCGAAATTTTTCCAGAAAAGAGGCAATTAAAAAAACTATCGTTGAGCATACAAACAACGGTAATATGCTTTCTTTTGTTGAAATAGATTTAGCAAGTCCTCAAGCCGATTGGGATAAGGCACTTACTAATATTGATTACGTTGTACATATTGCTTCGCCTTTCCCTACTACCCTACCAAAATCAGATGACGAATTAATTATTCCAGCAAAGCAAGGCACATTAAATGTATTGAATGCGGCAACAAAAGCAGGTGTAAAAAGAGTTGTCATCACTTCATCATCTGGTGCTGCAGTTTATGGCAATAAAAAGGTAGGCATTTTTACAGAAAAGGATTGGACAAACATTGCCAATTTAAAGGACACAACAGCTTATTTTAGAAGTAAAACAATTGCTGAAAAAGCCGCTTGGGATTTTGTAAAGCAAATCCCAAATGCACCAGAATTGGTTTCAATTTTACCTGGTGCTATACTTGGTCCGGTTTTAGAAAAAGATTTTGGAACATCTGCAAACATTGTAAAAAAACTCTTAGATGGCAGTATGCCAGCTATGCCTAAGATTGGCTATGAAATGGTTGATGTTCGTTCTGTTGCACAAGCTTTTATAAATGCAATCGAAATTGAAGAAGCAAAAGGAGAGCGATTTTTGTGTACAAATGGATACTTAACCTTCTCGGATATTGCTAAAATATTAAAAGATAAATATCCTACTAAGAAAATACCAAGTGGTACATTGCCAAATTTTATGGTACGTTTTTTCAGCAACATTGATAAAGAAACTAAACCTATTTTAAATGATTTAGAAACAAGTAGAAAAGTGGATAATTCAAAAATTAAAAAGCTATTGAAATGGCAACCAATTGAATTAGAAAAAGCAGTTGTGGATACTGCAGAAAGTTTATTGAAGCAAGGAATAATATAAAAAAGTATTGATAGATAATTTTGGTTATAATCAAATAGAAACATTTTAGTTACGAAATGATGGTATCTCAGGTTTCGAGAGAATGATAAATTTTACTTACAAATCGTGTTATTTTTACGCTCATGTCATCACAAGTAATATTTCCTTCACTTGTGTACTTCAAAAATGCTCGTGGAGACACGAGTAATGGCACAAAAAAATCCCCCAATCAGTCAAACCGATTGGGGGATTTTTATTATATCGTCTAATCATTTACTCTACCTCAATCACTACACCAGCCGTTTTTGGATGGGCTACGCAAGTAAGAATATAACCTTGTTGAAGCTCTTTGTCTGTCAAACCATCTTCTTCGTCCATGTGTACTTTTCCTGATACACATTTGCCCAAACAAGCCGTACACATTCCTGCCTGACAAGAATAAGGCAAGTCGATGTCTTCACGCAAGGCAGCTTCCAGAATAGTTTCGTGTGCTTTCACAAGTATTTGATAGTCGTTGCCTTCGTATTGAATCGTCACGGTTTGGTCTTTGATAGACTCATCTTCCTCTTCTTGTGTGATTTCATGCGTTCCAGTCGAACCGAAGTGTTCTTTATGGATATTTTCTTTAGGTACATCAAACAAGTTTAGAGCATTTTCTACTTGCTCCATCATTCCTTCTGGCCCACAAAGATAGTACTCTGCTTTGGCGATGTCGATAGCAAAATCTTGCTTTAAAAAGATAACGGTTGATGCTTGATTGATACGAGTTTTGTAGCCCGTCCAAGTATAAGAAGGTTTCGTCAGTACGTGGAGTACTTTAAAACGTCCCTCGTATTTTAATTCTAATTCTGCTAATTGTTTTTTGAAAATGATGTTTTCTTCATCTCTTGAACCATAAACCAAAAATACTTTTGAACCTTGTTCAACAGGTAATACAGATTTCAGAATCGACATCAATGGAGTAATTCCTGAACCACCACCAAAAAGTACAATGGTACGTTCCTTCATTGGGTTGGGTTCAATCACAAAATGTCCCATTGGTTCCATTACTTCAATGGCGTCACCTACTTTTACATTATCACACAGATAATTTGAAACCAAACCATTGGGTACTCTTTTTACGGTTACAGCAATAGAGGCATCCTTGTTTGGTGAGCTCGACATTGAATAGCTACGACGTACTTTTTGACCGTTAATAACAGGTATCAAAGTAAGAAATTGCCCTGCTTTATAACTTACCGATTGGTGAACAGGATGCCAGAAAGTAAAAGTTTTGGTATCGGGCGTTTCTTCAATTATTTCTTTTACTGTGAGATGAAAATATTTTACAGACATTTGATGATTACGGAATGTAAATTTTAGATGATATTAATGGTATTTATATAAAAATAATGGTTAAGCTTTTTAAAAATACCTCACAAAGGTAATGAAGAAAATACTTTCAGAAGCATCGCAATCTGACATTCCATCAAAAACAAGCCTTTAAATAACAAAAATCATTTTTTGCGTATTCCTCGAAAATCTATTTGACAAAATTCTTTTAAGGAAAAAATGAGTACTTTACGGTAATTTCATCACAAAATAATTTTTGAATTCATCATTAGCTCATTCAATATGAAAGTAACTCTTCAATTATTAGTAATCTTTTGTACAGCAATTTTGTTGTCGTGCAGTACTCATAAAATCAATTTAAAATCAACCGAACGCCTCATTCGTAGTTCAGAAGCATTTTCTCAAAATCATACAGGTATTGCCTTTTACGACCTTGCTGAACAAAAGATGGTTTTTGAACAACAGGCAAATCGTTATTTTATGCCTGCATCCAATACCAAACTTTTTACTTTTTATGCCAGCCTAAAATCTTTGGGCGATTCTATCCCCGCTTTTCATTATCAAAAAACAGGCGATTCTCTGATTTTGTGGGGAACGGGCGACCCTTCATTTTTAAATCCAGATTTAGCCAAAAGTAAAGTATATGATTTCTTGAAAAATCGTACTGAAAAACTCTACTTCTCCAACGATAATTTTACAGGTTCATTTTACGGACAAGGTTGGGCTTGGGACGACTACAACGATTATTACGCAACCGAAATTTCAGCTTTTCCACTTTATGGCAATTTTGTGCGTTTTACAGCCGATTCGCCAACGCAATTAAAAGTATCGCCAAAATTCTTTGAAAATAAAGTATATAATTGGTCGCACTCCAAAGAGTTTTCGGTTCAGCGAGATTTGTCAGCCAATTTATTTAGCTATCCTGCCGGAAAGTCAATCAAAGCCAATTATGAACAAGATGTTCCTTTTAAAACAGGAGCAGATGTAATCGTTGGACTTTTGAGCGATACCCTAAAAAAAGAAGTAACGCTTATCAATAAACCCTTGCCAAAATCAACGAAAGTATTTTACAGTCTTCCGTCAGACAGTTTGTATCAACGAATGTTGCACGTAAGCGATAACATGATAGCCGAACATCTAATGTTATTAAATGCCGACGCTTTGGCTGGTGAACTGAGCGTAAGCGTAGGAATAGAACAAGTAAAGAAACAGTTTCTAACAGATTTACCCGATGCGTCCAGATGGGTAGATGGTTCTGGTTTATCAAGGTACAATCTTTTTACACCTCGAAACTTCATTATTTTATTACAAAAAATTTATGCCACAGTTCCACAAGCAAGGCTTTTTAAATTGTTGCCAGCCGCAGGCAAATCAGGCACAATCAGAAACCTTAGTCAGTCAGACAAAGCCTTTATTTTTGCCAAATCTGGTTCATTTAGTAATAATTATAATTTAAGTGGCTATTTAGTGACAAAAAAAGGGCGAGTACTCATTTTTAGTATAATGAATAATAATTTCTTAAAATCTGGCAGTGAAATTCGGAAGGAAGTATCTAAGATTCTAACGGAAGTTTATGAACAGAATTAGTAAAGAATGTTTAGCACAGCTATTCAATGTAGATGCTCAAAAGTGCTTTCAACAATCCTTATTATATAGAGGTACGATTTGAAAAATTGAAACAATAAATTTCGAGAAAGAAAATACTTTAAATGAGATTATCCAAACAAAATCACTTAACAAAGTTTTTATCAGATACGATATCAAAAGGGAAATTAGCGAAAAAACAAATCTTGAAAATTTACAAGCTAAATACTTTTTCGATAGAGTTTATCAACATTAAAAGCATAGAATCATACTTTGAATACAGTTAATTTTATCAAACTTATCAAGTGTGATTTTTGACAAAAAACTAAGGAATTGCCCTTTGAAAGTATTAAAGAAATCAAAAGCATTATTATCTTTATGCCGACAAATCTTTAAGCCAATATATTCTTAATATTATACAATACTTTCAAAGTAAATTTCAAACGGAAAAAAACAATATTGAGATTTTGATTAGAAAGATTCTAAATTGATTGATGCGATATGTATTTAGCAAAAAATGAACATTAAATTAATTGGTTCATAAACAATCCAATTGTACTTTTGTGACCCGCAGTAGTATCTAAATGTTATTTTGGTAAATAAAGTTCACTTCTGCTTCTCTACATTTTAATAAAAAGGGTTGGTCAAACATATCTTATAGTAAATTGAATAAATCTTGTACTTTTATATAAATGTTCTGTTATAAAACGATTATGATAACCATGAAACGCTTGAAAATTGTTGCTCTTACGGCAGTTTTAGGCTTCTTCGCCTCAACTGTGATGAAAGCACAAGACGTCGCCGAAGGTGAACAAATTTTCAAAAACAACTGTGCAGCTTGTCACAACACAAGTGATGAAACCTTAGTAGGGCCTGGCTTAAAAGGTATTAGCGAAAGAAGACCATTGGAATGGATTGTGAAATGGGTACATAACCCACAAGCAGTTATTGCATCTGGTGATAAATACGCCAATGACCTTTACAAGAAGTTCAATCAAGCTCAAATGACTCCTTATCCGGGTTATTCTGAAGCTCAGATTAAAAGTATTATTGCTTATGTAGATGCTCAAGCAGCTCCAGCAGCGGCAGCTCCAGCAGACGGTTCAGCTCCAGCGGCAGCAGCTCCAGCAGCAGGTTCTGAAAATGGCGGAATGATGCAATACATTTTAGTAGCATTGTTAGGCGTGATGGTTTTGGTTTTGGTAGCCTTGTTGTCGATTGTTTCTTCTCTTTCTAAATTAGCTTCAATTGACCCTAATTCTGAAGAAGCATCTAAAACTCCATTCTTTCAAAATCTTGCTGAAAACGGTAAAAAGTTAGCTGCGAATAGTGCATTTAAAACGGGTGCAGCATTATTAATTACTCTTTTGATTGGTAAAGCTACTATTGATACAGCTTATGGTGTAGGTATTCACCAAGGTTATGCTCCAGAGCAACCAATTCAATTCTCTCACAAATTACACGCTGGGCAGTACGAAATCAACTGTAACTACTGTCACACAGGTGTTTACAAAGGAAAAGGCGCAAACATTCCTTCTGCAAACATTTGTATGAACTGCCACAATACAATTAAGCGTGAATCTCCTGAAATTCAGAAAATTTATCGTTCTCTTGAGAACGACGAGCCAATTCAATGGGTTCGTGTTCATAACTTGCCTGATTTAGCATACTTTAACCACTCACAACATACCAATGTTGGCGGTTTAGAGTGTACAAATTGTCATGGAGAAATCAACAAAATGGAAGTAGTAGAACAACGCTCTACTCTTACAATGGGTTGGTGTATCGACTGTCACAGAAAGACAGAAGTTAATACAAAAGACAATGCTTACTACGACAAGTTAGTAGAATTGCATAATAAAGAAAACAAAGAGCCTTTGAAAGTTCAAAACATCGGAGGTTTAGAGTGTTCAAAATGTCACTATTAATCATATTGATTTGTTAAGTATTGACATTTTAAGTTTATAATCAAGATATTTCGTTATACATATTAGGATATATGGAAAATAATACAAAACGATATTGGAGAGGGCTTGAGGAATTGACTAATGAAGCAGAATTTGTAAAGTATGCTCATCGTGAATTTGGAGATGCCCCTACAACAGATGAAAAAGGTGAAGCTATTATTGATGGTACAAACACCAATCGCCGTGACTTTTTAAAAGTTTTAGGTTTTGGCGTATCAGCAGTTACATTGGCGGCTTGTGAAGCACCAGTGAAAAAGACTATCCCTTATTTGAATAAACCAGAAGATGTAGAACCAACAATTGCCAACTGGTATGCTTCTACTTTTACTGATGGTGGTGATTACGCTTCTGTTTTGGTTAAAACTCGTGAAGGTCGCCCAATTAAGGTTGAAGGAAATAAAAGTTCTTCAATCAGCAAAGGTGCTTTATCTGCAAGAGTACAGGCTTCAGTTTTAAGCCTTTATGACAATGAAAAATTAAAAGGAGCTTTAGTTGCTGGAAAAGCAACAGACTGGGCTTCAATAGATAAAGAAGTAAGTGCTGAGTTAGCAAAAATCGCTGCTCGTGGTGGACAAATCAGAATTGTGTCGAATACAATTTTGTCACCATCAACTAAAAAAGTAATTGGAGAATTTATTGCTAAATATCCTACTACTAAATTAGTAAGTTACGATCCAAATTCAGTATCAGGTTTAGTTCAAGCTAACGGAGGTGTTTTACCAAGTTTTGATTTCAGTAAAGCTAAAACTATCGTTTCGATTGGTGCAGACTTTTTAGGAACTTGGATTGCTCCAGCAGAATTTGCTGGTCAATGGGCTAAAACTCGTAGAGTAAGTTCAGCTGAAGGTGGAAATAAAGAAATGTCACGTCACTATCAGTTTGAGACAATTATGTCAAATACTGGTGCTAATGCTGACTATCGTGCTACTTATAAACCATCTCAAGAAGGTTTAGTAGTAGCAGCTCTCTATAACGCAGTTGCAGCGAAAGTAGGTGGTGCTTCAATTTCAGCAGCATCTGTTAAAATTGATCATTTAGACAAAGCTGCCGCAGATTTAGTAGCGACAAAAGGAGCTTCTTTAGTAGTGTCTGGTTCTAACGACCCAGCAGTACAATCAGTAGTTGTAGCTATCAATGCTTTGTTAGGCTCTTATGGTTCAACAATTGATGCAGGTAGTCCAGTGAATTATCGTCAAGGTTCAGATGCTGAAATGAATACATTCATTTCAGAAGCTAAAGCTGGACAAATTGCAGCGGTAATTTTCTACAACGCAAACCCAGTTTATAACCACCCACGTGGAGCTGAGTTAGCTGAAGCATTACCAAAAATTGGATTGACAATCTCTACAAATGATAGAGCAGACGAAACAGGCTCTCTTTGTAAATATAACACTCCTGATTCTCACTACTTAGAATCATGGAATGATGCAGAACCTAAAAAAGGTTTCTTCTCTTTCACTCAGCCAACAATTTCAACAATTTTCAAGACTCGTCAAGCACAATCAAGTTTATTAATTTGGGCAGGCTTGAACGGTGATTATGCAACGTATGTTGAAAATAACTGGACTGGTATTTTAGGTGGAAAAGTAGCATGGTCAAAAGCATTACACGATGGTATCTACGAAGCTGGTTCAGCTATCTCTGCTGCAACTCCTTCTGTAAATGTTGCTGAGGCTGCTGCTGCTATTGCTAAAAATTATAAAGCTTCTTCTGATAAAATCGAATTAGCAGTTTATGAAAAAGTAACAATGGGTACAGGTTCTCAAGCTAACAACCCATGGTTACAAGAATGTCCTGAGCCAGTATCTAAAGCTTGTTGGGGAAATTACGCTACAGTTTCTTTAGCAACTGCTAAAAAATTGGGCTTAGATCAAGAAGTAGAATTAGATACACTTGAAGTTGAAGTAGTAGTAAACGGAAAATCAGTAAAACTTCCATTTATTGTTCAACCAGGTCAAGCAAACGATACTGTTGCTATTGCAATCGGCTATGGTCGTACAAAAGCAGGTAAATCAGCTGATGGTGTTGGTGTAAATGCTTATCCATTAACTTCAGTGGTAAACGGTAATATCGCTTATTTCAATACAGGCGATGTTCAAGTAAAAGCTACTGGAGAAACTGCCAAAATCGCTCGTACTCAGACTCACAACACAGTTATGGCTCGTGAGGCTGTAGTTCAAGAAACGGTATTAAGTGCTTACAAGAAAAATGTTGAAGCAGGTCGTTTTAAACCAGAAATTTCAACAGCAGAAGGTAAGAAATCTACAATGGACATTTCTATCTGGAATGGTCATAAATACAACAACCACGCATGGGGAATGGTCATTGACCTAAACACTTGTACAGGTTGTTCGGCTTGTGTAGTTTCTTGTAATGCTGAAAACAATATTGCAGTCGTAGGTCGTCAAGAAGTAATCAATCGTCGTGAAATGCACTGGATGCGTATCGACCGTTATTATTCTTCTGATGCTGATGTTGAAGATGTAAAAGGTTTAGAATATGCTTCTGAAAATCCAGAAGTGGTATTCCAACCAATGTTATGTCAACATTGTAATAATGCTCCTTGTGAAACAGTTTGTCCAGTATTGGCAACAACTCACTCTTCTGAAGGTCTTAACCAAATGACTTACAACCGTTGTATCGGTACACGTTATTGTGCAAACAACTGTCCATATAAAGTGCGTCGTTTCAACTGGTTCCGTTACTATCAAACAGATGAGTATGATTTCCACTTCAATAACGATTTAGGACGTATGGTTATCAACCCAGACGTAACAGTTCGTTCACGTGGAGTTATGGAAAAATGCTCAATGTGTGTTCAACGTATCCAAGCTGGTAAATTAGAAGCTAAAAAGGAGAAGAGAAGACCGAAAGACGGAGAAATTCAAGTTGCTTGTGCTCAATCTTGTCCAACTAATGCTATCACTTTTGGAGATATGAATGATGAAACATCAGAAATCTCTAAATTGTTGGCAGTTGAACATAAAGGTCGTGCATTTGGTGTAATTGAAGAAATCAATGTTAAGCCAAATATTTCTTACTTAGTGAAAATCCGAAACAAAGAGGAAGTACTTAAGAAAGAAGAAGCAAAAGTAGAGCATAAAGAACACGTATAATATTGTCGAGAATTATTATTTGATAGAGTGAGTGAGTAACCAAAACTTACTCACTCTACAAGAAAATTAATTATCGAACCATCACTGAAATTAAAACTATCAAATATTAAAATATGTCGCACGTAGTATCACCCATAAGAGAAACCCTCGTTTCAGGCGGTAAATCTTATCACGACGTTACAAATGATATTTGTAAGCAAGTAGAAGGAGCTCCAACAAAAGAATGGAAAATTGCTTTTGGAGTATCTCTCGTTGTTTTTGCTTACGGTGCTTATTGTCTATTCTGGACATGGTGGCAAGGAATTGGAGTTTGGGGTCTCAATAAAACAGTTGGTTGGGCTTGGGATATTACCAACTTCGTATGGTGGGTAGGTATCGGTCACGCTGGTACTTTGATTTCTGCTGTACTTTTATTGTTTCGTCAGAAATGGAGAACATCTATTAACCGTGCTGCGGAAGCGATGACGATTTTTGCCGTACTTTGTGCAGCATCATTTATCTTGGCACACATGGGTCGTCCATGGTTATTCCACTGGGCACTTCCATTACCAAATACATTCGGTTCTTTATGGGTAAACTTTAACTCTCCATTAGTTTGGGACGTATTTGCTATTTCAACATATTTATCAGTATCATTAGTATTCTGGTACATGGGACTTGTTCCTGACCTAGCAACTATCCGTGATAGAGCTCAAACAAAAGCATCAAAATTCTGGTACGGATTATTCAGTTTAGGTTGGAATGGTTCAGCGAAAACTTGGGCACGTTATGAATACGTATCATTAATTTTAGCTGGTATCTCAACTCCACTTGTACTTTCTGTACACACGATTGTATCTATGGACTTTGCTACTTCAGTAATTCCTGGATGGCATACTACAATCTTCCCTCCTTATTTCGTAGCAGGAGCTATTTTCTCTGGTTTCGCAATGGTACAGTCTCTTTTATTGATTACTCGTGTTGTATTCAAATTAGAAGATTATATTACTATTGAACACATTGAAATGATGAACATCATCATAACAGTAACAGGTTCAATTGTAGGTATTGCTTATTTAACAGAGTTCTTTATCGCTTGGTACTCAGGAGTTGAATATGAAAGCTACTGTTTCATCAACCGTGCTACTGGTCCTTATTGGTGGGCATATTGGATGATGATGAGCTGTAACGTAATCTCTCCACAGCTTTTCTGGTTCAAAAAGTTAAGAACAAGTATCCTTGTATCTTTCATCTTATCTGTGATTGTAAACATCGGTATGTGGTTTGAGCGTTTTGTAATCATTGTTTCTTCATTGCACCGTGACTACATCCCATCTTCTTGGGCAATGTTCTCGCCAACAATGTATGATATTGGTGACTATATCTTCTCATTTGGTTTATTCTTTACGTTGTTCTTCTTGTTCGCTAAATTCTTACCTGTAATCAACATGTTTGAAGTAAAGTCAGTAATGAAAGGCGTTTCAACGAACTATCCTTTTAAGAAAAAATCAGGCGGAGAAAAATCTAAAGAAAGCGTACATTAGTATTTATCATTTAGATTCATTAAGAACTAATTACAAAACAGAATAAAGATTCAAACAATGGATTCAACAGAAAGATATTTAGTAGGAGTATATGACGATGATGAGGAAGTCTTGCATGCTGTAACAACAGTTAAAAATAGCGGAGTGAAAATTGAAGAAGTTTATACTCCATTTCCAATTCACGGATTAGACGTAGCCATCGGGCATCCACGTACACGTATTCCAATTGCAGCCTTTATGTTTGGTTGTTTAGGACTTACTTGTCTATTTTCATTAATCAACTATACAATGGTTTTTGACTGGCCGATGATTATCGGTGGTAAAGATTTCTTCGCTTTGCCAGACTGGATTCCAGTTTCTTTTGAAGGTACAGTATTGTTTACGGCTTTTGGTATGGTAGGAACATTCTTAGTTTCAAATAGCTTATGGCCAGGAAAACAACCAAAAACGTTTGACTTGAGAAGTACTGACGATAGATTCATTTTAACGGTTAACATGGCTAAAAATAAAAAGTCAGAATCCGAAATTGAATCAATTTTGAAAGCAACTGGTGCAATCGAAGTGAACGTTAAGCAATTTTAGTTTATGTCACTTAAAGATAAATTTGAGTGATTGACGAAAAAAATATTTCTAAAATTATGTTTACTAATAAAACTAAAAGTCTGTTGATGAGTGGAGTTATTGCTTTTGCAGTAACGGCTTGCGGAGATAAACATAACGACTCAGGTACTGAGTTTGCCCCGAATATGTATCATTCGGTTGCATACGAACCAATGTCACAAACAGAAGGAGACACCAACCATATTAATCCTTACGGAATGAATATGCGTTTACCAGTAAAAGGGACTGTTCCTCGTCGTAGCTATGGTTTAACACAAAGTGATTCTGTAAATGCAAAATTACTTCAAATGGATTTAATCTCTCGTAATATTAAATCTGGAGATATGGCATCATCTGAAGCTTTGTTATCAAACCCATTTGCACCGACTGAGAAAAACATCGAAGCTGGTAAAGAGCAATATGAAAGATTCTGTATTCATTGTCATGGTGAAGGTGGAAAAGGTGATGGCTTAGTTGCTAAAATGTATAAAGGTGTTCCTGTGTATTCATCAGATGCCTTGAAAACATTGAATGATGGTCATATCTATCATACAATTACTCATGGTAAAGGCCGTATGTGGGCTCATGGTTCACAAATTTCATCTGCTGACCGTTGGAAAATTGTGTTGTATGTTCATGAATTACAAAAGCAATAAATAGCTTTTGATTAGCAATCACTAAGAAGTTTTTAATTGAAAACTTCCCTACAATATAAAATCAAACTTACAAAATTTAAAGTATAATGGCGGGACATTCACATTTTTCCCCAGCTAACGTCGAAGAATACTTCGAGTTCACGGCGGAAGGTCGCAAGAGAATCATTTATGCTTTTGTGGCAGGAGTTGTGGCTCTCATAGTTGGAGTTTACTTATTATCACGTGGTGAAGGACACGAAGCTGCACACGCTGTGGCAGAACATGGCGAACACTTATCGGGTGGAGCAACTTCTCACCATGGAGATTACGATTGGACAAATCGTATTTGGGCTAACCTTTGGCTTAATGGTGTATATTTTACTGGAATATCTGTAATCGGGATGTTCTTCGTTTCTATTCAATATTTAGCTAAAGCTGGTTGGTCATCTGTTGTAAAAAGAATTCCAGAGGCTTTCCCTAAATTCTTATTTATTACAGGCCCTGTATTGCTTTTAACATTCATTTTCAAAGGTGATGTGATTTTCCACTGGATGCACCATGGAATTACTGACCCTACGAGTGAACATTATGATAAAATTATTGCTGGTAAATCAGGCTATTTGAATCAAGGTTTCTTCTTGGGTAGAATGGTAGTTTTCTTTGTACTTTGGTTAGTACTTTGGAACTGGATGCGTAAAAAATCTATTGAAGAAGACCTTAATGGTGGAAATGAAAATTTCTACTCAATGGTGAAAATTGCTACTGGTTTCATCGTTTTGATGGGTATTTCAAGTTCAATGTCTGCATGGGACTGGGTTATGTCAATTGACACACACTGGTTCTCAACAATGTTTGGTTGGTATATGTTCTCTTCTTGGCATGTTACAGGTTTAGCAACAATTACTTTAACAGTTCTTTTGTTGAAAGATAAAGGGTATATGCAATATGTAAACTTCAACCACTTACATGATTTAGGTAAGTTTATGTTTGCATTCTCTATTTTCTGGACTTACGTTTGGTTTGCTCAATTCTTATTGATTTACTATGCAAACTTCCCTGAAGAAACTATTTACTTCTTAGAGCGTTGGGAAGGTCATAATAAAATCTACAAAGCAAGTGAAATTATTAATGTTGTGTTCAACTTCTTCTTCCCATTCTTGGTAATGATGACTCGTGATGCAAAGAGAACACCAATATTCTTAAAGATTTGTTGTGCTTTCATTATCGTAGGCCATTATTTTGATTTTTATCAAATGATTATGCCTGGAACAATCGGTCCACACGGAGGATTTGGTTTAGTTGAGTTTGGTATGGTTACTATTTTTGCTTCTGCTTTCATTTATGTTATTTCTACAGAATTGACAAAAGCATCTTTAGTGGCTAAGAATCACCCATTTTTGGAAGAGGCACTTCATCACGATATTTAGTAGAAGCGTTTTTCCTAAAAAAATCGCTTCATCACTAAACATTTTTGATGAACATATTATTTAGAATTTATAATCAAAATTAATTTACGAACATGACGTATTTAATAGGTCTTTTGTCGATAGTGTTCTTGATATTGGCAATAATCATTGTCAACAAGAGTATAGCTCTTTCAAAAGGTATTCAGAGTAACGATCAAAATGCTGAAATACCTTTAGATGGTGCTAATAATTCAAATGCTATTGGTCTGGTTGTATTCTTGGTTTTAGGGTCAATTGGTGCTGCATGGTCATTTATTCATGCAAAACCAGATTTTTTACCAGTGGCAGCCTCAGAACATGGAGTTCAAACTGATAAAATGTTTTGGATTTCAATGGGAATCATCACATTTGCTTTCTTTGTAACAAATGCTCTGTTGTTCATTTTCTCTTTTATTTATCGTTACAAAAAAGGAAATGTTGCAACTTTCTATCCTGTAAACCACAAGTTAGAGTTGATTTGGACAGTAATTCCAGCAATTGTTATGGCAGTTTTAGTATTTACAGGTTGGAGAACTTGGAGAGACATTACTGCTCAAGCACCAGAGAATGCAGTTGTTATTGAAGTTACTGGTCATCAATTTGGTTGGTATGTTCGTTATGCAGGTAATGATGACAATAAATTAGGAAACAGTAACTACAAATTGATTGATCCTACAAATAGCATTGGTATTGATTTTTCTGATGAGAAATCATTTGATGACTTTACAGCAAACGAAATGCACATTCCTAAAGGAGTGCCTGTTTTGTTGAAAATTAAGGCTCAAGACGTTTTACACTCTGTTTATTTACCTTATCAGCGTGTTAAAATGGATGCAGTACCAGGTATGCCAACTAAATTCTGGTTTGTTCCAACCATTTCAACTGAAGAGATGCGTTATAAAACAGGTAATCCAGAATTTAACTACAAATTGAACTGTACAGAAATTTGTGGTAGCGGTCACTTTGGGATGGCAATCACAGTTTTTGTTGACGAACCTGCTGACTATGCAGCTTGGTGTAAACAACAAAAACCTTTCTTGACTCAGAATCCAGATTTTTTAGCTAAAGTACCTGAAAAGTTCAAAGCGAAAGCTCAAAAATATATTGAAGCTCCTGCTGCCGAATCTGATAGTACTACAACATCAACAGAAACAGCTGCTGCTGGTACAGCCGCTTTACGTTAAAATTACTTATTCAACCAAGAATAAATTTTTATAAATTATGGCAACTGCGACACTAAACGCAACAGACGCTCATGCACACGAGCATGAACATGAGCATCACGAGTTAGGCTTCGTTCAAAAGTATATTTTCTCTGAAGACCACAAAACTATTGCAAAGCAGTATTTGATTACAGGTATCATCTGGGCTTTCTTCGGAGGTGCTATGTCAATTATTTTCCGTTTGCAATTAGGTTTTCCTGATATGGATTTAACTTGGTTGAAACCAGTATTAGGAAAGTGGATTGTTGATGGAAAGTTAGAGAAAGAGTTTTATTTAGCTCTTGTTACAATGCACGGTACTATCATGGTATTCTTTGTATTGACAGCAGGTTTATCAGGTACTTTCTCGAACTTCTTAATTCCATTACAGATTGGTGCAAGAGATATGGCTTCAGGCTTTATCAATATGTTGTCATATTGGTTCTTCTTCTTAGCTTCAGTTGTAATGTTCTCGTCAATCTTTATTGAGACAGGTCCTGCATCAGGTGGTTGGGTAATTTATCCTCCTCTAAGTGCATTACCACAAGCTATGCCAGGTTCTGGCTTAGGTATGACACTTTGGTTGACAAGTATGGCTTTGTTTATCGTGTCACAATTAATGGGGGGTATCAACTACATTTGTACTGTAATTAATTTACGTACTCGTGGTATGTCTTTCACAAAATTACCTTTGACAATCTGGGCATTCTTCTTTACAGCTATTTTAGGTTTGTTATCATTCCCTGTATTGTTATCAGCAGCATTATTATTGATTTTTGACCGTAGCTTTGGTACATCATTCTATTTATCAGAAATTTATATTGGTGGAGAGGCTTTACCAAACGTAGGTGGTTCGGCGATTCTTTATCAACATTTATTCTGGTTCTTAGGTCACCCAGAGGTATATATTGTATTACTTCCAGCTTTGGGTATTACATCAGAAATTATTGCTACTAACGCTCGTAAACCAATCTTCGGTTACCGTGCAATGATTGGTTCAATGATGGGTATTACAATGCTTGCGTTTATTGTTTGGGCTCACCACATGTTTGTTACTGGTATGAATCCATTCTTAGGTTCAGTATTTATGTTCCTAACGCTTATCATTGCTGTTCCATCAGCTGTAAAAGCATTTAACTACATTACAACACTATGGAGAGGTAACATTATCTTCACTCCAGCAATGTTGTTCTCAATTGGTCTTGTTTCTCTATTTATTTCTGGAGGTTTAACAGGTATCATTTTGGGTAATGCTGCACTTGATATTAACTTACACGATACATATTTCGTAGTAGCTCACTTCCACTTGGTAATGGGTGCTGCTTCATTCTTCGGATTAATGGCAGGTGTTTATCACTGGTTCCCTAAAATGTTTGGTAGAATGATGAACAAAACTGCTGGATATGCACACTTCTGGGCTACTTTCATTGGTGTTTACTGTGTATTTTTCCCAATGCACTATGTAGGTTTAGCAGGTTTCCCTCGTCGTTATTATTCATTTACAGCATTAGGAAATGGAAGAATGGAAGCTTTTCTTGATATGAACATGTTTATCTCAATTGCAGCGATTCTAACATTTACAGCACAAGTAATATTTGTAATCAACTTCTTCTACTCAATTTTCAAAGGTAAGAAAGCTTCACAAAATCCGTGGAACTCTACTACTTTAGAGTGGACTACTCCAGTTGAACCTGGTCATGGAAACTGGCCTGGCGAAATCCCTGCTGTTTATCGTTGGCCTTACGATTATAGTAAGCCTGGTTCGGCGGTTGATTTTATCCCACAAAATGTTCCATACTCGGCTACTACTGAATCAAATCTTCCAGAGGAGAATGAAGAGATTGCTTTAGAAAAAGAAATTGAAGGCTTATTAGATGTGCAAAATTCATCTTACAGCCATTAATAACTAATTGACTCTAAAATTGAGAATATGTTAATTTAGGCTTCGCCATGAATTAATATGTTCTCAATTTTTTATTTGTAATGATTTCATAGAATAGAATGAAATTCTATTAATACTTCAGGAAATGGTTTTTAGAAAGTTAGGAATAGTTACTATCATTACAGTTTATTTATTAGTATTAGCAGGTGGAATCGTGAGAAGTACAGGCTCTGGAATGGGCTGTCCCGATTGGCCAAAATGCTTTGGGAGATATATTCCACCTACCCATGTGAGTGAGTTACCAGCCAATTATCAAGAAATTTATGGGGCTAAATTACATGGAGAAGTAGAATTTAACGCTACCAAAACGTGGATTGAATATGTGAATAGATTGCTGGGAGCTATTACTGGAATATTGGTTTTGGCTACGTTTGTTGTCTCTCTCTTCTCATATTTTAAGAAAGATAAAGTAATTGTTTTTTTATCTTTTCTGAGTGTTGTATTGATTGGAGCTAATGGTGTTTTAGGAAAATTTGTAGTTGATTCTTTTCTAAAGCCAGGTGTAGTAACTTTACACATGTTATTAGCTGTTTTAGTTATCTTTGTGATTCTTTATTCCATAGCGAGAGCTTGGTCCGAAGTAATTAATGCAGAGACAATTCAAAACAAAAGTCAACTAAATAAAGTAATAATTATTACGCTTGTACTGTCAACTTTACAAGTACTGCTTGGAACGCAAGTAAGAGAAGCGATAGATAGAGTAATTGCTAATCCAGTGTTTAGTTACAATAGAAACACTTGGATAGAGCAAATGGGGCTTCCTTTTTATATTCATAGAACTTATTCTTTGGTTATTTTGGGCTTCCATATCTATTTGATTTGGTTAATTAAAAAGAACATAAAACCTCAAGGATTGATTTATAAATACATGATAGCCTTAGTCGCTATTGTTGTTATTGAAATTTTTACTGGGGCAATTATGGCTTACTTTGGTGTTCCTGCATATATCCAACCTATTCATTTAACCTTATCTATTATTTCTTTAGGGATTCAGTTTATCATACTTCTGTTAGTAAATTCAGCAAGTGTTTTCGGTAAGCATAATCATTTATTTGAATTAAAATAAACAAATTATAACATAGATTTAAGGTACTCCTTTAGATTTATGCGTTAAAAATGACTTCAACAGAGGATAAAGTTTCTATCGGGTTTGCTTTGAAAGTAAAAGCTTATTACGAATTATTAAAATTCAGACTGTCGTTACTGGTGGCTTTTTCTGGGGCATTCGGTTACTCTTTGGCAGTGGATTACTTGGATTGGGGAAAAATAACTTTGATAAGTTTAGCAGGTTTTTTTATTACTGGTGCGGCAAATATTGTTAACCAAATCAAAGAAATTGAGTTAGACAAATTGATGAAGAGGACACAAAATCGTCCGTTACCAACTGGAAGATTAACGGTTAATGAAGCACTTGTTTTTTGTGTTATCTTATTTGTTTTATCAAGTTATATACTTTTTGTAGAATTTAATTTCAAAGCTGGATTATTGGGTGTAATAAGTTTTTTCCTCTATGGATTTGTTTATACACCTCTTAAAAGAGTTGGCCCAATTTCAGTATTTGCAGGAGCAATACCGGGAGCTTTCCCTCCAATGATTGGATGGGTAGCTGCAACCAATCATTTTGGTTTAGAACCAGGAATTTTATTTGCTATTCAGTTTTTCTGGCAGTTTCCTCACTTTTGGGCAATTGCTTGGGTGGCAGATGAAGATTATCAGAAAGCTGGCTTTAAAATGCTTCCCAACAATGGTCATAAGGATTTGAGAACCGCCATTACAATAATGATTTATACCATTTTCTTAGTTCCTTGTGGTTTTGTTCCTTATTTATTACACATGACTGGAATAAATTCGGCGATGGTAGCGGTACTTTGTGGTGTTTTGTTTTTATCACAAACATTTTACCTGATGTCAAAACCTACCGATAGGGCTGCTTTGATGATGATGTTTGGGTCATTTATTTATCTACCGATTGTTCAAATCGCTTATTTAATGGACAAAATATAATTTCCAAAAACAGTTAAATTGATATTCAATACCATGACACAAGAACATTTAGCAGATATAAAAGTGGGTGAGCCAGAGGAAACGCTCTCGATGAACCCCAAAAAATTCATGCTCTGGTTAGCAATCGTATCAATTACGATGATGTTTGCAGGCTGGACTTCTGGCTATTTAGTTAGAAAAGCAGAAGGAAGATGGCATGAATTCGAATTGCCAAATATCTTTTGGTATTCAACGGCAATACTTTTTGTAAGTAGTATCTCTATGATTTTAGCAGTAAAAGCTGCAAAAAAAAATAACTTCACTGTACTCAAAACCGCAATTTCTATTACTTTTGTGTTCGGGTTGTGTTTTTTAGCAACACAAGTAATAGGTTTCTCTGATTTGATAGAAAATCAATTATATTTTGCAGGTAGTGATATTGCCGCTTCGTGGATTTATGTATTGGTAGGTTTACACGGTGTTCACGTTATTTCTGGATTAGTTGTACTATTGGTTTCGCTTGTTTCTTCATTCAGATTTACAGCCGAATCAAAAAATCTTACCAGAATCCAATTATGTGCTACTTATTGGCATTTTTTGGATATACTTTGGGTGTATTTATTCTTTTTCTTGTATTTCAATCGTTAATCTTTATAAATTAGCGAAGTTTTAAATTAATTGTAAACCAAAAAAAATAAAAGATGTCTGCATTACACGCTGCTTCTGCCGTTCCTGAGAAATTGACATGGTCGGGTGGTTCAGAGCCTTTGAAAGCAAGTTATGGAAAACTAATGATGTGGTTTTTCCTACTTTCGGATACTTTCACATTTTCAGCCTTATTAGTAACTTACGGTATGATTCGCTTTAGCCAGCAAGCATACGAGGGAGTACATGAGAAATTCTTTTTCTCAACAACTCACTGGCCAATTCCTGATAAAGTATTTGAAGCTGTTCCATTTTTACATGGGGTAGAAGCTCCATTAGTATTTGTCGGAATCATGACTTTTATCTTGATTTTTAGTTCAGTTACTATGGTATTAGCTGTTGAGGCTGGTCATCGTGGCGACCGTGCTGACGTTGAAAAATGGATGCTTTGGACTATTATCGGTGGTTTTACTTTCTTAGGTTCTCAAGCTTGGGAATGGTCACACTTTATCCATGGCCCAGAAGATTTAGCACTTGCTGCTAAAGATGCTCTTGGCAACCCAATAGAGGGTGCAAACTTGGTTCGTAACCCATACGGCCCTCCTGCATTTGCTGATTTATTCTTCTTCATTACTGGTTTCCACGGAACACACGTATTCTCAGGTGTGGTATTGAATATCTTAATTTTCTTCAATACAGCAACAGGTTTATATGACCGTCGTGGACATTATGAAATGGTTGAGAAAGTAGGTCTTTACTGGCACTTTGTAGATTTAGTTTGGGTATTCGTATTTACCTTCTTCTATCTTGTTTAATTTAGATTCAGTTAATCTCATATAAAAATGGCATCACACGGACATTCATCTCACTCTGAGGAGAAAGTAATACCAGCACCACAAACTGCTGCGATTTGGAAAACATTCTGGATTCTTTTAATCCTTACTGCTATCGAATTCATTATTGCATTTACATTACCTGCTAACGGAATCAGAGTTGCAATTTTCGCAGGAATGACTATCGTAAAAGCATTCTATATTGTTGGTGAATTTATGCACTTAAAGCATGAAGTAAAAACATTAATCTGGGCTATTTTAATACCAACTATTTTCGTTGTTTGGTTATTAATAGCATTGATTTATGAAGGTGGTCACCTTTATTGATTTTCGTTCAATTAGACTACTTGCACAAGTTTTTAGAAGTCTAAAATCAAGTTTTAGACTTCTATTATAATTGATTAAAGAATATAATCATGCAAAAGACAATCAAAGCTGGAATTCTAATCGCTGCATTAGTTGTTCCAGCTTTAATTTTTTTATACTTAAAAGGTTTCGGTGAAAATCACTACGAACTACCTTATATGATTCCATTGACGGATTCAACAACTGGAAATGTGTTGATGAAGAAAAATCCGAATCCAAGATGGAATCAGCCAGAAATGGATACCGTTTTTCATACAATTCCAGAATGGGAATTGAAAGATGAAAATGGAAAGGCTTTTTCAAGTAAAACGTTAAAAGGAAAAATTTATGTAGCAGATTTTTTCTTTACTCGTTGTACTTCTATTTGCCCAAAAATGTCAACGCAATTGACAAGAGTACAAGATACTTTTATTCAAAATGCAGATGTAAACTTTGTTTCAATTTCGGTTGACCCTCTTTACGACGAGCCAGAAGTGCTTCAAAAATATGCTAAAGAATATGATGCTATCAGCGGAAAGTGGCACTTTTTGACTGGTGACAAAAAGGTGATTTATCCACTTGCTGTAAAAGGTTATTATATTCCAGTAGCCGATGCGTCGGAATATGATAAAGCGATTAAAGCCCCTGATGAAACATTTATACACTCAGAAAAGTTAATATTAGTGGACAAGGAAGGACACATCAGAGGTTTTTACGATGGTACTAATAAAAAGGATGTTGACCGTTTGATTTTAGAAATGAGAGTATTAATAAAAATATACCAAACAGCAAGTTAAAATCTAATCACAACAACTGAAATACAGAAGATGGCTTCAATCAAATTAGAAAAAAACAAGAAGAACGAAAAGTTGGTAAATGTTTTGGCAATAGCCATTCCTTTAGCCGTGGCTTTACTAATCGGAATTAGAACTAAGATTGATTTAGGAAGTTGGACTAAAATATTACCACACATAATTGGAATATTAAATACAACTACTTCAATTACTTTGATGCTTGGTTTCATTTTCGTGAAAAGTAACAACATTGCCGGACATACACGAATGATGTATCTTTCATTTATTCAAGGTTCTTTGTTTTTAGTGTTGTATATTTTGTATCACATCTCTAATCCATCTACACCATTTGGTGGTGAAGGATTGATTCGACCAATTTATTATACCTTATTGATTTCACATATTGGGCTTTCGATTGGGGTGGTTTGGTTTGTTTTAAAAGCAGTTTATTTTGCATTAAGTAACCAAATTGAGGAGCATAAGAAAATTGTGAAATGGACTTTCCCTTTGTGGCTTTATGTTTCGGTTTCGGGAGTAATCGTTTATTTAATGATTTCGCCGTATTACAGTAATTAGCAGATAATTTTAAAAGAATAAAATGAAAAAGCTTATCTTAACTTCACTGATATTGTTGGCTTGTCAAACGATAAGCCTTGCTCAATGTGCCATGTGTAGAATGACAGTTGAGAGTACAGTTTCAAACGGTAGAAGCCAAATTGCTTCCAACCTGAATTTTGCCATTTTGTACTTATTGGTTACACCATACTTAATTGTAATGGTAATTGGGTATTTATGGTGGAGAAGTTCAAAGAAAAATATGTCAGCAGAAAGGATTTTGCGTCAGCGATTACGCAAAGCATTTAGCTAATAAAAAAGGTTTCGGAATTTTCCGAAACCTTTTTTATTTATTCCCATAATGGATAATACTCCAAGCGTATTTGTTCGCCAAAAAATATCTTGGTTGATGTTTCAAAAGATTGTGTAAAATCAGACACATAAAAATGCTTGATATGGGCATTCAGCGGATTTTGAGCATCATTTTCAACTAAATATTTCTTTAAATATTTTGCCACAATTTCAGAAGTGTCTAACACCTTTACACTACCTTGGTAATAATTTTCGATTTGTGTTTTTATCAAAGGATAGTGAGTACAACCTAAAATTAAAGCCTCGATGTCATTTAAAGTATCGTTTTTTAAATATTCCTGAATAATACTTTCGGAAATATTATTGTTGAAAAAACCTTCTTCAATCATAGGAGCAAGTAAAGGCGTAGCCAAAGATTTCAGGGTAATATCTTTATCTAAAGAATCTGTTTTTTTTCGGTAAATATTTGAATTGACTGTCTGTTTTGTACCAATTAATCCAATGCGTTTTCCTTCATAGTTTTCAGCAAGAAATTCAATAACAGGGTCAATTACATTAATAACTTTTGCCTTACTACCAACATACTCTTTCACCAATTCATAAGCCGCCGCAGAAGCCGAATTGCAGGCGATTAAAATAACTTTACATTTCTGTTGAAGTAATACATTACAAATTTTAATAGAATATGCTTGAATGGCAGTAGCAGATTTATCTCCATAAGGTAAATGAGCCGTATCGCCAAAGTAAATGATATTTTCGTTTGGCAAGAGTGTTGTTACGGCATGAGCAACCGTTAAACCGCCAATACCACTGTCAAAAATTCCGATTGCTGCCGAAGAGTTCATAAAGTAAAATTTAATTTTTAAGTATTTGAGAAGGTATTTGGGGCTTTAAAAATAGCCTTATTCAAAATTAAAATGACATATTGTTCACAAATTTGAAAATTCAATATTTCTTGTGCAACCTTTCATTATGATATTTCATCTTGAATTCATAAAATTACAGCTCGACCTCTAAATCTGAATTATCAGCATATTAAGCTAAACCAGGATGAATACCGTGAAACTGATTAATTTATTTCAAACAGAAGAAGCGTTGGTAAAAGCTTGCCAAAAAGGTGACCCTAAAGCTCAACGGAAAGTTTACGAGAAATATTCCCCAAAAATGTTGGGGATATGTTATCGCTATGTACATGATGAATTTGAAGCTGAAGAAATAATGATTGAAGGCTTTATAAAGGTTTTTGAAAAAATCCAAAGTTTTAAATTAGAAGGAAGTTTTGAAGGTTGGATTAGGCGAATAATGGTCAATGAATCATTAATGTATTTAAGGAGTAACAAAAAAACACAATTTGAATTAAGCTATGACCAAATCCTTTACGAACCCGAACCTGAACAATTTAGAACAGACCTCGAAACAGCTGATTTACTAAAATTGATAGAAAAATTACCGATGGGTTATAAAACAGTTTTTAATTTGTATGCTATCGAAGGATATTCACATGCTGAAATTGCCGAACAATTAGGAATTACCGAAAGTACATCAAAATCACAATTATCAAGAGCAAGGGTTATTTTACAAAATGCAGTAGTTCAAACGATTTAACTTGATTCTTAGGAATCTGAAGATATATGAAAAATCAGGAAAATATTGATAAACTTTTTGCTGAACGTTTAAAAAACTATGAGCGTCAGCCAAGACCAGCCGCTTGGGATAAACTCCAAGGACGACTTGAGAAAAAAGAAAGTAAAATACTTCCTTTATGGTGGAAGTACGCTTCGGCTGCTTCGGTAGCTTTGATATTGGGAAGTGGTATTTACTGGATGAATTCTGGTGAAAGTAACGAAGCAAAAGAATTTGCAACAATTCAAACACCGAAGAAAGTATTGGTTGAAAAAGAAAATCAAAACAAAGTTTTTGCTCAATCAACCGAATCAGAAATCGATACAAAACAAAACAGTATTGTTACTCCAGCAGGTATTAACAAAGTAAAGAAGCTTAACAACCAACTTGAAAAAAAAATAAGTCTGCCAGAGGAAAAACCAGTACATGAAGAGCAACTATTGGCGAAAAATCCGAGTTTACCTCAAACACCGATGAATAAAGTCATAGAGGAAGCAAATACCATTGTACTTGTCGTTGATAAAGAACCAAAACGAGAAGAAACCATTGTGTTGAATTTGGTAGATTCAAGAGAGGAAGCAACTCAAGTAGCCCAAACCGAAGAACCAAGTGGTAAAAGACAAAGTAAGTTCAGTAAAATTTGGCAACAATTGAAGCGAGCGAAAAACGGTGAAAATGTAAATTGGAACGAAGTAGGATTTAAACCACAAAAGCTAATTGCAAGAGCCGATGCTAAAATCGAAAATGCACTTACCAACGGAGAAGAAACCGAAAAATAAACAAAACTTATGCAACCCTGATTAAAGCATTTGCATCTTGAATGTATAAATATCAAGTTTTGAGAAGTATAAAAGGAATCTCTTAAAACCTAACAATAAATCTAAAATAACGTCATGGAAACAATTAATCGTAAGAGTATCGTGAAAACATTCACCAACTCATTTTTTGTAAGCATCTTGTTTTTATTCGTAACAAGTTTTCAAAGTTTAGCAAACGATAAAGATTCAACAGTAATCAATATTGACAAACGTAATCAGACTTTATTAGACAGCAAAAATCCTAATAAATCGTTGAGAGAAGATTTGCAGGAATTATTTCAAAAAAATGGTATGACACTTGACGATGAAACTTGGAAAGGTATTCGCAGAGTTGTTAATAGTGATTTAAGCAAAGACACCATTTTGGTAATTTCACAAAATAATAAAAGTATCAAAGTGGCGATTAATGCAAAAGTTGAAGACAGTAATCGTAATGAACCTTCAAATGGAAGTTCTTCAAGCAAAAAAAACTATAATATGAATAACAATACTAATGTAAAAATTGGTTTGAACGGAGTTCATGTAATAGACGGAAACGAAGAAGTACACGTGAGTTTTAATGGCGTACAAGTAAAAGATGGCGATGAGGAAATCAACGTAATGCTAAAAGATACAGCCAAGAGAAACCGAAGAGAGTATGGTTTTAATAGCCGTTCAGGTTTTAATATTTACTTTGGTTTTAATGGTTTTAGCAATACAGGTAGTATTTCTGGAATTTACAATTCAAAAGACTTTGAATTAAGTCCATTTGGCTCAAGATATTTTGGTTTCGGCTGGACTCGTAGCGGAATGATTAGCAGAGGTACAAATGCAGCATTGAAAATAAGCTACGGCTTAGAAGTTTCTTGGAACAATTATATGTTTGAAAACAATAATTACTTAGTAAAAGGAGCAAACAATGTTGAATTTGCTAATTATAAAGATAACCAAGGAAACGTAATACCTTTATCAAGAAATAAGCTTACGGTTGCCAATATTAATATTCCCGTAATGCCTTATGTGGCATTCAAAAAAGGAAGCGTAGTTACTTATGTAGCGGCTGGAGGATACGTTGGTTATAGACTTGATAGCTACACCAAAACCAAAGAAGAAGATAACGGTCATAAAGAGTGGAATCATAGTAGTTTTTATGTAAATAATTTTCGTTACGGTTTAGCCTTTGAATTAGGATTGAAAAACTTCCCAGATTTATTCCTGAATTATGATATGAATAATTTGTTTCAAGATGGAAGAGGCCCTAAAATTGGAGGGGTTAGCTTTGGAATAAGATTATAAAAAATAGATAGACATAAATTGATGTTGAATTCGGCAGAAAAAATATCAATTTATGTCTATTTTGTAACTTTCAATATTTCAGGAGTTTATAATTTTTTTGCAAAAAAAACGTAAAAAAAACTGTTTTAACGTTTGACAAAATAAAAAATAAACTTACCTTTGCACACTCTTTCACCAGAACGCTAAACGAAAGTAGTTCAAAAAAGAGAAAATGGGGGTGTACCAGAGTGGCCAAATGGGGCAGACTGTAACTCTGCTGGAGTATTCCTTCGGTGGTTCGAATCCATCCGCCCCCACGATTTGAATGAGTGAATATAGAGTAGTTGGTTATATACATGTAAGTTGTTACTCTATATTCAAAACTCAATCATTTCACTATTATTAAGCAAGCGGGAGTAGCTCATTTGGTAGAGCGATAGCCTTCCAAGCTATAGGTGGCGGGTTCGAGCCCCGTCTCCCGCTCCATAAGAAACAATAGTAAGTGGTTAGTTGTTAATTAGTTAATAGTTATTAGTTTAGCTAAAAACGATTAACAATTAACCTCTTATAATTTCTAAGGGTTAGGTTTTAGTAATTGCCTTTGTAGCTCAGTGGTAGAGCACTTCCTTGGTAAGGAAGAGGTCGGCAGTTCAATCCTGCTCAAAGGCTCGAATCAATTTGAAGATTATACTAATTTGAAGATTTGAATTTGTTTTTGATTAAAAACTAAATGAAAATATTTTCAAATTTTCAAATCCTCAGATTTTCAAATGTAAAAAGTATCAAACAATTTTTAAATAAAACTAATTAAGAACTAAATATCATGGCAAAAGAGAATTTTGACCGTAGTAAGCCCCACGTAAACATTGGTACAATCGGTCACGTTGACCACGGTAAAACTACATTGACAGCTGCTATCACTAAAGTGTTGTCAGAAAAAGGACTTGCAGAGAAAAAAGATTTCTCTTCAATTGACTCAGCTCCAGAAGAGAAAGAGCGTGGTATCACAATTAACACTGCTCACGTAGAATATTCGACAGCAAATCGTCACTATGCACACGTTGACTGTCCAGGTCACGCCGATTACGTTAAAAACATGGTAACTGGTGCTGCTCAAATGGATGGTGCTATCATCGTAGTTGCTGCAACTGACGGTCCAATGCCACAAACTCGTGAACACATCTTGTTGTCTCGCCAAGTAGGTGTACCTCAATTGGTTGTATTCATGAACAAAGTGGATATGGTTGATGACCCAGAATTATTAGAATTAGTAGAAATGGAAATCCGTGAATTGTTATCATTCTATGAATTTGATGGAGATAACATTCCAGTAATCCAAGGTTCTGCTTTAGGTGGTTTGAACGGTGAGCCGAAATGGGTTGCTACTATCGAAGCGTTAATGGATGCTGTTGATAGCTGGATTCCACTTCCAAAACGTGATGTTGATAAGCCATTCTTGATGCCAGTTGAAGACGTATTCTCGATCACTGGTCGTGGTACTGTAGCAACAGGTCGTATCGAAACTGGTATCATCAACTCTGGTGATGCAGTAGATATCTTAGGTATGGGTGCTGAAGGCTTGAAATCAGTTGTTACTGGTGTTGAGATGTTCCGTAAAATCCTTGACCGTGGTGAAGCTGGTGACAACGTAGGTTTATTATTACGTGGTATCGACAAAGAATCTATCCGTCGTGGTATGGTTATTTGTAAGCCAGGTTCTGTTAAGCCTCACACTAAATTCAAAGCTGAGGTTTATATCTTGTCTAAAGAAGAAGGTGGTCGTCACACTCCATTCTTTAACAAATATCGTCCACAATTCTATTTCCGTACAACTGACGTAACTGGAGAAATCAAGTTGCCAGATGGCGTTGAAATGTGTATGCCTGGTGATAACTTGACAATTGAAGTAACTTTATTGAACAAAGTAGCGATGGACAAAGGTCTTCGTTTCGCTATCCGTGAGGGTGGTCGTACAGTAGGTGCTGGTCAAGTAACTGAAATTTTAGACTAATTTTTAGCTAAAAAATAGATTAAGAGCGTTACAAAACTGTAACGCTCTTTTTTTAATAAAATTTGCAAGTATTTTTTGTGTTTTTAGGATAAATACCTATCTTTGCAGTCGATTTACACGGGAATAGTTCAATGGTAGAATGCGGGTCTCCAAAACCCTTGATCAGGGTTCGAATCCTTGTTCCCGTGCTTAGTAATTAAGTTCCAAGTTTTAGGTTTTAAGTTCAATACATTTTTATGTCTGAATTTAAAACCTAAAATATTGGAACTTAAAAGTTTATAAGCATAATATTTTATTACTGTCGCTCTTGAAAGCAAGTAATAGTTAAAGCAAGCAATCACCATGAACAAATTACAACAACTTGTTAAAGAGTCTTGGACAGAAGTTACCGAAAATGTAACATGGCCTAAATTTTCAGAATTACAAGCAAGTTCAACACTTGTGTTAGTGGCATCATTAATTTTTGCTTTAGTAGTTGGTACAATAGATTTCTTATTCAAGTCTGGATTAGAATTGTTCTATCAATCATTTTAATTGCAGATTTCGGAATGCGGATTTACCTGTAAATCTGTTTAGATATTTTATCAATCCAAAATCAACAATCGCAAACCGAAATATATAAAACAATGGCAGAGACTAATTGGTACGTTCTGAGAGCAGTTTCAGGACAAGAAAAGAAAATACGTACTTATCTTGAAAATGAAATAGCACGACAAAATCTTCAGGATTATATTCCACAGATTATAATTCCTACTGAAAAGATATTTGAAATGCGTAATGGAAAGAAAACTGTACGTGAGAAGACATTATTTGCTGGCTATATTTTCGTTGAGGCTGATATTAAATACGGAGAGGTAGCTCACTTGATTACTTCAATGCCAGGAGTTATTGGTTTCTTAAGCTGGAATGATGGAAAAACTTCTAAAACTCCTATTCCTTTACGTGCTGGCGAAATTAAGCGTATTTTAGGGAAAATGGACGAAGCCATTGCTGTTGAAGAATCTGCTCCTGCATCATTCTCTAAAGGCGAAACTATCAAGGTTATTGATGGCCCATTCTCTGGATTTGAAGGTACAGTGGAAGAAATTTTTGATGATAAGAAAAAACTTAATGTAATGGTTAAAATCTTCGGACGTAATACGCCAGTTGAATTGAACTATTCACAAGTTGAAAAATAATATTTTTTAGTATTTCTTGAAAAAACATCAATAAAAAAGGTGAATTCATTTAATGAATTCACCTTTTTTATTGCAATCAATTGATGACTTATTTGTTCAATAATTCATCAAAAGTTAAAGATACGTAATACATTGAGCCGACATAAGCACTACCATAAGCTTGGATATATGGTTTTCCGCCAATGTTAGTTCCGCCAAGTTTTACAATAGATTTGATACTATTCAATTTATAGCTAAACTGAGCATCGAAGTTATTGATAGCAGGAACTGTTGTGTTCGTGAAAATTGGTACAGCCGTTGTAGTTGGAAGAGGGAAGCTCGACTCCCAAGTGAATGCCTCTTGGTAACGATAAGCTAAATTAAAGCCCCATTTGTTACCACTGCTAATTCTTTTTCCGAAGGTAAATTTATAACTGTTTTTAGGAGTATTAAATCCAGAGTAAGGAACTTCTGTACTTGCTGTAAAATTGTTCATTTGGTTATTAGTGATACTTCCACCTACTGTGTAACCTTTACTAAGCAGATAGTTTAAGCCTAAAGACCATCCTGAAATCGTAATGTCTTCATCTGAGTTGGCAGGACGAGAATAACCTGCACGAGTACTTCCACTACCTAAACCAGATTCTATTGGAAGACCAGGAGCGGCCGCAGCCGTAGGTACTACAATAGTACTACCACCAATAAAGTTTCTGTAAACACTGTAATAATATGAAGCATCTACAAAAAGTTTTTTACTGATAAGTCCTTTGTAGCCGATTTCATAAGATTGAATTTTTTCTGGAACTAATGCTTTTGCTTTATATTTTGGTAAAGAAGCTAAAGCATAAGCTGGAGCTACTTGTTTCGTTACTTCTGTTACTTTCTGAACAACAGTTGACTGAACTGTATTTTGAATTAAAGTTTGAACAGCAGTAGAAGTCATTTGTTGTTGAACGCCCGCCTGAATTGCAGCAGCAGCGTTTGCAGCAGGAATTTGACCAGCAGCTACGGCGGCTTGTACTTGAGCCGTTACAGCATTAGTTACTTGTGTTTGAACTGCTGAAATAACAGCGTTTTGGATGGTTGATAATTGAGCTTGTACAGCAGCAGTAGCATATTGTTGTGCACTTGCTAAAACTGCTGGCGTAATATATTTAGTTGGATTGGTTGCAAAATCAGTAAGTACTTCTCTTGTAACACCCGTTGCCAATTTGTAACGAGCATCAAATTCTGGTAAACCACCAATTAAAGTTCCGGCTGGTGTTTGAAGGTCGATGTACTGGTTTTGAGTAGTTGGGATTCTAAAGCCAGTTTGATAAGACAAACGAACATTGTGGTCTTGCGAAGGAGAATAAACAGCTGAGAAACGAGGAGTATATTGTCCTTCAAAATTTTGGTTTTTATCATAACGAATAGAACCTGTTAGTTTCAAATGGTCATTAAGAAGGTTTTTTGAAACTTGTGCAAAAGCACCATATTCATTGATAGTAATTGTTCCTGTACGGCCATCTTTTTGGTCAGAGAAAAGCGTTCCAGATGAACGAAGCTCATACATACGGTAATTTGCCCCAACAGTTACATCAGCAAATTTGATTTGGTCTTTGAAGTTGTAGATACCTTCTACATGATACAAGTTACTCTTATCAGCAAAAGCACCACCGCCATTTGTAATTGAAGCATTACGATATTTATCTAACAAAGTATTAAATGCAGCAGAACCAGGCTGAGGCATGTTGCGGTCTGCATATTGGCGAGCAGCAAGATGGGCATTTTCATCAGTGCCACCAGCCGTTTTAGCACTTACATAAGCACCAGCATATTCTGTGTACCAAGTACTGTTAGATTTGATTTCTGTAAGCATACCAATAGCTGCTAAACCAGCAGTGTAGGAGCTTCCAGAACGCTCTTGTGTGGTGTATGCTCTTAGAGTGAAGTTATTTCCTCTTAATTCTAATTTTGCTTGAGTAATTTTAAAATCACGTAATGAATATCTACCTGTACCTGTGTAAAGAGTTGTACCTTCACCATAGTTTACTTGAGCAATTGCTTCAACTTTTTCATTTAAACGGTAGTGTAAAGCAGCGTTAAATTTTAGAGATTTTGTATTGTGGTCAACCAAATCTACTTCTTTATAACCTGTTCTACTCACGTTGACATTTGGTAAAGCTGAGTTGAGCGACTGTAAATTGGCTTGAATTTCATCTCCATAAACGTTCATACCATCGTAGTCAGTTTTTGTACCAAGTCCTCTTGATGGGTCATTATTTCCACCTAAGTTCATGTTTGTGAAATTCGTAGCTTGCCAATCTTTTGCTTGAATATGTGAAAAATTGAGCTTGAAGGCAATTTTATTGTTGAATGCTTTTGCATAACGAATACTCAAATCTGTAAAAGGAGTAGTAACAGTGGAGCGGTTACTTGCCGACATTACTCCCATTTTAGTAGAGGCACTTAAACCTTGATACAAAAATGGACTTTTACTATTCATTAGAATTAAACCATTGATAGCGTTTGGCCCGTACAATGCAGAAGCAGCACCAGGTAACAACTCAACATTTTCAACATCTAATTCTGGCATACCAATAATATTGTCAACAGCAAAATTTAAACCCGGAGCAGAGTTGTCCATACCGTCAATCATTTGTACAACACGGGGGTTACCAGTTGAACCGAATCCACGCATATTAACAGATTTAAACAACAAACCTTGTGTTGCCATATCTACTCCTTTTAAGTTAGCCAAACCATCATAAAATGAAGCAGATGGAGTATTCTGAATAGCACGAATATCCATTTTTTCAACTGTTACTGGCGATTTCATAACACTTTCCTCAACACGAGAAGCTGCTACTACTACTTCCTGTCCCATTGTACTTTGTTCTTCAAGTTTAATATCGAAATCATCCGAACTTTTAGTTACAGATATTTCTTGCGTTGTATATCCAACACTTGAAATGATAATTGTAAATGGAGTAGGAGTATTGGTACTTAGTGAGAAAGAGCCTTTTGTGTCTGAAATCGTACCAATTACTTTTCCTTTAACGGCGATACTTACCCCAATCAAAGGCTCTTTAGTAGAACCATCGCTGATTTTTCCCGATATTTTTGTTTGGGCAAAAACAGATGAGGTAAATAAAACAAGTATGGCAATAAAGCCAAACTTCATTTTTGTAAATAAATTCTTCATACGTTTCTTTTTTAGTGAATTTTAAGCCAATTTTTTTGTCGATTGAATTATGGAATAATATAATACAAAGAGAAAGAAAATTTTGCATAATATTATGCAAGCAGAGCAAATTTTTTATATTATTTCTTAAAATTATCTAATAGTACTTGAAAAGTACAGTAATTGGACAAAATCTTAGTCATTTTTAACGAAAAAAGAAGGGGTGTCATTAGCCCAATAAGTTGGGCGATATTTTATAGAATATTTAGTATTTTAATTAGAATTTTAGATATATACTCTTAAAATCTTAGACCTAATTTATTTTTTATAAAAAGTCTGTATATCTTTATTACTTAGATTAATAACACACAGAAGACTAAAATTATATTACTTAATTCAGAATGATGAATAATAACAACTATGTAGTCATTATGGCAGGTGGAGTAGGTACTCGTTTCTGGCCATTTAGTAGATCAAATAATCCGAAGCAATTTCATGATGTACTTGGAACAGGTAGAACACTTTTACAACAAACGGCAGACCGTTTTGAAAATATCTGTCCCAAAGAAAATATCTATATCGTAACCAGTATTGACTACGTAGATATTATAAAACAGCAACTTCCCTTTTTAGCAGACAGCCAAATTTTAACTGAAGTAATTCGTAGAAATACTGCTCCCTGTGTAGCTTATGCTTGTTATAAAATTGGTAAGCAAAATCCTGATGCCAATATTGTTGTAGCTCCTGCCGACCATATTATCTTAAAAGAAAATGAGTTTGAAAAAAGAATTAATATAGCTTTAGAGGCTTCTGCTTCTGGAGACGTATTAGTTACTTTAGGGATTTCTCCAACAAGACCTGATACTGGCTATGGATATATTCAATACGAACAGTCGGATTCGGAAGTGAAAAAAGTAAAAACTTTCAGAGAAAAACCAAATCTTGAATTAGCAAAAGAATTTGTAGCCAGTGGCGAATATGTTTGGAATGCAGGTATTTTCATTTGGTCAGCAAAAGCAATTAAAGAAGCTTTTGCTAAAAATAGTCCTGCTCTTCATGCAATTTTCTCAGCTTGTGACAATGTGTATTTTACCGAACAAGAAACAGATTACATCAATGAAGTATATCAAACTTGTGAAAGTATTTCAATTGACTATGCTGTGATGGAGAAAGCCGATAATGTACACACTGTGTTAGGAAATATTGGCTGGTCTGACTTAGGAACTTGGAAGTCTTTATACGAAGTTTCTGATAAAGACGACAATGAAAATGTAATTGATGGCTCAACAATGCTTTATGGAGTAAAAAATTGTATTGTCAAAACTCCAAAAGAGAGATTAGTTGTAATACAAGGCTTAGAAGGATACATCATTGCTGAGTACGACAACGTATTGATGATTTGTGAAAAAGAACAAGAACAATTCGTGAAAAGCTTTGTAGCAGATGCTACAAAAGTAGGTAAAGAATTTGTTTAAATATATACGTTAGGATAGTAAACAAATCGTTTGTTTCCTATCCTAACGCAATATCCATTAAATATTGAATCTGAGTAAGAATCTCTACATTATCAGGGCAGTCGATGTCTTGCCCAATCACTTGATAACCAGAAAGTAATATCTTCGCATCTGGAAACTCTTTCGCCAAACGATACACATATTTTTGAATTTCGTCCTGTCCGGGTACAGAAGTAATAATCGTAAGAATATAGTCAGGTTTGTGAGCCTGATAAGCGAAAATCAGTTCATTAAAAGGCAAACTTTGTCCTAAATAAATTACCTTATTTTGTCGAGAACGAATGATATAATTACTAAACAATAAGCTTAGTTCGTGCATTTCGCCTTCTGGTAAGTAAAGTAAATACTTCTTCGCATTAGGTTTTAGCGAAGGTAATTGCCCATCAATAGCAACGATAAGTTTCTGACGAATAAGGTTTGAAATAAAATGCTCCTGAGCCGGTCCGATAGAACCAGTAATCCAGAGTGTTCCAATTCTACTTAAAAATGGGTAGATGATATTAATCATCATATTTTCAAAGCCAAATTGCAACGTGTTAGTACTCACGATTTTTTCAAACCTCTCTTCATCTAAGTCCAACATCGATATCGTTAAAGCATGTATTTGATCAGGATAATTTAATTGCTTTTCAGAAATCAATAATACTTCTTTAGACATTTCGTCTTGATTCATCTTTGAAATCTCCGAAATCTTGTATCCGTGGTCTTTCAAAAGAGAAATATTCAAAACCAACTTTAGGTCAGTATCGTCATAAGTACGGATATTAGTATCAGTCCGTTCTGGTTTTAAAATACCATAACGTTGTTCCCAAATTCTTAGGGTATGAGCCTTGATACCAGACAGGTGTTCAAGGTCTTTAATGGAATAACTGCTCATGGAATTGTGATAAAAATGCTAAAAAATTCGCCAAAAACTGGAGGAGAATCTCAAAATTAAGAATTACTTAAAAACTACGATTTTACCATTTTTTGTGATTGTAAGCACTATTTTTCGTGATGAGATGCCCTCGCTCCAACATTGATGGATGTATCACTAAAGATTTTTATTATTTTTTTTAGATATTACCGAGGCTCTACCTTTGTATGCTGTGATAACTTATTGTTTATAAAAAGGTTTTCAAAAATAAAAATATTATTTCTAAGTATTAAAAAAGGTATGAAGTAAAAAAAACAAGGATTGTAAAGAAAAGATGAGGAAAGCAAGTGGATTTGTCTTCTTAAACTGTGTAAAGGTAAAGTATAATGCTAAGATAAATGCGATGATAAACCAAGCAATAAAATTTTGAAGAGGAATAATATTGGCGTCCCATTGCCAAAAGTCGAGTTTGATAGCGATTGGTTCAATCAGAATATCTAAAGAAACCATTAAAGTGGCTGTAATGAATGCTACTAATATTTTTTTATACAATGAAGCTTTGAGAGTACTTAGTACTTTTTCGGCTATGATTCCTGCACTATACACTAAAATAAACCAGTTTGCTCCAATTACGATGGGTACTTCAAACAACTTAGTGCCAAGAGTAGCTCCATACCAATATTTACCAAAAATGATTCCTGTATGAACGCCAAGTACTTCTACAAAGAAACCAGTACAAAATGAGATGATAATAAAGTAAATAAAAGATTTCTGGAAGTCTTGATGAAAAGCTAAAAGGACAGCAAAAGAAACCCAAAGATTAAAAGCTGAGAGTAATTTAAAATACGCTTGTGTTTGTGGAAGCATTAGTCCGATAAAGCCCACAACATACATGAGGGGTAAAATAATAAAGACAATTTTGGTGTAGCGGCTTATGAGTACGGATTGTATGTGAGTAATATTCATATCAAGAATGGATGAATAAAGAGTACAAAAAAAGGTCTTGCCTAATAGACAAGACCTTGGGAGAAAGATGGGGCTCGAACCCACGACCCTCGGAACCACAAACCGATGCTCTAACCAACTGAGCTACATCCTCCGTGTTGTTATGGGACTGCAAAGGTAAAAGGTCAATTTTAAAATAGCAATTTTTTCATAAGAAATTCTTAGAAAAAATTGCTATTTTTTTATAACTAATTAAGCTTTAGCAGCTTGATAACGAGCCTCAGCACCTGCCCAATCAACTACATTCCAGAAAGCATCAATATAATCTGGACGCTTGTTTTGGAATTTCAAGTAATAAGCGTGTTCCCAAACATCTAAACCAATGATTGGTGTGCCTTTTACGTCTGCAATGTCCATTAATGGATTGTCTTGGTTTGGTGTTGAAGTAACAGCCAATGAACCATCAGCAGTAACTACTAACCAAGCCCAACCTGAACCAAAGCGAGTTAAACCTGCTTTTTTGAATTCGTCTTTGAAAGTTTCAAATGAACCAAATTTTGCAGTAATTGCTTCTGCTAAAGTTCCTACTGGAGCTCCTCCACCGTTTGGAGAAAGAATATTCCAGAAAAATGTATGATTCCAGTGTCCTCCACCATTGTTACGAACCGCAGGCGAAAGTTTACTGATGCCAGCAATCAATTCTTCAATTGATTTTCCTTCTAATTCTGTTCCTGTTACAGCAGCATTAAGGTTTGTAACGTAAGCATTGTGGTGACGGTCGTGGTGAATTTCCATCGTCAACGCATCAAAATGAGGCTCTAAAGCGTCATTTGCATAAGGTAAAGGGTCTAATACGAATGCCATTTTTTATGTTGATTTAAAATATATTATAGTTAAAGCGTTTGAGAATTGTTCTCATTCGTGTTCTTTCAAAAACTATCAAAAGCCTAATTAAGTTCTTAATTTTTCAAAAAATCTCTTTAAAATTTCTTCACATTCGCTTTGTAAGACATTTAAAACGACACGAGATTTTGGATGAACTATACTTGGTTGGACTCTCTGAAAACCTCTTTTTGCATCAGATGCTCCCCAAACGATTTTACTTAATTGCGACCAAAAAATTGCTCCACCACACATCACGCAAGGTTCAAGAGTAACGTACAAAGTACAGTCTTTTAAATATTTTGAACCTAAAGTCTGGGCAGCCGAAGTAATAGCTAACATTTCAGCATGAGCCGTTACATCGTTGAGTCTTTCGGTTTGGTTGTGTGCTTTGGCAATAATTTGATTTTGACAAACCACAATTGCTCCGACAGGAATTTCTCCTTCGTCAAAAGCTATTTCGGCTTGCTGTAAAGCAATTCGCATGAAGTACTCATCTGAAAATTGCATGGCTTACCACGGTATATCAGTTGAAAGTTCATTGGCTAAGTTATGGCTCGCTCTATTTCTTAAATAAAAATCTACCAAAACTAAAGCTGCCATTGCTTCAACAATTGGTACGGCACGAGGTACAACGCATGGGTCGTGGCGACCTTTTCCTGAAACTGTTACGGCATTTCCTTCTGCATCAACGCTGTCTTGGTCTTGCATAATGGTTGCCACAGGTTTGAAGGCTACTCTAAAATAAATATCTTCTCCGTTTGAAATACCTCCTTGAATACCGCCAGAATGATTGGTTTTTGTTCTAACAGATTTGCTTTCGTCGATGTACATTTCGTCGTTGTGTTCTGAACCGTACATTTCAACGCCTTCAAAACCGCTACCGTATTCAAAACCTTTTACGGCATTGATACTCAACATCGCTTTTCCTAATTCGGCATGAAGCTTATCGAAAACAGGTTCACCCAAGCCAACAGGAGTACCCGTAATTACACAGTTGACAACACCGCCAATTGAATCTCCTTTTTTACGAGTTTCATCAATTAAATCAAACATTTGTTGAGCGATTTCTGGATGCGGACAACGAACGGCGTTTTCTTCTGCCAAGGTTAAATCTAATTGTTGATAAGGAATCTCTAATTTTAATTTTCCTACTTGCGAAACATAAGATTTAATATCAACACCGATTTGTTTTAAAATCAGTTTTGCCAATGCTCCAGCGGCTACTCTTGCTACGGTTTCACGTGCAGAGCTTCTACCTCCGCCACGATAATCACGATTGCCATACTTGGCTGTATAAGTATAGTCTGCGTGCGAAGGACGGAATTGCTGTGCGATATGTGAATAATCTTTTGAACGTTGGTCGCCATTCCAAACCAGCATGGCAATAGGAGTACCAGTGGTTTTTCCTTCAAAAATTCCTGATAATACTTGGAATTCGTCGGCTTCTCGGCGTTGTGTGGTAATACGAGATTGCCCCGGTTTGCGGCGGTCTAATTCACTTTGAATAAATGCTGAATCAAATTCTATACCTGCTGGGCAGCCGTCCACAATTACGCCAACGGCTGTGCCGTGTGACTCGCCAAATGTACTAATCTTAAATAATCTACCGTATGTACTGCTCATATATGAGTTTGAATAAGGAATTTCAACCAATCACTGCGTATTTGTAAAATTCCAATCTTTAATTTTTACAAAATTATTTTCTTTTTTTGATAGGTAATAAAATGAAAAACATACCCATCAGCATAATTGCCAGTAAAATATTGGCTTCATCTTTCAGAAGTTTTCCAAAGTTATTGGGTGCTTCCGAAGAATCTTTGTCTTTCAGACCGTCATATACCGAAACGATTGATGGCGGTGTATCAGAAGTTTTTATGGTTTCGCCACTTACTTTTAAATTGAGTTTTGAACTCAGTGTATCATAACGGGCGGTTTTTGTATTGAAATAAACCCACTTAAAGTACTTATCAAGTGCAAAGTTACCAGCCTGTTTTGGAATAATCAGAAAAGAAAAGGTTTTTGTGCCAACAACTTTTCCATTTTGTGGATAAGTATTGGCTTCTACTTCTGGTGGAAAGAAATCAAAAAGGCTATCATTTTTCATTTCAGGCAATTTGATATTATAGCCATCGCCCGTAATTTGAATTCGATATTGAACAGATTTGCCCGTTGTAATAGTACTCTTATTGATGACTTCTTTCAATGCAAACTCTCCAACGGATACTTCTTGTTTAAGCGGATGATTGGGCAAATCTTTCGTTTTTATCACAAAAGTACGAGTTCGGAAAGTGGTGTATTGCGGAATTTTTTCGCCATTTTTTCCGATAACATACTTTTTGATTTTTAAACCAACCGAAGGAAAAACAATTGGTTTATTGTTTAAAGGGTAAAAAGTAGCTTGATAAAACTTGAATTGTGTATAAGGTTTGCCATTTAATAATACTTGTCCTTGTTGGGTTTCTGTCAGACCGAAACTTTCTTCCCAGCAGTTTTCGGGCTTCAATTGTTTGGTGATTTGTGGAATTTGAATTTCGTTGTGGTCAAATTCCATTTCAGTAGCGTTGTTGTCGGCAACGTAAAAAGCCAGCGTTACGGTAAAGCCTTCTCCGACGAATGGGTTTGTTTTGTTGGTACTTAAAGTCAGAAATGCGTCGTTTTTAATATTTTTGATTTCTTCGCTATTGCCTTCGATAAAATCTGTAAAATCTTCTTCGTTGGTTTTATTATCTTTTTTGTCTGAATTACTTACACCAAAAAGCGGTTTGTTTACTTTAATCGTAAAATTTTCTGCCTTGAGATTTAATTCATTAACATTGACTTTGAAGGAGGAAATTTTGAAAGAGCCAATTTTTTGTGGTGCATAATTTTGCATGATATTGCAAGTAGAAACCGCCTGACCATTCACAAAAGAATGCGTAATAGAACGAGAAAAGCCTTTTTTTGTAAAATTGGGTAAATCTGGGAATTTGCAGGCAGGTACTTGAGCTTCGCCACTGTACTTTACCGTTACGGTTACAACGAACGGGTCGTTGAGTGTTATGGTCTTTTCTCCGATGTTTAACGAAATATCACTTTCCTGTGCATTAGCGAGAAAGCAAAGTAAAGAATAAAAAATTATTGAAATAGTTATATAATATTTTTTATTTTGCACCGTTTTTTAAGAGAAATTTCAAAAATTAATATTTTGATAGTACGAATTGAGTGTTTTGTTGAGTGAAAATTTTTCAATTAAAATACTTGATAATCAGATGTTTAAATGATAAATTTGACTAAAGATTTTGTATTGTCATTCTGTTAAATCCAACTAAAACTATGATTACCTTAAACTATGTCAAAGTTATATTGGAAAAAGTTAGTTTTGACGCCAAATTATTCGAGAAAGAATTAAAAAAGGCAATTAAAACGCTTTTATCCGATGAAGTTAGTGAATTGCGTGAATGGTGTAATGTTAAATTTGGTAATACTTACCAACGAGTAATTGAAAAATGCTTTAATCGTATCAGAAGAAAGATGCAAGTCGCCTCAACCTAAGACTTTACTTATCAACTGAGTTTTTATAAATCCGAAGTAAAAGCCTTTTACTTCGGATTTATTTTTACAAAAGTACTTCTAATTTTTGGAAGGAGATGGTTAAAAACCTTCTTTCACTTCTTCTTTTTTCTTTTCTACTTTTGGTTTTTCTTCTTTTTTTGTGGCTACTTTTTTACCTTTTTCTGGTCGTACTCTGTACAAATCCGTAAATCTATCCACAAAAGCCAATTTTTCTTCTGCTCCTACGCCCAAGAAAGCATAGGCATTTTTGCCTGCTCCCTTTTTCACTCCTTTTGATTTTGCTGCTACGGCATTGTTGAAATCGCCATCCGAAGAAATGACACCCATTTCATTTTTAAGATAGCCCATAAAGTACCAAACATCTTCCGTAGGCTCTAAGTACAGATAAAATTCGTCTCCTTCAACCGTCTTTCTGATTTCAATCATTCCTTCAATTTCGGCATTAATATCTATGCCGCCGATATTAGCAACGGCCAGTTTTCCGACCGAGTAAAACGAAGAATTTTGTTCAGAATATCGCAAATTTACTTTCGATAAAACGATTGAAGTATTCAGTTTTTGTGAAACAGTATAAAGCGGAACGTGTTCGTTTTTCAGGCGTTTTTCAAAAGGGGCAAGGTATTTCCCACCTAAAAGATTCGCCAATTTTGAAAGTAACTGTTCTTTGTCTTCGGGTTCATCGGCACTGGTTAGGTCTCTTGCTTCTAAATTTTCCTTCACAATTTTATCAGCCATGGCTTTTAGTACTTCGGTTGGCATCGGAAAATTCACTACCATCATTTGGTCGAATTTATACTTTCCGCTATCCACTCGCATTTCTGCAAAACCTGTAGTTTGTAATAAACTCGAAGGATTGAAGAAGGTAAAAGTACCTTCTTGTTTGATGGTTTTCTTGGCATCGTCATAAATGTAGCGATTGGCTTCATAGGATTGTTCGGTTTCGTCTGCTCCGATTTCAAATCGAGTCGTTTTCGGAACGTCTCTGAATTTACCTTTCGCTACAAAAATATCTTCGTCTTTGGCATCTTCTTTACTTGAAAGAAAAGTTGTGTACAAGCCACTCGAAGCCGTTCGGAAGTGAAGCCCAGCAAAAAGAGGCATATTTAATTCGCCCATTAAGTTTGGCTGAACATTGATATTTACGCCTTCTCGGCTATTGCCGTGTCCGTTGTATGCCAGCCAATTCAGTTCACCTCTTCTATTTTTCGCATCAGGACGCACAAAACCGTTGAAGCTTAAATTTTCATCGGTTGAAGTCATACTCACATCGCCTCTGTACATTACTTTCGGAGAAAGGTAAAACTTGTTGCCTTGTTCGAGCGTAGCTTTTGCGGTAGTGATATAGCCTTTGGTTTTCTTGCGAGCGTCAACGATGGTTTCTTTAAAGTCAAAATTACCCATTTTGATATTCAACGTATCGCCAGCAATATTCACAAAACGGTAGTTGGCATCACCTTCAAAGCGTAACCTTGAAAGAATTTTAATATTACCGTTTACTAAATGATGATAGGCGTTTACGGTATCAATAATCAATTTAGCTTGACGAAAATCTTTGATTTCAGCATCTTTTCCGATAAATACTGCTCCTTTGTCTGGAATGATTTTCGCATCTGCGGATTTAATAAACGGAACGCCGTTGATATTCAAGGTTTGTTTTTCGATATTGTACAAGGCTTCTGAACCATTGAAAGAAAGTCCTTCCTGACTTGGTTCGAGCGAAGAGAAAGTTGTATTTCGCACATCGCCTTTCATGGTAATTAACTTTTTGTTAATGTCCCATTCGGCACTATTGATAGATGTTTTGTAAGCCGTATAAGGGAAAAATAAACTGGTAGAATCTTCTAATTTTAATTTATCAGGCGTTTTGATACTGACCAAACCTGTTTGTAAATTAAAATTGACATTCATGTTATTGCCCAATAAAGCGGGTTTTGCTGGATTAAGCGTATTGCCTACGAATAAATCAGCCATTTCAGCGGTGAAAGCGGCTTTCCCGAATTTGAAATTATCAGAAGTAATTTCAGAATCTTGTCTTTTTACTTTTCCGAAACCAAATAAACCAGTCTGACGAACCAAAAGCTTACCTTCTAATTTGGAACTTCCAGCATAAAAATCAAAAGTGTTTTTCTGTGTTTCAATCAACATACTATCAACTTTTGGTTGCCATTTCAAGGTAAAATTATTGATGGCTACTTTGGTAAAATAGGCTTTTCCGACAGCCCCTTCGTTGATAATCCCCGTTGTACCATAAGCCGTCACGGAATCGGTAGTGAAGAAGGCTTCTTTCGCTTTGATTTGTGCCGTTAGGTGATTGATTTCCCCTTCGGTATGCAAACCTTTGCTGTCCATCAATAAATTTGAACTGAATTTTATAAAAGTACTGCTGTTGTAAACATTGTATTTGCCTTCGGTAACCTTGTGACTAAAGCCTAAAGTATTGTCGGGCATTGAAATAAGGGTTTCTTTGAAAGGTGGAAAAATGCCATCAGAGTAAAACGTTCCTACAAAGTTGATGTCTTTTACATTCAAACTGTCGAAGTCGATACTGGGTACTTTGAAGTAAATATTTTTATGATACACGCCGTTTGCTCGCCACGGATGGTCGAAATACGCCGTTACGCCCGTGGGTACAACCAAACGTGGATATTCCAACATTCTTTGTCGCCCCGATTTATTGTCGGGTTTATTGATATAAATTACGCCAGATTCATACTTCAAATCTCCACCGATTTCTGTACTTCCTTTTTTGGCTAATTCTTTTTGAGGAACGAAAGTAATGGAGTCGATTTTGTTCAATTTTACGCTAAACTCGCCATAATTGAAGGATAAATCTCTTCCACGAAATCTGAAATTTCCTGTTTTTAATTCACCACTAATACCAAAGTTTCGGTCTTTATTTACTTTAATCAAATTGTCGTAAGGAGCCATGTAAACATTCAGCGAATCTGAAAGGTAAAACTGCTTTACTCCACGAATAACCAGTTGATTATTCTTTAAATCCAAGGAAGCATTTGACGTAGAATCTTTGCTATTTGAAGCGTAATAAGATGGAATCAAGAAATTGTCGTAGTCTTTTTTGGCATTCACTACGGCTAAGTAATGAAGCCCTTTGCGAGAAATTTTTAGTTTTTCAACATCAGGGTCGTAGTCAAAATACCCTTTTTGCATCATGTCTAAAAATACTGGTTTCAAGGCTGCAACATCTTTTTGATAAGCACGAGCAAGGTCTGATAAAGTAGTAGCCGTTAAATTGTTCTTCTTGAGAAAATTTGAAACCACCAACAAAGGATTGAAATTATAACTGGAGGCAATTTTGGCAAAACGCTCAGGGTTGAAGTAATCGTAAGATTCAAAAAGAGCAGGGATAATATTTTTAGCCGTCACAATCATAAAATCCATTCTTTGGTCTTTGATGTTCCATCGCATCACGTCCGAAGTAATGTCTAATTTATGATAACTATCAGAGTACGCCGATTCTCTAAAACCTCCTTCATCAACTTTGCTCAAACGAAGTAATGATGATTGACGATTGTAATTGAGTTTAACCGAAGGATGATAAATAGAATCTTGTCCAGCGAAATAACCTGTAAAAATTGCCGCAGGCGAAGTAATGAGCGAATCGCCAATTTCAAAACGTTTACTTGTGGTTTTAAAAACCGTTTTGCCGTCTTTTTTTACCAAAATAGTAGCATATTTCGACTGCACCGAAGCACTCGAAATCTTGTTTCCGACCAAAGTAAAACCGCCGAGATAATCTATATCAGTACTGTTTTTTAGTCTGACATCATTTTGTAAAGACATAAATCTTGGAAAAACAGGCGAAGCATTTTTGGCACGTTTTCTACTTTGGTACTCAAAAACACCTTTGACAGGAGCGTTTAAATATTGTGGAAAATTCAGCGTTGCTAATTCTGCACTTAGTTTCGGATTTTTAATTGCCATACTGTAATTTTCTAAATTGGCAAAGGCTTCATTAAAGCCAGCACTTTCCCACGAGAATTTCCCACCATTACCAATCAAAATTCCTTCTTTTACATCCAAAAAAGCTTTTGTATTTTCTAAAATGACCGAATCGCTTGCCGTGGCAATTACCAACATAATATTTTTCAATTCTATACTTGGCCCGGGATTCAAGAATTGAGCAATAGGTTCGTCGAAAGCTGCTGGAGCTGTTGTGGTTGTGTTGCTGTTGGGTAGTGGTGCGTCCCAATCGTCCCATGTTGCTTTTTTAACAGGTTCAGGTGTAGTGGGCGTAGGAGCTTGAACCGCTTTTTCGGGTTTGAAAACCTCAACTTTTTGGTCATTGAATTTAAAAGCTACCGAACCCGCTACGGCATAAAGACGATTGTAATTGGTGAAGTAAAGACTTCTGTTACGAAAGTACAAACGGCAAATGTCGATAAACTTGATTGTATTTTTTACATCGCCCGATTCAACCGACTTTTGAACGGTTTCTAAATAACCATCCAGTGTATTTGACTCCAACAAAAGACTATTAATTCCTTGATTGATGGCATCAAAAAACGGCACAAATTGTGGCGGTTTGTAACCTTTTTTTACCATAAAATTGGCAAGTTTTGCCAAAGTAGCTTTTTGCGAAGCCGAAATTTTCCCCGAATTCCAGTTTTTATCCAAACTCTGAGCAATACTTTCAGCCGCAGGGTTTCCAGACATGGCTAAAAAATTCTGAGCATCACTCAAAAATTCCTCTGGTTTATCAGACATTTTTAAGCCTTGAGCTTGCGAGAAAAAGCTGAATAATATCGTCACAAAAAGTAAAAGGTAGCGGTTTGTGTTCATCGTCATAGAAATTAATTGGCTACGAGTATTTAGGTTTTAGGAATAAAAAACCTCGCTTCGGCAATAAAATGCAAATAGGCCTCTGCACCTACACAAGCAATATTCACATAAAATTAACGAAATGATTTCATTTTGTATTTCATTGGGGAGGGAAGTATTGTGAAGAGAAGTAGAAACACAACAACATATAAAATAGCAAAAGCCCATTACATAATGGGCTTTTGTTTTAATACCTAAAGGAGGTCTCAAAAATGTGGAATAAAATCTCTAACCATTTTATGTCGCCCCTCCTTTTTTATTATCTTTAAATTATATCTATAATTCTTATGTCAGTCAGAAAAATATAATACAAAAATGTAAGGTTTTTTCTGCATTTACAAGATAAATCAATATAAATATGGTTTCTAAATTTATACCTAATCACAGTTTTACTGTATCGCAGAGATTTTTTGCTGAAAAGTTATTAGAGCTTGTCCATCGAAAAACCTTAGATTCTTATAGAGTTAGGCTTCATAACCCCAAATCCATTCTATCTGAGTTAGCGAAAGTGTTATCAGATTTTAAACGAAACAAAATTAAAAGTTTTGAAATCACAGTTGCACCTGTAATACTTGAAGCTATCAAAATAATCAATCAAGAAAGAGGTCTTTGCTTTGATGTAATCAGTAAACCTTTCTTAATTAAAGCACTTAGTGAAGCTATTAGTACTAAGAAAATTGAAATTTTACTTCATAGTTTGAACTTACTCATAAATAGTAACCAAAATTATGCTGAAAAATTAATTGACTTGATTTATTCAGAAATAACTGAAATAGATACTCGTGAACTACCTATAAATGCACAAGATTTTAGCGGTCTAAACACACTTTGTGATTATTTTATAAGTGAATTATTACAAATTGGGTTTGCTAAAAACTATTTGCATCAATTATTTTGGAAGCTGTTTAAAGAAAATGGCGAGCCTACCTTCGACATAGGTTTTAGGTTTATCAATAGCTTAACAAAGCGTGAAGAAGAATCTTACGATGTCATTTTTAGATTCACAACCGTCAGTGCTAATCCAAAACTTCCCCAGCTTGATTTTATAGATAAATTTTTATTGAATAACGTAGAGAAGAATAAAATCAAAGAGTATTCTGCGGATTCAGGTAAATATTTTTTAAAAGACAGTCCAAATCGTTATTACTTGAAAATTACTTGCTCAGGACTTGATTATATCTCGGTGATAGGAAAAGCAAAAACGCAATTGAATACCATTCTGGATTACTCACACATTGGTTTTCCCGAATTGAGTATTCATATTTCTAATGAAATACTCGTTATAGGAACGTTAAGTCCAGAGAAATCAAAAATTCATCGTTTGGAATATAGACTTGATGGGAATTTTAAAAATAGTAAAACTGTTTATGATTCTTTTACTGAAAGATTACAATCAATTAATCAAAATCCATTTATAGCGAATGAAACAAAAAATAAACTTTATTCAGCTTTTAGAAATTTAAGATTGGGCTGGGATGCATCTGAAATGGAACAAAAATTTTTGCATTATTGGATTGGGATGGAGTATTTGTTCGCCAATGCTGATATTGGAGAAAATACGGTAAAAAGGATGAAGGATTATTTTGTGAAATGTGATGTTGTGTATTATACAAGAAGAAATTTCTATAATTTCCATCAAGATATACAGCGTTTAGATTTATCGAATAGTCTTCCCAATTATGATGATGAAGGAAGATATATTTCGGATAAACATACATTTGATTATATTGAGCGAGAACATTTGCGTTCAAAACCTCTTTTAGCTTTCAGAGCTAATCGTTATGGTGAAAAAATAAGTAAAGAAAGGAATCTCAAAGAGAGTATAGTTTCTCACAAAGAAAATTTGGAGTATCACTTAGCAAGAATTTATAGAATTAGGAATGAAATAATTCATGAGGCTGCTATTCACATGGAAATATCTACTGTTACGAGTAACGTTAGATATTATTTAGTGTTTATTCTTAATCTTTTTTTAGATTATTTTTCTCAAAATCCAATTGATATTGATGGGAGTGGTCAGATAACTATTGATGATTGCTTGTTGTACTACGAAATACAGTACAAATTGTTAGAAATGAATAGTTTTAAATTTACTAACTGTATGAATGTTAAAGGATTTACAGAGGTATTCATGTGAAAATCTTAAATAGTAAAACAGACTACCTCTTCAAAGCCGAAGGCGTATGCCCGTATTTTTCTTTAAAGGCTTTGATAAAGTGCGAAACACTTTCGTAGCCAATTTCCATACTGATTTCTGAAACGTTTTTATCAGTCTTTTCTATTTGTAAAAAAGCGTACTCCAAACGTTTATTTTTTATCCAATGGGCTGGCGTGGTGTTGAATTCATGTTGAAAATCTCTTTTGAAAGCCGATAAACTGCGTCCTGAAAGTCGAGAAAGTTCTTCCAACGAAAGCGGTTTTAAGTAATAAGAATTCATCAAAAAGGCTAAATCAGGTTTTTCGCCTTTGTACAAACTAAACAGTATTGACTTGAATTGTTTTGAATAGTCGATTTCCAGAATATGCAAGAGTAATTCTTGCAATTTTAATCGTAAGAAATGATTCAAATATTGGGTTTCGTAATGGAAGTAGGGGAAAATAGATTCTGTAAATTTATCCAGACTTTCGGTAATTTCTAAGACCAACAGCGGACTGGCATTATCCCACATACCTTGTTGGGTTTGGTTGCTTTGGTACTCTTCAAAAAGCTCTAAATGTTGGCTGACAAATTCTTTTAATAATTTTTCATTGAAGAAAAAGACCAAACTTCGATAGCTTGAGTCGATGGTTTCTTGCATCAAATAATAGCCCCTCGGAATAAATACCACATTTCCTTTTCGCACATGAATCGTCTGACTGGGAAGCGTAAAACGCTTTTCGCCTTCTAAAACAAAAATCATGGCGTGTTCTTCAAAAAATACTTCGTTCTTGAGCGGAGGGTCTTGGTTGCGGTAGGCAACGAAAGTCATGTCCTGAATTTTCAGGGATTGAAACTCTCCAGCGTGAATAAGGGAAGGGACTCTAATCATGGCAAAAATTTATACATTTCTTTTCGTATTTCAATAGCGTTCACTGATAAAAATTGCGTCTTTTCTTGGGGTATAAATCAACGTTTTTTAGAAAGTTTAACTTTTATTAATAGTTTTTAACTTCTTGGATGCAACATTTTGTACAAAATTTACATCTTCTTTCCGAAATTTTAACAACTAAACGCTATGTCCTTGAAAATTACTTTTTTCGCCTTTTTCCTATTTGCTTCAATTCAATCAATGGCTCAATCAACCGTTTCTGGAATTGTAATAGATGAAAAAAAACAAGCTGCTTCTTTTGCTAATGTGTTGATTTTGAATCAGAAAGATTCAAGTATGGTAAAAGGTGTAGTGGCTGATGTGGACGGAAAATTCCAAGTGCCACAAATTGCTCATAATACTTACTTGTTGTCGGTTACAACGATTGGCTATCAAAAGTATTATCAAAAAATAGAAGTACGTGCTGATTTGAATCTTGGAAATATTCAATTATTGCCAGAATCAAAAACACTTGCAGAAGTAGAAGTAAGTGTAAAAAAACAATTAATAGAACGTTCGGGCGATAAGATGATTATGAACGTTGAAGCCAGTCCAATTACTTCGGGTTTGAATGGCTTGGAACTCATGGAAAAAGTACCTGGCATTACGGTTGATAGAAATTCAGAGACTATCAAAGTAAAAGGAAAATCGGGTGTTTTGGTAATGATTGACGACCGAAAAACGTATCTAAGCGATGAACAATTAGCCAATTTTTTGAAAACACTAAAAAGCGATGACATTGAAAAAATTGAAGTAATCACTAATCCTTCGGCTCGTTATGATGCTTCGGGAACTACGGCAATTATCAATATCAAAACGAAAAAAGGCAAAAATTTTGGCACAAACTACATCGTGGATATGGGTGTAGGATATAGCAATTATAAAGAATACGGCAGTTTCCCGAAAAATAATCAGGGAATTACGATGAATGCCAAAAAAGGAAAATATACCCTTTATGCCAATATTAGCAGAAATTACATGACTTGGTTCAATGCTTTTAATGAAACGCAGGAATTGTACGAAGGCAGTAATTTGGTGGAAACTCGTAAAAATATTGGTAAAGCAACAGGTAATGGAGATTCTTGGTCGTCTAAAGTGGCATTCGACTATGATTTCACTAAAAACACCAGTGTAGGTTTTACAGTACAAGGAGCTTTGTCGGATAATCTTTTTAAAAGAACCATCAACCAAAATAACCAACAGCTTGGGTCAATTCAAGCCATTGAAATGTTGCGTAACCGAAATACCAATAATAAAAACTACCTCATCAATACTCACTGGAAACAAACTTTTGATACTTCGGGAACGGTACTCAATGTTGATTTTGATGTGATTCTGAATAAGTCGAATTATGATGACAGATTTACAACAACAACGTTTTTGGAAAACAATAATAGCGTAGTGGAAAATCAGATAATTTCGCCAAATAATTTCACTACTTATGCTTTGAAAGCTGATTTTGTAAAGAATTTTACCAAAAAAGTAAAATTAGAAACGGGCTTCAAGAGTAGTTTTTCAACGAATGCCAAAGACTTCAATGATAATTTTATGAACGATGACGGCGTATTGGTGAATTCATACTTCAATTTCAAAGAAAATATCAATGCGGCGTACTTTATGCTCAATTCCGAGTTGAGCAAAACGCTGAATTTACAAATTGGTTTAAGAGGTGAACAAACCAATACTTCGGGTAAAAATAGAGGAGGCGAAGAACTTTCGTCACAGCATTATTTCAATTTATTCCCAACACTTTCTTTGAATAAAAAAGTAACCAAAGATTATGCTGTTTCGTTGGGTTTTTCTCGTAGAATCAATCGTCCCAACAGCGATAATTTCAATGTTTTCAACCGATTCTTTTCTCCACAACAATACGTAAAAGGAAATCCGTTCTTGTTACCTTCTTTACAAAACAGTGTTTCGATGACGCACACTATTAAAGATGCCTTTAGTTTTACTTTAGATTATGTCAATGTAAATCAGTTTTTTGCCGAAGTGTATAGTGTAGATTCTACTTATGTTCCGGGTCGTCGCTTGATTCAAGAATCCATAGAAAATGTAAATGGTAAAGTATCATGGTGGAGTTTCAGTACTTCATTGCCGTTCAATCTTACAAAATGGTGGAATGTAAATGTAAATATTTGGAGCGGTATCAATATGTATAATTATAGCCGAGAAAAAGCTGTGGTTGATGTAAACCAATTTTATAGCGGATTGTACTTGCAACAAACTTTTACTTTGAACAAAACGCTTTCAGCCGAAATTTCGGGTTATGTCAATTCGGGTGAAACTTGGGGTTTTGAAACCAGCAAAGCACAAGGTGCTTTTGACTTGGGAATCAAGAAATTCCTTTGGGACAAAAAAGGTACTTTGAAAATTTCAATCCAAGATCCTGCCGATTTAAACCGTTTCAGAAACGTAGCTCGTACCAACGAATTGATTTCTACGGGAGAGTATCGTTGGGACAACCGCCGACTAAGAATCAATTTTACTTATAATTTTGGTAATACCAACGTAAAAGTAAACCAAAGACCAAGCAGTATAGATGGTGGAGGTGATGGAAAAGGCAAAGGTTGATAGAAATATTTTAGCTTAATTTTTGCGTTCCAAATCTATATCGTCTAACTTCAACATTCACAGGGAAATTACTGATTTACAGTTTTTTCTCTGTGAATTTTTTTATTCCCAAAAACATGGAAACGCTCAAAATCTCAATCCAAAAGCATATTGCTCATCTCATCATCAATCGTCCTGATAAAGCCAATGCCCTGAACCAAACCGCTTGGGATGAAATCTTACAAGTCTTTACTGAACTCGACGAAAATCCAGATGTAAGAGTAATCGTACTGGAAGGTGGCGACAGCAAGCATTTTTGTGCGGGCATAGATTTAAGTTTGCTGATGTCTGTTACACAAGCCAAAACGCCTTGCGACGCTCGCAGAAGAGAAAAAATTAGAAAAGATATTTTGCGTTTACAAGCTCCCATCAATGCTATCGAAAATTGTTCAAAACCAGTATTGGCGGCTATTCATGGCGGTTGTATTGGTGGCGGCGTAGATTTAGTTTGTGCTTGCGATATGCGTTATTGTACGGATGATACTTTTTTCACCATCAAAGAAATTGATATGGGCATGGTGGCAGATTTGGGTACTTTACAAAGATTACCCAAACTGATTGGCGAAGGATTCGTGCGAGAAATGGCTTATACTGGTAGAAATGTAGGAGGGAAGGAAGCCGAAAAAATCGGGATGGTGAATCGTACTTTTGTGGATAAAGCAACGATGTTGACCGAAGTAATGACTTTGGCGGAAACAATTGCTCAGAAATCGCCTGTGGCAATTCGGGGTACAAAGCATATTTTACAACATAGCCGTGAACACTCAGTTGCCGACGGACTCAATTATATGGCAACTTGGAATGCAGGAATGTTACTTTCGGCAGATTTGCAAGAAGCTTTTGAAGCGAAAATGACCAAAAGAGAACCGAAATTTGAAAACTGAATTGTAAAGGAACTCCTCCGTCCTTAGTATATTTGCGAAGAAATGACAGACAAGGCTTTGATGCCAACAACTTATGCTAACGAAGTTACAAATAAAAAACTACGCTTTAATCGAGCATCTCGTGTTATTGCCTGATGCTGCCTTGAACATTGTTACAGGCGAAACTGGTGCGGGAAAGTCTATTATGTTGGGTGCTTTAGGATTGTTATTGGGCAATCGTGCCGATACTCGTACACTTTTCAACCCAAATGAAAAGTGTGTTATTGAGGGCGAATTTGACGTTTCGGGCTATATCATCAAAAATATTTTTGAAGAAGAGGAATTGGATTATGACGAGCATTGCGTTATCCGTCGTGAGATTTCTCCGCAAGGCAAAACACGTGCATTTGTTAATGATACGCCCGTAAATTTAGAAACACTTCGCAGAGTATCGTCGCAGTTGATGGATGTACATTCACAACACGATAATTTGTTGTTGGGGGCAAATGATTATCAGTTAGAAATCGTTGATACTTTCGCTCAAAACCACGAATTATTAGATACTTATAAAAAAGATTTTCAGGCTTTTCATAAAGCCCAAAAAATATATGAACAGCTTCGCCACGAAGCCAAAGAAAGTAAAAAGGAGTTTGACTATAATTCCTTTTTGTTGGATGAACTACAGAAAGTAAAACTAAAAGCCGGCGAATTAGAAGTATTAGAGCAAGAGCTAAACAAATTAGAAAATGCCGAAGAAGTAAAATCTAAATTGTTGCTTTCTGCCGAATATTTGAATGCTACCGAACAGTCTATCATTCCTTTGCTTACTTCTACTTTAGCCAATTTGAATGGTATCAGTACTTTTGGTGAACAGTATTTGCAGTTGAAAGAACGCCTACAAAGTTGTTTGATTGAACTCAAAGACATTGCCGTTGAAGTAGAAAGTGAAGCCGAGGAAGTAGAATTGGACGATGAAAAAATCACCAGTATTCAGCAGCGATTAGATTCTTTGTATAATCTTCTTCAAAAACATCAAGTAAAAACGGATGTTGAATTATTGGTCATTCAGAAAGATTTAGAACAAAAAGTAAATAAAGTACTCAATATCGACGAAGCCCTGGAAACGGCTAAAGCCGAAGTAGAAAAAACGGAAAAAAGAGTACTGAAAAGTGCAGAAGTATTGTCGAAGTCAAGACTTACGGCTTTACCAATTATCGAAAAACAGATTTCAGATTTGTTAAAAGATTTAGGAATGCCGAACGCTCTTTTGAAAATTGAAGACGAAATTATCAAACCTTCGCCAATGGGTACGAATGTGATAAATTTATTGTTTTCGGCCAACAAAGGGATGAAGCCACAACCCATCAAAAATGTGGCTTCTGGCGGTGAATTTAGTCGTTTGATGTTGGCGATAAAGTATATTTTAGCCAATAAAAGAGCTTTACCAACCATTATTTTCGACGAAATTGATACAGGGATTTCTGGTGAAGTATCTATAAAAGTAGGAAATATGATGCGTGAAATGAGCCGAAATCACCAATTGATAGCCATTACGCACTTGCATCAGATTGCGGCACAAGGTTCGGCACATTATTTTGTGTATAAAGATAATTCTTCGGATAGAACTGTTTCGAGAATCAGGAAGTTAAGTAGTGAAGAGCGAATTATGGAAATAGCCCAAATGATTGGTGGCGAAAATCCTTCAAAAGCCATTGTGGAAAATGCTCGTGAGATGTTGGAAAAACATCTTATCAATTAATATTTCATCATCATTTAATCATCCGTAAAAAACCAACAATATGAGAAAAATCCTACTCCCTGTTTTGATGTTGTCAATTACTTTTGCTTGTTCAAAATCTGAAGACAAACAAAAGAAAATGATTGAAGAAGTAATGGCAGTTCACGATGAAGTAATGCCTAAAATGGATGAAATTATGACTTTGAAAGGTCAGTTAGATTCTGTTGCCAAGGTATCGCCCGATTCTGTAAAAGCCAAAGATTTGTACGTAGCTTTAGATTCAGCAGATGTAAAAATGTCAGATTGGATGTCGGGTTATAACCCAGATGCCGTAAAAGGGAAGTCGGAGGAGGAAGTATTGAAGTATTACGAAGAAGAAAAAAACAAGATTGTTAAAGTAAAAGAATTAACCAATACAAGTATTGAAGAGGCAAAAGCATTTTTGAAAAAATAACCTTTTTGTATTTGTACAATCAACATTATGAAGAGAAGTATTGTACAGTATTTGTCATCAGTAGTTTTGTCGGCAACTTTGTTGGCTTGTGCTGAGTCGCCTAAAACCTTGCCTTATCTGGGGAACAAAGAAGCCGTTGAGAAAACGGTTGATGGAAAAGTTGTGGTCGATACGATTTATCATACCATTCCTGATTTTGAATTTATCAATCAGGATTCTGTAAAAATCACGCAAGAATTTGTAAAAGGTAAAATCTATATTGCTGATTTCTTTTTTACTACTTGCCCAACTATTTGCCCTAAAATGAAAACGCAAATGTTGAGGATTTATGAAAAGTACAAGGATAATCCAAACGTAATTTTACTTTCTCATTCAATCGACCCACGCCACGATACGCCAGCGGTGTTGAAGGAATTTAAAAGTAATTTGGGTATCAAGGGGAATTCTTGGCAAATGGTGACGGGCGAGAAGGCTAAAATTTTTGAAATCGGACAAAAAAGTTATATGGTTTCTGCCGCCGACGACCCTACACAACCGGGCGGAGTAGTGCATAGTGGGGCATTTATTTTGGTAGATAAAGACCGTCACATTCGTGGAATTTATGATGGAACTGTGCCTGCGAAAGTAGATAATTTGATGGATGATTTAGAAATCCTACTAAAAGAAACAAAAACAAAATGAATAAGGGAGAAGCGTTGAGAAGTTCAAGTGTAAAAGTAAGCTTAGGAATGTTATTGTGTTTTGCAGTAGCAACATTGTTTACTTCATGCGACAGCCAGCAGGAGCTTAAAAGAAAGCAATATTATATCGACGGACAAGCACTTTACAAAACCCATTGTGCCAACTGTCATCAAGATAAAGGCGAAGGTTTAGCAGGACTTTATCCACCAATTGCTGGTTCTGATTTTTTAAAGAATAATAAAGCATTAATACTTTGCTCGATGCGTAACGGACTGACGGACACCATTACGGTAAACGGGAAAGTATATCATCAGCCAATGCCTGCCAACTCGCAATTACAGGCACTTGATGTAGCCGAAATCGCTACTTTTATTTATACTGAATGGGCAGGAGATACAGCCATTACAGATGTAAAAGATGTACAAAAAATATTAGCAACTTGTAAAAACAAAGTGGAATAATAAAAAAGGCGATGTGATGAACATCGCCTTTTTTATTATGGTAAACTTTTCACATTCAGTACACCTGTTACTTTCCGAAGTTTATAATCAGTAAAATCTTGATTTGAGTCCATTCCTACACCGTGTAATACTTGCTGAGGCGTTTTTACATCTACGGGCTTATCTGTATAAATTTTCTTGTTATCCACATTCCAGTACAGTTCGTCTGTTTCCAGTACTTCTTGTTTTACTTGGTTGTTAATAACCACACGCCCCATGATATGATACACATTTTTAATTCTGATGTATCGTGCCGAATCACTTCTTAATGTCGTGCTATTATTGCCAAATTTGTCGAAAAAGAAAACCCGAACTTCATGTGGATATACTTTATCTTCATTAGGCATGGTCAGTTGGCTTTCTGTGGACATTTTCACAACCATTCGGGCGGAGTCGGAGTACACCATATTTACGCCATAAACTTCTGAAAGTGGGCCATTATAAGTTTTTCTGTCCATGACCTTTTTTTCTTCTTTGCAGGCCGTAAGTATTAAAAATAATACAATACAAGGCCCTAAAACAGATTTGACAACTCGGAACTGAGTTGTCAAATCTGTTTTATACTTTATGATATTTTGTAAAAGCTTCATATTGAAAATAATATTAATCAATTTTTGGCTTGCGGAACCAGTAGAAATCACCCAATGAGAAACCTACGACCACTTTGTTATATACTTCTTCTAAGCCATTGGTTGCCAAAACACCTCTTTTACCTCTTACAAAACCAATATTAATGTATGAAATAGTTCTGAGTGGTAAAGAAACACCAACCGAGAAACTCATGTCTTTTGCAGGCTCGCCACCGTTTAATGAATACGGAGACTGTGTGTAATTTGCACCTACACGGTACATTACGTGATTGAAATATCCAGAAATAGCATCAAACTGAGGAATGTACTCTGCCCCAACGGCTACGGTATAAGCGTCTTTTAAATTATCCGAACTACCACTTACATTACTGAATCCCGACCATTTGGTAGTAGAGTAATCTAATGAAACCAATAATTTACCCGGTTTTTCAAGACTGATTCCTACTTTATAATTGGCAGGAAGTTTTACATTTCCATTAGTTTGTTCGAGTGTATCAGCATTGATAAGCGTAATGCCCGACGAATCATAAATATCAAAACTTTTAAAGCTTTTAGTTTTAACATTTTGTGCAAAATCTGCCGTTGCACCAATATTCAAGAAATAATCTTTACTAATTTTTGGTCTCCAAGCATAGCCTAATTTAAAATGTACGCCACTATAATTGGTTCTATTGGCTAAAGTTACTTGATAACGCTGTGCATCATTGAAGTTTTGAGTAACTACATTTCGGTTGATAACCCCAAAGATTAAAGAACTTTCTAAGCCAATTGCCATGTTTTTTCCTAACTTGAAACCATTGCTTACTACGGCTTTGTTAAGTCCGCCACTACCGCTATAAGTATAAGTGATACTATCTGTACCCAAAATGTTACTTTTTCTTGAAGCTACCGTTTTATAGTCAACAGTACTGTATGGAGTAAGCCCTAAAGCAAGCGTCCATTTTGGCGAAGCAGGGAGTGCTAAAAAAATTGGGCCAATCGTTCCAGAATATGTCCCCGAACGCTGTGCCGTATTCTGCATAGATTTAAACTCTGTATTTACCCCCATTTCAAAAACCGTATAACGGTTTCTAACTAACATGGCAGGGTTTAGCGTATTGATATAAAGTCCGTTTGAACTGGCAACCCCCAAACCGCCAGACATAGAGTTGACAGCTGTTCCGCCATTGTAAACTTCACCAACACCTAAAAAAGAATAAGGAGAGTTAGTTTCTTGTGAGTATGATTGAAAAGCCGAAAAGCAGCAGAAAGCAAGAACCCAAAAGTGTTTGAAAAATAGAGAGCTTTTGCTCGTTGGTTTGAAATTTGAAATACTATTTATTTTGTTCGACATTATATTCTAAAATTCTGTTAAGTCCAATCAGCACTAACTCTGGAATTACAAAGTTCGGGTATTTTATGCGGTTTGCAAAGAATGTAGCATCGCCCCCGCACAAAATGACGTTAATTTTTGTTAAAACTTTCTGGTATTCTTCAATAAAACCGTTCATTTCAGCACAAATTCCGTTCATTACGCCACTTTGCATGGCGTGTTTTGTACTCTTTCCGATGATACTTGGCAAGGCTTCGGGTTCTAATAACGGCAAACGTTGGGTAAAAGTATTCATTGCCTTGAATCGCATATTTACGCCCGGCGAAATAATTCCGCCGTGAAATTGTTCGGAAGTATCCACTAAATCGTAGGTAATACAAGTACCCATATCGATAATCATCGCATTTTCGGATGGGAATACTACTCTTGCACCAACGCCAGCCGCAATGCGGTCTGCACCGAGTGTTTCGGGAGTATCGTAAAGCTTGACGAGCGGTACGGGTGTTGTATTTTTTAACAGAAAAATTTGAGCATCAATGTCAGCAAAATCTTCTTTGAGTTGTTCTTCTGAATAACTAACAGATGAAACAATAATACGCTCTGGATTGACGGATTTTACATACTTTTGTAAATCTGAATACGTAAATTTCCAATGTATTTCTAAGCATTTCCCTTGGTGGAAAAGACCCGTTTTTGCAAAAGTATTGCCCAAATCAATGGCTAAATTCATGAGTATAAAGCGTGGAAAACATAAAATGAATACAAGATTTTATCGTTCTGACAAAGGAATGTTTTCGGCAAAACACCAATTCGTTATCACGATTATTGCATATTAAACCCAAAAATTAAATAGTATGGAATTCTTACAAACTGAAATTCTTGAAAATAAAGTTAGTGATATTCTCTGGTTTATCGGTATTCTAAGCTACGGACTCCTGTTGAAGCGGTTGCTTTCGGTTCTTTTCACCAAAATACTTTATCGTTTTATCAAACATGACTCCGTTTCGATTCAGACTTGTATCGATATGCTCGGAAAGCCCGTCGAGCTATTTATAGTGTTGATGATTGTTAGTTCGAGTGCTTTTTATCTTCATTTCCCTAATGCTTGGAACTTAGAATCGCCCGAAAATTTCGGATTGAAAATGATTCTTTCAAAGGGTTTTCAATGCTTGATTATCATTTCGATCAACTGGATACTTGTAAGAGTTATCAAATTTATTTCACTTATTTTTCAGGAAAGAGCCGCTTTAACCGAAACAAAATTAGATGACCAATTCGTCCCATTTTTTAAAGATTTGGTGATTCTGCTGGTTTCAACGCTTTCATTTTTTCTGATACTTGGCGTTGTTTTTAAAATAGATGTAGTTGCTTTAGTAACTGGGCTTGGTATCGGAGGACTTGCGATTGCCCTTGCTGCTAAAGAAACTTTAGAAAACCTTTTTGCTTCGCTTACGATTTTTGTAGATTTCCCTTTTGTGGTGGGCGATTCTATCCAAATTGATAAAGTAGCAGGTGATGTAGAAAAAATTGGTTTCAGAAGTACCCGAATCCGTACCGCAGACGGAAGTTTAGTAACCATTCCCAATCGTTTACTCACGGCTCAGGCTTTAGAAAACATGAGTTCTCGCCAATTCAGACGAGCAAAGTATCATGTGAAATTACAGATAGAAACGTCTTCTGAAACTGTTTATAAAATCGTACACGAAATACAAGAAGAAGTAGTAAAGCACGAAAAAATATACAAAACCGACCCCGGTGTAACTCGTTTTGAAGGTTTTGGCGAAGGCTCTTTAGATATTTTAGTTTCATACAATGTGGCAGGGAATAATGCTGCGGTGTTGAATGCTACCAAAGAGGAAATCAATTATAAAATCATTGAAATTGTAGAGAGAAATGGGGCAAAATTTGCCAATCCAGTGCGTTGATGAGTGGAAAAAGGTTGTTTTATTACTTCAAGATATTTATCTGTCTGAAATTTGTTAATTGTTTGTCTTTCAGTAAATTGACAAAAATAAGATGCCCAAAATTATTGTAAGTACTTAATTCCAAAAACAATGAGAAAAATTATATCAACTTTACTAATCTTTTGTACGATGTCCGCAATCTCCGCTCAAGTACCTTATCCAACTTTGGGGAAAATAACCCAATTCGACCCAGCCTTAAAAACACTTATTTCAACAGATGCCAAAATTGAAGTATTGGCATCGGGCTATATCTGGACAGAAGGCCCCGTGTGGTTGAAAGAAAGTAATTCATTGCTTTTTTCGGATGTGCCAGCCAATACCATTTATCATTGGAATGAAAACGAAGGCATAAAAGTATTTTTGAAACCTTCGGGCTATACTGGACTTGGCCCTTATAGCGAAGAACCCGGAAGTAATGGTTTAATCATCAATCAAAAAGGAGAATTGGTAGCTTGCGAACATGGCGATAGACGGGTAAGTGCAATGCCACTAACAAGTGGAGGTAAACGTACTTTGGTAGATAATTTTCAAGGAAAAAGATTTAATAGTCCCAATGATATTGTTCAACATTCGAGCGGAACTTATTATTTTACCGACCCGCCTTATGGCTTGCCTAATAAGCAAGACGATGCCAGCCGTGAACTTGATTTTGGCGTGTATCGTATCGCTACGGATGGAAAAGTTACTTTAGTTGCCAACGATTTGGTACGTCCGAATGGTTTGGCTTTTTCACCAGACGAGAAAACACTCTACGTGGCTCAGTCGGACAATGACAGAGCTATTTATATGGCATACCCTGTAAAACCAGACGGTACTTTAGAAAAAGGAAGCGTATTTTTCGATGCAACCCCGATATTAAAAGAAGGGCCGTTCAGTGGTTTGCCCGATGGCATGAAAATCGACAAAAAAGGAAATTTATTCGCTACTGGGCCGGGAGGAGTATTGATAATTTCGCCAGAAGGAAAACTTTTGGGGCGTATCGAAACGGGTTTGGGTACTGCCAATTGTGCTTGGGGAAATGATGGTTCAACGCTGTATATCACTGCCAAAAATTATCTTTGTAGAGTGCGAACCCTTACAAAAGGTATAGGATTTTAAAAAATAGGCTTACAATCCACCTCCGATTGTAAGCCTATTAGCTTAAAATAAGTACAATACACCAAAACCAGTATAGTTTGAGATATTTCCAGAAACATTTAAACTATGTGAATTTTGTGTATAATTGTCGTTGTCTGCATGAAAGTACGTATAACCAAGGTCGAGTTGTCCTAAACTTAAATTCAGCATCAAGTTATTTTTTACTTGGTAAACAAAGTTCAGCGGCGACAGATTGACACCCGCCGTAGCACCACTGATACTTGATTCGAGCGTATTGTTGACACTTGTCCCCCAAAGACCTGCCAACGAAAAAGTAGATTTTGGAGCGATATAAAATTGATTAAAAATCTTTACAAATTTGCCAAATTGTACGGCTGGGCCTAAAGTATATTGTTTGAAAGTATTTTCGTCTTCAATTTGCGAACGAATCCCAAGCGTGATACCATAGGCGATATAAGTATTATTCTTTTTGATTCTGCCCGTCAAAAAATTTAAGTTGGTAGTTAAATATGAGTTTTTGAGTGTAGCCGTTGATAGTTTAGATTCATAGAAGTCATTAGTAAAACTCAAAGAAAGGTTTCCGCTGTAAATTTTTTTACCTTCTAAATCTTGTGCAGATAAAAATGAGCAAGTACAGCAAAAGAGTACAGTAATCAAGAGTATTTTTTTCATTTTATTGTTGTTTGACGTGGAGGAAAAATAGCAAGATTTTCAAGCTAATAAGTTGACTGGTAATCTGGAGGAAATAAAATAATTATTATTTACGAATATAAAAGAATGAAAACAATTTACACGATTAGCCTGCTAATTCTTTCAAATGTGTTTATGACTTTGGCTTGGTATGGGCATTTACAGTTTAAAAATATTACTTCGCTCAAAAATTTGGGCTTTTTTGCTGTCATTCTCATTAGCTGGGGTTTAGCTTTTTTTGAATATATTTTTCAAGTACCTGCTAATAAAATAGGTTATAAAGGTAACGGTGGCCCATTTTCGATGTTTGAACTCAAAACGATTCAAGAAGCCATTTCTCTGATAGTTTTTGCTTTTATGACTACTTTCGTTTTTCGTACCGAAAAAATGGGCTGGAATCATTTAGTAGGTTTTGGCTTAATTGTACTGGCTGTTTATGTGATTTTCAGAAAATGGTAAGGTACTGATTTTGGATTGGGAAATTCGGATTGCGGATTTTTTTTCGTAAAATTGCTCTGTAAAGCATGATAAATTGGAAATGTATTTTTAAATGTTTTTTGAGTAAAGTATAGAACTCAACTTGTAAAAATTACTCATCCAAGTATCAAAATTCATAATGACCAATGGTTTCAAGAGAAAAAATAAAGCTGGTTTTTGAAGAAATGGGCAGAGTAGTGGTTGGGCATGAAAAATTGACGAACCGATTACTGATTGGACTTTTCACGGGCGGACACGTACTGTTGGAAGGTGTACCCGGACTTGCAAAAACTTTGTCTGTCAATACTTTATCCAAAATTCTTAAACTCGACTTTCACCGTATTCAATTTACCCCCGATTTACTTCCTGCCGATTTGATTGGAACGATGATTTACAGTAGAAAATCAGATGATTTTGAAGTAAAAAAAGGGCCTGTTTTTGCTAACATTATTCTTGCCGATGAAGTAAACCGAGCTCCCGCTAAAGTACAATCTGCCTTGTTGGAAGCCATGCAAGAAAAACAAGTAACCATCGGCGACTATACTTATCCGCTTGATAAACCATTTTTGGTACTGGCAACCCAAAACCCCGTTGAACAAGAAGGAACGTTTCCACTACCTGAGGCACAGGTTGACAGATTTATGCTAAAAGTATTTGTGGATTATTTGAATAAAGAGCAAGAGTTGGAGGTAATGCGGAAGATGTCGAACATGGATTTTAATTATCAGCCACAGGCAATTCTTGATAAAGACGATATTTTTAAAATCAAAAAAGAAATTAATGATATTACGATTTCAGAAACTTTAGAACGCTATATCATTGAATTGATTTTTGCCACACGAAAACCGGGCGATTATGGTTTGAGAGAAGAAGCTCGCTATGTACAGTTCGGTGCTTCGCCAAGGGCGAGTATCAACCTGAATTTAGCGGCGAAAGTATTAGCGTATTTAGACGGAAGAGATTACGTTTTACCAGAAGACATCAAGGAAATTGCACCAGACGTACTAAACCATAGAATTATGCTGAATTATGAAGCAGAAGCCGACGGAATCACAACGATGCAAGTAATAGACACTATTTTGCGAAGAGTAGCGATTGGTAGATAATCAAAAGGGGATGATTGTACAATCATCCCTTTTTTTTATGCGATTCTTTTTTTCAAAATTGGATACGCCAACACCGCCGCCAAAATTACGAAAGTACCTAAGTAAAAGCCCAACGTCATGCGTTCTTTTTCGCCAAAGATAACAAAGGCTAAAATGATACCGTAAACGGGTTCAAGATTTAACGTAAGGTTGAAAGTAAAAGCCGAAAACTTTTTGATTAATTCCACGCTTTCGGCAAAAGCATACACCGTACAAACAATAGCAAGAATCATCAGCCAGAGCCAATCGTATCCCTGTGGAATGATTTTTAGGTTTTCTTCGCCAAAAAAGAATAAGTACACTACGGGGAAAAAAGTAAAAATAGCCGACCCCATCATTTCGTACAGCGTGATAACTTGTGGCGTATAATGTTTAGAAAAACGATTGTTGATAACGGAAAATAAAGCACTCAGAAATGCCGAAAATATTGCTATCAACAAGCCAGCAAGATGACTAAATTCAAACAGAAAAATCAAATATAAACCCACAATCGTCAGTAGTCCTAAGCCTACTTCAACCAACTGTATTTTTCTTTTATTCCAAATAGGTTCAATAAAGCTCGTCCAGAGTGAAGTCGTAGAAAGTCCAGCCAAACAAATAGCTACCGTCGAGATTTTAGCAGCATAAAAGAAAGTAAACCAATGGAGGGCAATCATTCCGCCCATAAGCAATAGTTGGCCAATAATTTTGGGAGGAACTTTATAAGGAATTTTCTTTACAGAAAAGTATAAAAACAGCCCCAAAGCCGCCAAAAAAGTCCTGAAAAAAACCACACTTAGCGAATGCACCGAAATCAATGCCCCAAGTATTGCGGTAAAACCAGCAATCAGAACCACAAAGTGAAGTTGTAAATAATCTTTTACGCTGTTTGTTTTCATGAAGTATTAGGAGTTGTGAATTAAAGAGCATTTTTCAATGCCATACTCATAACTTAATTGGTACTGACGAATTTAAAATGTTACTGTTGATTTGGGATTTCTGAATGTTGATAAAAGGGTTTTGTTTTTAATGAAATACTTCTAAAAAAATCGTTCAATTAATCCGACATCCAATATCAAACATCCTACATTACGAACTCTCACTTATCTCGGCACTGTATAATATAAAATGAAGCCAATACCAGTAAACACAATATTAGGAAGCCAAACAGCCAATAGCGGAGGCATTCCACCAGACTGGGCAATTCCTTTACTCATCATAAAAAACAAGATGTATAAGAATGCCAGCATAAAGCCCAAAGCAATTTGAAAACCAACTCCACCACGAGCTTTTCGGGCAGAAACAATTACGCCAATTACACTCAGAATAATTACCGAAAACGGATTAGCAAAGCGAAGGTACTTTTCAATCAAAAATACTTCAATTCCATCCGAACCACGGCTACGCATTTGGTCGAGGGTTTGTTCAAGCTCAGAATTCGTCAGCGTTTCGTGGATTTGATAAGTACTTTCAAAATCTTTTGGAAGTAGATTAAGTGTTGTATCAATCTTTGCACCGTAGCTAAGTTTTTGTTTACCATCAGGCAAAAAAGTACGGATACGATAATCGTAAATCGTCCATTTTCTTCGAGTAGAGTCCCAAGTAATATGGTCGGCAAGGAGTTTAGATTTTAGCGTATTTCCCTCAATTTTATCAATAGAAAATCTAAAACCTGTTTTTGTTCCAGTATCATAGCTTTCCATATAAGCGTAATCCTGTGGGGCGATTTTGATATGCACATCTCGTCCACTGTAATAATATGAGCCTACAACATACTTGCGTTCAAAAGCAATACGAGTTTTATTAGCAATAGGGATAATCCAGCCAACCATAAAAAAAGTAAGCACGCCGATAATAGAAGCCGAAATAATATATGGACGAATAAAACGAGTGAAACTTACTCCCGTACTTAGAATAGCAATGATTTCGGTACGAGAAGCCAAATTTGCCGTAAAAAATACCGTAGCGATAAACACCATCAGCGGACTAATATAATTAGCCCAATAGGGAATAAAATTAAGGTAATAGTCAAACAAAACCGCTCTAACAGATGCCTTATTATCAATAAAATTGTCAATTTTTTCGGTATAATCAATTACCATAATAATGGTAACAATGATAATAACCGCAAAAATGTAAGTTTTTAGAAATTTTTTAATGATGTATAAATCAAGAATTTTCATTTTTTATCAAGTCACAATAGCGACAACCGCAGCTATTCAAATCATAATATTCTACAAAGCTACGAATAAAAAAAAACTCTATGGTTTGAAGCACAAAATTGAAGGATTAAAAATTGTTAATAGGCTTAAATCTACTGCGATACATAAGGGATTACTTCAATCGTTAAGCTTCGTCCGAGTAAAGCATCTGCGAATGTATTTTGGGTAATTTCGATGAGTCTCTGTTCATCAGCATAATTTTCACTTAAATGCTTACCCTGAATAGTTTGTACAGAGAGAGAATCTTCATCTACTTGTAAAACATTAAAGGAAATATTACTGAATCGGAGATGTGCTTGAGCTTGTTGTTCAATGACTGATTTTTGCTCGTCGTTTAGATAATGAATCTGGGCTAAATTTTTGATGATTTCCATAAGTGCTAAAATTTAAAAGGAGTTAGATTAAAAATAGTAAAAGTTCTTTAAAAGAATGAGCGTTTTTGTAAAAGTAAAGAATTTAAGCGAATTTGTAAAAACAACTAAAAAGCAAAAAGAGTGTAAATTGCTGATATTTAGCTATTTACACTCTTTTTATTTGGCTTTTAATTGCCCCAAAAGTACCGGGGACGGGAATCGAACCCGTACGAACTTGCGTTCACAGGATTTTAAGTCCTGCGTGTCTACCAGTTCCACCACCCTGGCATGAAATTAAAGATATTACTCTAATCTCTTAAACTTAAAAAGCACCATAAGGTGCTTCTATAAGCTGAGCGAAAGACGAGGTTCGAACTCGCGACCTCAACCTTGGCAAGGTTGCGCTCTACCAGCTGAGCTACTTTCGCTTGTGATTCTTTTGAATTTTTTGTTGTAATTCCGTTGAATTGTGGTGCAAAATTATGCGATAGATTTCTTCTGTGCAAGCTTTTTAAGAAAAAAAATAACAAGAATTTTTGATAAAATTTATAAATAGTTGATTTTGTTTGAATTAAGTCTTGATTTTTTTTGAGATTTTTTCATGGTTTGGATGAATTCAAAACATAAAATGGACTATTTATTACTTCTAAAAATAGAAACTGTAAAAATGAAGCTGTTTAAAGGCTCTACTTTTTGTATTAAAAAGGCGAGTAAATTTTTCTGTTGGTACAAAAAATGATTTTAAAAGCCAATTTGAAGAAATATTAAGACAAACCCACGCTTGGTTGTACTTTTATTAAAATTGATTCCAATAAAAAAAGAGTAATTGTTGAAAAACAACTACTCTTTTCTGTAACACCCCAATCAAATTACTCTATCACTACTCTCTTAGCTGTACCGTCTTCTCCTTGTGTAACAGTAACGAAAACTGTGCCTTTGGTATTTTTCTTTAATTCAACTTGTCCCATAAATTCGCCTTGAAAATCTTTGAATTTTTGAGAACCAACCTCTTTTCCATTTACATCGGTAACGATTACGTTCACATCTCCTTTTTCAGGCGTATAAAATTTTAGATTCAGTTTATTATCGAAAGGCTTATTCGGATAAATTTTGAGAGCTTTTACCGTTTTTGATTCATTGAATGGGTCTAAATTTTTAAAGTCGCCATCAAAGTTGAATTTAAACTCCTTCATCATCGGTTGCAACGAACCAAAAAGGTTGTCATGCTCGCCATCGTTGAATTCAAATTCAAGTTCATCTTGGTCATTATCGTCAAATTTTTTCTCAATTTTTTTGCCGTCCTTGTAAATTTCAATTCGCTTCTGATTTTTACGTGGAGAACGAGCTGAACGTGGCTCATTGATGGCAATGTCGTCGTTTCTATCAACTTTAATTCTGATTTGTTTGCGTGCTTGGTCGCCATTGGCTGCAAAAAGCGAATCTGTAATGTGGTTGATTAGATTTTCTTTTTCCTCAGCATTCATGCCTTGGGCATTATAAGTACGGTCGAAAACTTGTTTTTGTCCTTTTTCGGTTGTTTCTACGTGGATTTTAAGTTTACCGTCTTTTTCCTCAATGTTTTGAGTGATATTTTTCTGAGCCATTGCCGACAAGCTACCTACAAGCAAAATGGCTGTACTGAGTGTTTTAATGTAATTTTGCATAGTATTACTGAGTTTACGGATTTTGTTAAAATCAATTTAAAAATTTCATCAAACAAACTTAATCAACCTATTCTGTTTCAAATCATTGTTCTTTGTTAAAAGATGTTAAACGGATTAGATTGCTTCAGTTTTAGTTTAATTTTGTTGCCATGAAATAGACACAGACACTTTTGAAAAGTTGCAATAGATTATTCTGAAAAATTGAAAAATGCTCCATTGCACTTGAAAAAGATTGAAATAAGTGTTTAGCAATCTGGCAAAATGGTTGAGAAAGTATGACTAAAAGAAAGATACAATATATTATCGCTTTGATGGCTTTTGCTTTGTTGGGTTTAATAGCCTTCCAAATGTATTGGCTGGGTTTTACTGTACGTTCAAAAAATGACCAGTTTGGTAGCGATGTTCGTGATGCGATGCAACAAGTAGTGCGTAAACTTGGTAAGCAAGAGTTTTATTACTTTGTACAGCGAAAAATAGAAGCCGAAGAAAAACAAAAGCAACTTTTGGCAATAGCCAAGCCTATTACAGAAAAAGTAAAAGACAAAGCAAAAGAAAAAGTACCCAGTCGTGGAGCAAACCAGTCGGCTTTGGGTTTGGATAAAGTTGGAGCTACGCCTTTTCCGTCTGATATTTTGGTTTCTAAAGGAACGGAAATTTTACCTAATGGCGAAATTCGTGAATATCAGGAATTTTCGATGAACATGGATTTGCAAGATTTTCAAAACCGTTTGAATGAACACAAGCAGTTGGATGAAATTTTTACAGAAGTTTTGCAACAACATCAAAATATGCTTTTGAAGCAAGATTCTATGCAAAAAGCCAATACTTTGATGGAAAAACGAAAAAAAGTAAAAGTAAATCAAAGGCATGTAGATGAGGTAGTAATTGACACTGGCAATAAAGTGAAAAACAAAGCAGAAATTGCCAAAGAGGTGTTTAATGATTTCTTGTTTTCAAAAAGAAATATTTATGAACGAATCAACTACCAAGTATTAGATTCTTTGTTGAAATATGAAATCAAAATGAAGGGAATAGAAATTCCTTTTGAGTACGGAATTAGTAGCCAAGAAGAACCCAATTATTTGCATTATGCCTCGTCGATGAAGTATAAAATGAATGGATTGAAGAGCAATAAAGATACTTATATCGTCAATCTTTTTCCGAATGATTATGCCAATTCTGAGAATTATCTGAGAGTATATTTCCCAAATCAAGACCGATACATTATCAGAAATATTTGGGTAATGTACGCCACTTCATTGTTGTTGATTTTGGTGGTTTTGAGTTGCTTTTATGTAGCTGTAAGTACGATTGTAAAGCAAAAACAATTGGCTGATATTAAGAATGATTTTATCAATAATATGACGCATGAGTTTAAAACGCCAATTTCTACCATTTCGTTGGCGACTCAAATGTTACAAGATGAAGCCATTGCGGCAAGTCCGTCGATGTTCAAACGGTACTTAGGTATTATTCGAGATGAAAATAAGCGTTTAGGTTCGCAAGTAGAGAAAGTACTCCAAACGGCTCAAATGGAAAGAGGAGACGTACAATTGAAGCTGAAAACGGTTGATGTTCATGAAATTATTGAGAAAGTATTAGAAAATATTAGTCCGCAAATTGAATTGCGTGAAGGCATCATCGACTTAGATTTACAGGCTGAAATCACAGAAATTGAAGCGGATGAAGTACATTTGACCAATATTATCTTTAATCTTTTGGATAATGCCAACAAGTATTCACCCGAAAAACCTGAAATTACGATTGCTACTAAGAATACCGAAAAGGGAATTTCAATTACGATAAAAGATAAAGGTATTGGGATGAGTAAAGAATCTTTGAAGAATATTTTTGAAAAATTCTATCGAGTTCCAACTGGTAATTTACACGATGTTAAAGGTTTTGGATTGGGATTGAGCTATGTAAAGAAAATGATTCAAGAACATCACGGAAAAATAAACGTACAAAGTAAGCTGAATGAAGGTAGTGAATTTGAGGTAATTTTACCGATTTACATTACTTCATAACAAAATTAGTATATCCAATTAATCATTATTCCTATTTATTTTTATTAACATGACGAAGATTCTCCTTGCCGAAGACGACCCCAATTTAGGTACTTTACTTCAAGAATATTTAACGATAAAAGGCTACGAAACTATTTTAGCAAAAGATGGCGATGAGGCTCTTACAAAGTTTGTACAGCAAGATTACGACCTTTGTATTTTTGATGTAATGATGCCTAAAAAAGACGGTTTTACTTTGGCAAAAGAAGTACGAATGTCTGATAAAGATACGCCAATCATTTTTCTGACGGCAAAGGCGATGAAAGAGGATACTTTGCAAGGGTTTAAATTGGGTGCAGACGATTATATGACCAAGCCTTTTTCGATGGAAGAGTTGTTGGCTCGCCTGCAAGCTGTTTTGCGAAGAAGCCAGAAAGTAGAGTTACAAAACGAGAAGATTTCAAATTTCACAATCAAAGGTTTTGCTTTTGATGCTGAGAAGCAAATTTTAGTAAGAGATGGCGTTTCGCAAAAATTGACAGTGAAAGAATCGGCACTATTGAAATTACTTTGTGAAAACATGGGTAAACCTGTAAGTAGAAGTTTTGCTTTGAAAATGGTTTGGGGCGACGATACTTATTTCAATGCCAGAAGTATGGATGTGTATATTACGAAATTGAGAAAATTCTTAAAAGAAGAACCTGATATTCAAATTGTTAATTTACATGGAGAAGGTTTTAAATTGATAGTATAAATAAAAAAGCATTGGCGATATACAGCCAATGCTTTTTTATTTAGTATTTATTTTTGAAGTCAAAAGCATATTCCGATGCTCCGTTTTTCTGTAAATATTCCAGTCGTTCTTTGGCTTCTTCAAGGCTTGGTGTATGTCCTTCGTCGATATACCAAAATACAGTAGAAGCTTTCCCGAATTTTTCAAACCATTTGTTTCTGTCTCGCATTACTGCCGAATGTGCAGATTTGAAAACATATTCCATTAAATCGTCCATAGATTCCCAAACAGACATATTCACAATGATTCTCTCATCATCAAAAGGTTGAATACTGGTAGCATTACCACCTTCATCTTTCAATCGCCAAACAAAGCCTTTGCTACTTTCAGCAAGTTGATTGATGCGGTCCAATTGTGCAACAAAATCTGCCATCAAGGGGTCTTGGATATTTGCAGAAATCATTCTTGAAATATTTAGCTGAGCTAAAAGTTTTTTCTTCATATAGCTTCTTAGATGGTTACTTCTTCTTTTACAACGGGCGGTTTTTTGCCAGCCAATTGTCCACAAGCAGCGTCAATATCTTTCCCTCTTGAACGACGAACATTTACAACCATGTTTTTACTTTCTAAAAACTGAGCAAATTTCGATAAAGTTTGTGGGTCAGTATTGGTATAATTGGCTTCAGCAATTGGGTTGTACTCGATAATATTGATTTTACAAGGAAACTGTTTGGCAAATTCCCAAAGCTCTTTTGCATCTTGTAACGTATCGTTGAAACGATAGAAAAGAATATATTCTAAGGTAATTCTGTTGCCCGTTTTCTTGTAAAAATGCAATAAAGCATCTTTCAGAGCTTCCAAAGTATTGGATTCGTTGATGGGCATAATTTGATTACGCTTTTCGTCGTTGGCGGCATGAAGCGAAAGTGCCAAATTGAATTTTACTTCATCATCGCCCAATTTTGTAATCATTTTTGCAATACCAGCCGTAGAAACTGTAATACGTTTTGGTGACATTCCTAAGCCTTCGGGCGAAGTGATGTAATTGATAGACGACAACACGTTGGCATAATTCAACAAAGGTTCGCCCATACCCATATACACAATGTTGGTAAGCGGAGTTTGGTAATGCGATTCTGCTTGGTCACGAATTAAAACTACTTGGTCGTAAATTTCGGCTGGGTCGAGGTTTCTTTTTCTGTCCATATAACCCGTAGCACAGAATTTACAAGTAAGCGAGCAACCCACTTGCGAAGAAACACAGGCTGTCATTCTATCGTCGGCAGGAATCAATACACCTTCTACTAAATTATGGTCGAATAATTCAAAGGATGATTTGATGGTTCTGTCTGAACTTACTTGTTTTTCAGATACTTTTACGGCTCTGATGTCGAAGTTGTTTTCTAACAACTCACGAGTTTTCTTAGAAAGATTAGTCATTTCCTCGAAAGTATGAGCCGATTTTTTCCAAAGCCATTCATAAATTTGTTTAGCTCTGAAACCCTGTTCGCCATGCTCTGTCAAGAAATCTTTGATTTGAGCCAACGATAATTTACGTATATCTTTTTTGGTGATTGTTGCTTTTTCCATGAATTTGGCAATCGTTACTCTGAGTTTTACCGAAAGTAAGATTATTTTTATCGACAAAAAAAGAGCAAAGATTGGCGTCTTTACTCTTTAGGTTAATTTTTCACAAAGTTAAGGATAAAAACAAACCAAACCAAGATGTTGGTATGGGATTGATAATCAAATGTTTATAAATATTAATATTGTAGCTTTAAAACTATTGAAGGCATGAATCGAAGTCATGCCTTCAATAAACGGTATTTTAGCATAATACTTTCTCACTTCATCCCCTCCAACAGCAATTCAGCCAAGTCATATACTTTTACAGAATCTTCTTTTTCTTTGTTTTTCACACCGTCCGACATCATTACCATACAAAATGGACAAGCTACGGCAATGGTGCTTGCTCCTGTGGCTAAAGCGTCTTCAATGCGTTCTATATTGATGTCTTTGTTCCCTTTTTCGGGTTCTTTAAACATTTGTCCGCCGCCAGCACCACAACATAAACCTTTGGTCTTGCAACGTTTCATTTCTACTAAATCAGCATCTAATGCTTCCAAAACCGAGCGTGGGGCCTCATAAATATCATTGGCACGTCCTAAATAACAAGAATCATGGTAAGTAATTTTCTTGCCCTTAAATTCGCCACCGCCTTGTAATTTTATTTTTCCAGCATCAATTAATTGTTGCAAAAAAGTAGAGTGATGAATTACTTCATAATTTCCGCCCAAAGCTGGATATTCATTTTTTAAAGTATTAAAACAATGTGGACAAGCCGTCACGATTTTTTTTACACCATAACCATCCAATACTTGAATATTCATAGTGGCTTGCATTTGAAATAGAAATTCGTTTCCTGCTCTGCGTGCGGGGTCACCTGTACAAGATTCTTCTGTGCCAAGTACAGCGAATTTTATCCCAACTTGATTTAGGATTTTTGTAAAAGCAATCGTTACTTTTTTGTATCGGTCATCAAACGAACCTGCACAACCCACCCAAAACAAAATCTCAGGGCTTTCGCCTGTACTCATCATTTCTGCCATTGTTGGCACTTTATATTCTATTTCTTGTGTCATTTCTTTATTGATAAATCTTTTATTTTGCTGGATAAGTCTTTAAGTTTTCACTATATTTGCAATGAACAAAGACGTTTTGGACGTTAGGAGGAGGGATAAATATTTTTAGGCACTCGCTCGTTGTTTTTAAAAGGAACTGTCAGGAATGATGGTTCTTTTTTATTATACGCATTGAGTTTAGTGCTAACTGTTTTTTCCCTGTTCTCACTTCTTTAATAATTACGTATTTGTCACCAATTATTTTCTGAAATTGAAAAACATCTTTTCCCAACTTATTTTTTCCATCATAGAAAACAACATCAGGATTCTCTAAAATTTCAGGGATTAGGGTAAAATCTTCGTCTGTAATAGCTACTTGTCCTTTTGGTGTTTCAATTTCAGGTATTCCATGATTTTTAATAATATGTTTTACAGCATAAACATCTATCGAAAACCGATAATTTCTTAGTTCAATACCTGATTGATTTGTCAAAAGAACAGATAACTCTGGAGATATTTCACCAATAATCAAAACTTTGTTTTTATTTTCGGTGTCTGTTTTTGCTAAGGTTAGAATTTCGTTTAAATCCATTGGTATGTATGAAATTTTAGTCTCTATTTATTTCCTCCTGCATCTGTTTAGCCGTTTTTCTTGAACCATCGTGACTCCAACCCGGAGGAGCAAAAATATAGTTGAAAGCGTTTTTCAGTGAACCTGCCTTCCAAACGTCTTTGGCAATATCAATCCACTCGCTGAAAGCAATTTTCACAGGATTATAAGTCTTTAAATTGTTGGTCAAACCATAGGTCGGTCGCTCTTCTTCTTCAATAAAAGTACCGAACATTCTATCCCAAATAATCAAAATACCTGCGTAGTTTTTATCCAAATACTTCACATCCGAACCATGATGCACTCTATGATGCGAAGGCGTATTAAAGATAAATTCAAAAGGTTTCCACATTTTACCAATGGTTTCGGTGTGAATCCAATACTGATAAAGCAAGCTAATTTGTTGCATAATCACCACGACGATGGGATGGAAACCAAGAATGGGCATCCACAGATAAAAAATGAATGAACCCGAAATATTGCCCGTCCAAGTTTGTCGAAGTGCCGTTGCCAAATTATACTTTTCAGATGAATGATGCACTTTGTGCGAAGCCCAGAAGTATCGAATCAGATGTGCTTCTCTGTGAAACCAATAATAACTAAAGTCATCGGCGAAAAACGCTAAAACCCACATCCACCAAGCCGAACCGTCTAAAGTAAAAACATGAAAATTTTCGTACAAGTACAAAAAGATAAAAGCGATAAACGTTTTCGTGATTAAGCCCGTGAATAAATTTCCCAAACCCAAAGCGATAGAAGTAAAAGTGTCTTTTACTTCCAAATAATCTTTTTGTTCACGAGTAATAAAAATTGCCTCAAGAATAACCGTCAGCACAAAAAACGGAACAGCGTATAAAATTAGATTAGGAGCCATTGAGCGTAATTTGAAAATTTGAAAATGAGCTAAATTTGAAAATAACCGACAACTGAAATCTGATTGCCCAAAGCCTTTATTTTAAAATTTTATCTAAAAACAGCTCAGTTTTTCTTTGAACGTGTTGATAATCTTTTGATAAAACATAAGAGCCAATCACATGATTTCCAGCATTTGGGAAAACTACTTTTTGTTTTTGATTGGTAGCCACGCCTAATTCATCATACATTTTTAGCATCGCTGGCACAGAAACTACTTTGTCTTGTTCTTCTTCATTTTTATAGTAATATCCCAAAAAAGTTGGGCATTTTACTTTTGCAAAAGTTTCTGGAGTCATTACGTTTGTCAAGAAATTCTGTAAAGCAATTACGCCATTGATATGATAATGCGTACTCCAATATTTGGCATGAATCGGATTGTGAGGAGGGAAGTCTCTTACCTCTGAACCTGTCACCAATTTTGCCATAGCTAATCCCCAATGATTGTCCAACAATTCGGCATTATTATCAAAAATCTTGATACAAGGTGAGTAGAGTACGATGGCTTTAATTTCTGGATGTTGCGAAGCCAAATACAAAGTCAACGCTCCGCCGAAAGATGTTCCGACCACGATTACTTCATCTCCCAGTTTTTTGCCAATTGCCAAAGCCTCTTCGGCTGAATTAATAAAATCATCGGCTTTTACGTTTTTCATTGTAGAATCGCCCAAATCAATGCCATGACCAGCCAAGCGAGCCAAGTACAGATTTGCTCCGTACTTCTTTGCCAAATTGGTATGAACTGGGTCGCCTTCTTCCTGACTTGCCGAAAAACCGTGGATATATACAATGGCTAATTTTGATTTTACTTTTTTGGCGGTATCAGCCCAAATGATTCTTGCTTCACAGTCTGGGCGAATGCCTACTACGGCTTTTTCAGCAGTATTGATTTTTGTTTCTAAGTCCGCCAATGAATCTGGCAATTCAAAAGCGGGTACTTTCATCGAAGGGGCATCAGGCTTTGGCCCCATTAAATAACCAAAAATGCCAACGACAAACAGTATAATTAATACTCTTGATAATGGTTTCATTATTCAAAAATTGTTTTGTTTCTTACTAAAATAATTTCAGAAATCTCATAGCTCACAGCTCAAAACTCACAGCTTTATTTCACTTCATTCGCCCAATTGAATCTATCCGAAGTCGCAAATTTCCACGGAGCTTGATTGGTTTCTAAATTTGAAAACATTGCATTCCAAGAAGCTGGAGCATCTGATTCTTCCATGATTTGATAGCGACGCAATTGCAGAATAATATCTAAAGGCGAAATATTAATCGGACATTCCTGCACGCAAGCATTGCAAGTAGTACAAGCACGCAACTCTTCGGAAGTAATATAGCTTCCGTACAAAGCTTTGCCGTCTTCTACAAAAATGCCACCGTTTACAACAAGGTTTCTACCTACTTCTTCAAGTCGGTCACGGGTATCCATCATGATTTTTCGTGGTGACAAAGCTTTGCCCGTTAAATTGGCAGGACAAGACGAAGTACAGCGACCGCACTCTGTACAAGAATAGGCATCCATTAAGTTTTTCCAAGATAAATCTTTGATGTCTTTCGCTCCGAAACGAGCAATTTCAGTACTTGCCTCAGTATCAGGCTGTGCCAAACCCAACATAATTTGTACTTCTTTTGTCACTTCTGGCATATTCGGAATTTCGCCTTTTGCTTTCAGATTCGAGAAGTATGTATTCGGGAATGCCAAGAAAATATGTAAATGTTTGGAATAAGTAACGTACAAAGCAAAACCCAAAATACCCAAAATATGTAGCCACCAAGCCGTGCGTTCGTAAATAATTAGAGCAGTTTCATTCCAATTGCTGAAAATGGGTTTCAAGAAAGTACTAATTACAAAAGAACCCACTGGATGATAATGTTCGTTGCCACGTTCTTGCAAAATGCTATCAACAGCATTCATACTGAGGAGAGCCGTCATTAAAATAATTTCAGCAAAAAGAATATTATTGGCATCAATGACAGGAAAACCATTTAATTCTCGGTGCCGAGTAGCTTGTAGGCGTTCTACTTTGGTAATATTTCTACGAATCAAAAACACCACACAAACCAAGAGTACGCCAGCGGCTAATATTTCAAAGAAATTAATCAAGAAAGTATAAAAGCTACCCAAAACAGGAGCAAAAAGCCGATGAGTTCCCAAAATACCATCCAATACAATTTCCAGTACTTCAACATTAATCAACAAAAAACCTGCATAAATGACAAAGTGCATAATGCCAACAATGGGGCGGTCGAACATCTTTTTTTGTCCGAATGCAATGCGTAGCATCGTCTTCAATCGTTCAGAAGGATTATCCGAACGGTCTTCATCTCTGCCCAATAGAATGGTTTTTTTTATGATTTGTATGCGTTTTGAAATAAAATAAGCCGCCAAACCGAAAGCTGCTACGAAGAGAATTTGTTGGATGATTTGCATAGTTCAGAAAAAATAAGTTTTGGTACTTATTTATTTTTAAAATGAATCAGAACCCTTTTTGATGAATTTAAGGTAAATCTTGTACTTTATTTAACAATTTACTGATTTTATTGTGTGATACAAAGATGTTGATTTTTCAAATAGTATGCAAGCATACTATTTGAAAATAATTTTAAATTTTTTTGAAATTATTTTCGGAAAATGTTTGGTCTTAAAAAAAAGTTTTCTACCTTTGCAGTCCCGAAACACAGGCGGGATTCAGGTGAAGTAGCTCAGTTGGTAGAGCATCGGACTGAAAATCCGTGTGTCGGCGGTTCGAGTCCGCCCTTTACCACAAAAAACCCCTTAAACGCAACGTTTGAGGGGTTTTTGCTTTTTCGGAGTAGCTTTGGGGGACAGTTTTTTACAAAGAATTTCAAACCACCTCCAATTTCAATTCTTTTCCCAGTCCCAATTCCACAATTTTATGCAAGGATTCTTTAAGTCTTGGCTTTAGAAAGAGTCAATTGTTAATCCTGAAAATATACTTATACTCTTCATCAAATACAGACTAAAAGAGTATATTTGAGTAAATAAAATAAACGTATTGACTTGCAGATTTACGAGGCTATATCTTTTCAGGAAATTGTGGGTGTTGGTGGTTCTACTTATCCGTGGCGAGTGTTGGTTGTAGATGAAAATAATCACATCAGACCATTTTTAGTTAAGATATTTACGAAACGACAACTCTTACAGCAACATGCTATTGCCAAAGAATTATTTGGTAATGTCTTGGCTCGTGAGTTTGAATTAAATGTTCCAGAAGCAGGGTTAGTGAATTTTTCAGAACCGTTTGTTGAGTATCAACTCCGACAGGCTGAAAAGGATATACTTTCACAAAGAGATAATGGATTGAAATTTGGTTGTGAGTGGGTTAATGGAATGCAGATTGTTGATACAAATAACTTAAAATCCCATTTAAAAGATTATGATTTGGCTACCATTTTTGCTTTCGATAACTTTGTACTCAACTTAGATAGAGGTGGATACCGAAACAAACCCAATCTGTTAGTTAATGATGAACATTTTTTGTTGATTGATCATGAACAACTTTTTTACTTTTCAGATGATGTCAATGCTTCCGACAATCCAGTAATCGCAGACTTCAAGAATAATATTTGGAATTATCAGGCTGAAAGACACTTATTTTATCCTTTGTTGAAAAGTTTATCATCACGAGCAAAAAAGGATATTTTTGGTACGTTCTGGTATTATCTAAAAAACTTAGATGCTAATATTTTGGATGAGACGGCATTTTTCCTAAGTCAACATCAAATTTCGATAGGGAATTTTGATTTGATAAAAGAATATATTTATGAAATAAAGTCCAAACCTGATAAGTTTTGTGATTTATTGATTCAAAAGATTGCTTGAGTCAAGCAAGAAGTAAAAGAGTTTGTCTATTTAGTCGTATATATTTGGAATTGAAATAGCGAATAAAAATTACCTAATGCCTAAAATTATAGGCAATTAGAATAATAATTTAAAGATTTTAAATCTTAATAAAATAAGGATTGAAACAAAAGATGAATAACATTTTTCAATATAGCCCTCTTCAATATCACTATAATTCAGCTTCTGGAGAAGTATTGAATGTGGGCTTATTGGTATTGTTTCCTGACCAACAAAAAATTGCTTTTGTTTATCCTGAAAAACTAAATCGTCTTCGTTATGCCTATCCGAATAGTATTGCAGAACGTACTTTAAAAGCTTTTTTAAAGGGTATTGATGGCAAGGTTCATGCTCTGAATCGTCAACCTGAAATTTTTAATGACTACAAAAATCGCCCAATTGAATTTATTAATAATGAACTTTTAATAAAAGATGCTTCTGCATTGCAGTTTGGGGAAATTAAAACAAGTATTCTCTACACAGAGAATATTAAGGATATTATAACACAGTTAAAAGATTTGTACTTGTCTTTTTATGAGGTTGAAGAAAGTCCTTATAAAATCCATACTGAGGAGTATTTGATAAAAGAGTATAGAAAGAAAATAAAGTTAGGTAACGAGCAAATTTTTACTCAAAACAAAATCGAAGAAAATAAAAGGATAGGAGAGTACTCTTTCCCGTTTGCTTGGCAGAATGGTACTTATAATATTGTAAGCCCAGTAAGTTTAGATTTAAAAATGCCTGAATCTATCATCAGAAAGGCAACGCTAAATTTTGGTAAATTTACACTTCTGCAAAGCTATGCAGATGAAAACAAGGCAATGTTTGATATTTTATTAGCAGAACCAAAGCAGAAATCACTTGTAAAAAAGTACGATGAAGCTATTACAATTTTAGAACAAGTAAAGTGTGTAAGGCTTTGGGCAGAAAACCAATTAGAGGAATATTCCCAGCGAACTTTGGAAGCGTTAAATTTATAAATCTAAAGAGAACCGAAAAAATGGTTCTCTTTTTTTGTGGGTACTACTAACAAATATTCGTTTGACAAACCACTAAGAGTCTGTTGTTGTATGCTTATTTTAAACTTCACTTCAAAATTATTCAAACCCACCCATAGAAAAATATTATCTTTGGCATTGCAAACAAGCAAATCAAAATTTAATCATGAACTACATAGAAGTAAAACTAAACATCAACCCAGAATTTTCGGATATTTTCATGGCGGAGTTAGGTGAAATTGGCTACGAAACTTTTACCGAAGAAGTGGAGGGTTTGAACGCTTACATTACGGAGGACTTGTTTTCGGAAGAAAATCTGGATGAAATTATGGAGCGTTATTTAGCGATGACTCCTATTAGTTATAGCTACTCGACTTTAGAGAAAAAGAATTGGAATGAGGAATGGGAGAAAAACTATGAGCCAATTTTAGCCGCCAATGGGCGTGTAAGAGTACGAGCGAATTTCCATGAACCTGACCCAAATATTCAATATGAATTGTTGATTAATCCTAAAATGTCCTTCGGAACGGGACATCATGAAACTACTTCGATGGTGTTGAGTTTACAAATGGAGATTGACCATCAAGCCAAAAAAGTATTAGATGTTGGTTGTGGAACGGGTATCTTAGCCATTTTTGCGTCAAAATTGGGGGCTTCGGAAGTAGCAGGTTTTGACATTGAAGAATGGGCGGCTGAAAATTCTCGTGAAAATGTAGAGCTAAATGCTTGTGAAAATGTAGTGATTCGTCAGGGAACAATTGAAGATGAACCTGCCGACCAATACGATATTATTTTGGCAAATATCAACCGTAATATTTTGATGCGTGATATTCCAAAATATGTTGAATTTATGAAAGCTGCTCCATCAAAATTAATTGTTAGTGGTTTTTATCAGCACGACATCGAAGATATTGAAAAAGTAGCAAACGAATCAGGTTTAACAAAAACACATACCGAAAACAAAAACAATTGGGCTGCGGTGATTTTTGAAAGAAAATAAGTGGCTTTCGGCTGTCAGCTTTCTGATTTCAGCTTTAAACTGAAAGTGATAAAAAAACGTAGCGGCGACCTTCACGGTTACCGTTTTTATTTTCTTAAAACCGAAAGCCGATTGCTGACAGCCGAAAGCCCTTTACCCCCTCACCAATCCTTCCGCTCGCAAGTAATCATTCGTCAAAACTTCTTTTTCGGGGTTGAGTACTTTTTGAGTCAATACTTCACAAACAAACAATTCATGGTCGCCAGAGTCGATATTTCCTACACAGCGGCATTGAATATAGCCAATGGCTTCGGTTAAATACGGGCAACCTCTTTCGTCCATCTCAAAAGGAAGGTTGATGAATTTGTTTGAAGTCCTACCACTTTTTCTACCCAGTTTGGGTATAAGTTTTTTGGCTTGTTCTTTTGCTAAAAGATTTACATTCAGTATCATACTTTCCTTTACCAACTCAATAGTATAATCTGTTTTGTCGAGAGCCACCGTAATAAATTTGCCTTGCATAGCACTTTGCATTACCCAAGTAGCAATGTTAGCATTTATTTTTCCTAATAAAGAAACCGTAGTGATTGAATGTACATCGTAATTTTTGTATTTTAATAATGCTTTAGTCATAAGTAGCGTATTTAGGATTTTTAGATTGTAAGACAGGTCATGAAACAACTATAAAAGCTTGAATTTTAGTAACCAGTTGCTCAATTACCAATATTATTTGTCCTGAATTTTACAATTTGATGTAACTTTGAAAACTGTTAATCAAAAAAGTTGTTTAGAGAGATGGAGGTAATTAGTAATTCTTCTGATGTTGAACGGTTTCGGGTAATATCGCCACAAGACGTAGATGCCCGAAAAAAAATGAAGAAAATGAAATCATTTCAGATTCCAGAGCTATATAAAAGTAGTATTATTGGCGGCATCAAGGAGAAACGCCGAGTACAAGATAAACTTAAAAAGGACTTTACACCGACTGTCTTAGATTGTGGTTCGGTAAAGTTTCTCATATCCCGACACTTTGGCTTTTGCTATGGTGTTGAAAACGCTGTTGAAATTGCCTACCGTACTATCGAAGAAAATCCAGATAAGAGAATTTTTCTATTATCAGAAATGATTCATAACCCTGACGTAAATGCTGATCTACAAAGTCGTGGAGTGAATTTTATTATGGATACTTCGGGCAGCCAATTGATTCCGTGGGATGATTTGACAGATAAAGACGTAGTAATTGTACCAGCTTTCGGTACAACGGTCGAAATCCAACATCGACTTGCTGAAATTGGAATTAATGCTTACCAGTATGACACTACTTGCCCTTTTGTAGAGAAAGTGTGGAATCGTGCTTCGGCAATTGGACAGAAAGATTATACCATTGTAGTGCATGGAAAACCTTCGCACGAAGAAACAAGAGCTACTTTTTCTCATGCTAAAGAGAATGCACCGACCATTGTTGTAAAAGACATGAAGCAAACCGTAGAATTGGCAAAGTACATCACTGGAGAAAAACCAACAGCACAATTTTATGAAGAATTTAAAGGTCAGTACTCAGAAGGTTTTGATGTAAGTAAAGATTTACAGAGAATCGGTGTAGTAAATCAAACTACTATGTTGGCTTCTGATACTCAAGGAATTGCAGATTATTTGAAGCAAATCATGATTCAAAAGTATAATATTGAAGGCTCTGATGTAACGGCTTATTTTGCTGATACTCGTGATACGCTTTGTTATGCTACTAACGATAACCAAAGTGCTACTTATGGTTTATTGAAAGAAAACGCAGACTTAGCAGTAGTGGCTGGCGGTTATAATTCATCGAATACTTCGCATTTGGTAGAATTATGTGAGCAAAAATTGCCAACCTATTTTATTTCTTCTGCCGATAAAATCTTGACAGAAAATCTGATTTGTCATTTTGATTTACATTCAAAAACAGAAAAACATACAAGTGATTTTATACCGAAAAAAGAACAAGTAACCATAATGCTTACTTGCGGAGCTTCTTGTCCAGATGCAGTGGTAGAATCAATTTTATTGAAATTACATTCGTTTTTCCCAGAAGCTTTACCTATTTCGGTGGCATAAAAATACTCTTATTTTATATTTTGGAGGCTAAACTTGAGGGTTTAGCCTCTTTTTTTGATAGCAATAAGTAATCAGGCAGAATAGGCAATAGGCTGTAAGCCGTAAGCAAAAATACTTTTCACTGTAAAAAATAAACATTTTGCCTATTGCCTAAAGCTTAGAGCCTAAAGCAAAATTTTAAAACTAATTCTACACTCTTGCTTACTTATCCACACAATTCAGAGTTATCCACATTTTAATTTTTATTGTGGATAACTTTCAGCCATCATTCTCGGTGTAGAAATTTGGTTTAGCATGAATATTATTTGTAAATTCAGTTCCCTAAAACCAATTAATTAAAAGCCTATAAGTCAGACTAAAGTCTAAAGTAAAAAATCTTTTATTTGTGTCCATAAATCAATCCAACAAAATGCAAAGACGTTCGGCAATTAAAAACTTAGCCCTGACGATTGGCGGAACAATCGTTTTACCGACATGGGCAAATGCGTGGAGTAAAGAAACACTGCAAAATCATTCATTGAGTATTACTTCTTCTCAGGAAACATTATTAGCAGAAATCGTAGCTACCATTATTCCAAAAACTGATACTCCAGGAGCAAAAGAACTGGGTGCTGATAAGTTTATTCTGAGAATGATAGCTGATTGCTACGATAAAAAATCACAAGACATTTTTGCAAAAGGGCTTATTTCTGTGGATGAATTAGCTAAAAAAGAGAATGGTAAAACTTTTGTAGAAAATGACTCAAAACAACGGTTAGAAGTTTTGAAAAAAATGAGTACTTCACAAAACAGTGATGAAAAAGGTTTTTTACATTTGGTAAAAGGACTGACTATCGACGGGTACTTGGTTTCGGAATATGTAATGACCAATCTAAGAATTTACGAAATGGTTCCGGGACGTTATCATGGATGTGTTCCTATTAAAAAGTAAATTTTTACTTTTTTTAGTCCAAAGGTTAAACGACTAAGCAATCAAAACAAGTAAAATAATTTATCATTCAAGCGATATGTCGAATATAAATATAGATGCCATAAAAAATCAAACTTACGATGCTATCGTAATTGGTTCGGGAATAAGTGGTGGCTGGGCTGCCAAAGAACTTACTGGAAAAGGATTACGCACCTTAGTTTTAGAACGAGGCAGAGAAGTAAAACACGTAGTGGACTACCCAACTACTTTGATGCAACCGTGGGAGTTTGAACACCACAATCGTATTAAAAAAGAAGTGAAAGACGCCAATCCGATTGTAAGTAAATGTTATGCTTTTTATGAAGGAACAGAACAATTTTTTGTAAAAGATGCCGAACATCCTTACGTACAAGAAAAACCATTTGACTGGATTCGTGGCTACCAAACTGGTGGAAAATCTTTACTTTGGGCTCGCCAAACACAACGTTGGTCAGAATATGATTTTCAAGGCCCAGCCCGTGATGGCTTTGCCGTTGATTGGCCAATTCGTTATGCCGACCTTGCTCCATGGTACAGTTATGTAGAAAAATTTGCAGGTATTTCTGGGAATAAAGATAATTTGGCGAGTTTGCCTGATGGTGAATTTTTAGCACCACACGAACTCAATTGTGTAGAGAAATACTTCAAAGAACAAGTAGCCAAAAATTATAAAGACCGCCATATCATTACTGGGCGATGTGCACACCTTACTTCGCCCAAACAAGTACATTACGACCAAGGGAGAGCTCAGTGCCAAAGCCGAACAATTTGCGAAAGAGGTTGTCCTTATGGTGGATATTTCAGTAGTAATTCATCTACTTTGCCTTGGGCGGCTAAAACTGGTAAATTGACTTTACGTCCGCACTCAGTGGTACATTCTATCATTTATGATGAGAAAAAAGGCAAAGCCACAGGCGTAAGAGTAATTGATGCCAATACTAAGCAAATGATGGAATTTTATGCAAGAATCATTTTTGTAAATGCTGCTGCATTAAATTCAAATTTGGTTTTGTTAAATTCTACTTCACATCGCTTCCCGAATGGTTTAGGAAACGACAGCGGCGTGTTGGGTAAATATGTAGCTTTCCACAATTATACTGCAACGATTGATGCTGAGTATGAAGGATTTTTGGGAAGTACAACGGACGGACGTAAACCAAATTCTGCTTATATTCCTCGTTTCAGAAATGTTGAAAAACAAGAAACTGATTTCTTGCGTGGTTATGCGGCTGGCTTCTCGGCAGGGCATTATCAACATGATGACAGAAGTGGCTTAGGCGAAGATTTGAAAAAGGCTTTATTAAAACCTGAGTATAACAATGTTTGGAATGTAGGTTCGCACATGATGGGCGAAACCATTCCGAAAGAAAGTAATTATGTAGCTTTGGATAGCTCGAAACTTGACCCGTGGGGAATTCCACAATTGAAAATTTCAGTAGATTACGACGACAACGACCGCAAAATGGTGAAAGATTTCTTTGAACAGCTTACAGAAATGTACACAAAAGCAGGTTTCAAAAATATCAGAACGAACGACTCGCATCGTACTCCTGGTTTGGATATTCACGAAATGGGCGGAGCAAGAATGGGTAAAGACCCTAAAACGTCAATTTTGAATAAATGGAATGCGATTCATAGTTGTAAAAACGTGTTTGTGACTGACGGAGCTGCCATGACTTCAACTTCAACACAAAACCCATCGCTTACTTATATGGCTATGACGGCTCGCTCTGCTGACTATGCTGTGAAGGAAATGAGAAAAGGGAATTTGTAAGTGATAATAGTGATTGGTGTTTTATATTCGTAATTATCAGCTATTTTACAATTTAAACGACGTTTTTGTAAATATTTGATTATTAGGTATATAAAACACTAATCGCTACTTAATAGAAACAAGCAAGAAGTAAATGTACAAACCTACTTAAAAATCCGAAGGGTTTTCGTATTTGAATTGATAAGCTGTTTGCTCAATCAATTTCTTAGGACTAATAATTTTAAAAGGAATTTCTTCAGTCGCTTCTTCAAAAATTGGTTTTTCAAAGCCATATTTTTCACAATTTTTTAAAAATACAGTTTTACGAATCGGGTGTTCAGGCGAAACTACATTGTAAGTTTCTTGCCAAAAACCTTTTTCAAGAATCATCGTAATGATTGCCACCACGTCGTCCTGATGAACATAATTAACAGGAATATTACCAGTATTGATTCGTTTTCCTGCAAAGTACTTCGCTCCAATTCTTTCATAGCCCATCAATCCTCCGCAACGCAAAATAGTTGTCTGAATATTTTCAAGGTTTTTCAGTAGGTTCTCTACTTTTATCAAAGCCGAGTTTTCATTAACAACGTCGTTTTCTGTTACTTCTTTGTTCAAATCTGGATAGACCGAAGTTGAAGAAGTATAAATAACAGATTGGATAGTAGAAGTCGCCAAGGCACTTGCCAAAGACTGTATTTGCTGAATGTGATAGTCTTCGCCAAATTTTCTAGCACGTGGAGGAATACAAATAATTAATACTTCTGATTGAAGAAAATCCGAAAGTTTTTCGCCCTCAATAGCAGGCGAAAATTGAAGTAAATAAGGCGAGATTCCTACATTTTGTAATAAAGGAAATTTATTTTCCGAAGTTGTAGAACCTTTTACTTGGTGTCCTCTTTCAACCAAAAATTTGCCCAAAGGCAAGCCAAGCCAACCGCAACCTAAAATGCTAATTTTCATAAATAAAACTTTTTTCTGTGGATAAATTCTTCCACTACTTCCGGAATCATATAACTAATTGACTGTCCTTTTTTCAAACATTCACGAATAAAAGTTGCTGAAATGTCCAATAAAGGAGCATTCACCAAACGTACTTGTGGATGGTTTTCTAAAGGACTTGGTTCGGCGTTGGGGCGTGGGTACACGTACAAACCAAAGTATTCTAAAATTTTATCATGATTTTTCCAATTCGGAAATTGTGCCAAATTATCGCCGCCAATAATCAATTTGAATTCGTGTTGTGGATGTTTTTCTTGTAGCCGAATCAGCGTATCAATGGTATAAGAAGGCTTTGGCATCGAAAATTCAATATTCGTTACTCTGAATTTTGGATTATCCATAATGGCTTTTTCTACCATATCATAACGGTCGAATTCGTGCAAAAGCGATTTGTTTTTTTTAAATGGATTTTGTGGAGAAACAACAAACCATACTTGCTCCAAGTCGGTTGTAGTAGCCATTACGTTCGCCACAATCAAATGTCCAATATGGATAGGATTGAACGAACCGAAAAATAAACCAATTTTCATAAAAAGGTATGTGTCTTTAATGATTGCTTACAAAATTAAGCATTGAATTTTTCTCTCGAAGTTTTAATTTGATGAATATTCTGGTCTGCCCAACTTGCCAAACTGGTAATATGTGGCATAAGACTCATTCCCAAATGCGTTAATTGGTACTCAACTCTCGGAGGAATTTCTGGAAATACTTGTCTTGCCACCAAGCCGTCGGCTTCTAAAGTTCTGAGCGTAACCGTCAACATTTTCTGCGAAACATCTCCAATTGTTTTATTGATTTCATTAAAACGCATCGTGCCGTTTTCTCCCAAAACCAAAATCACCAGTATCGACCACTTGTCGCCAAATCTGTCTAATACATTTCTTATGGGACATTGAGGAGAGGTTGAAAATTTTTTAAAATTTTTTTCCATCTTAATTGATTGATTTTCAATATTAATTACTTCTGAGTAAGTGCCTAACTTTTTCGTGCCTTCTTGTGAGGTACTTACTTACCTTTTACCTTTGACTTACCAAAAGTAACTTAATAACTTTTAGTTTGCAAAAAAACATTCATAAATAAACATTTAAAGAAATGAGTAAGATATTAGTAACAGGAGCAACAGGCGGATTAGGAAGTGCCGTTGTAAATTTTTTATTAGAAAAAACAGCAGCGTCAAACATTTCAGTATTGGTAAGAGATGCCGCTAAAGTGGAAACCTTGAAAGAAAAAGGAGTAAATATTGTTGTGGGCGATTACAGCGATATAGATTCATTAATTGCTGCTTTTCAAGGAATTGATAAATTATATTTTGTTTCAGGAAGTGATGTTCAACACAGACTTGCACAACAAGAAAATGTAGTAAAAGCAGCCGTAGCCGCAGGCGTAAAACACGTGATTTATACCAGTTTCCAACGTAAAAATGAAACTGAAACTTCGCCAATTGTATTTGTGGCTAAATCGCATATCCAAACAGAAGAGTGGCTAAAAGCATCTGGTTTAAATTACACAATTTTGAAACATACTTTGTATGCCGATATTTTGCCATTGTTTATCGGTGGACAAGTACTTGAAACAGGCGTAATTTATCAGCCTGCTGGAGATGGAAAAACAGCTTTCGCTTTGCGTACAGATATGGCAGAAGCAGGAGCAAATATCTTGACAAGCGAAGGTCATGAGAATAAGATTTATGAAATCACAGGTGCGAAAACCTATTCGTATCAAGACATAGCAGCGATAATTTCATCAATTACAAGTAAGCAAATCGTGTATGTTTCGCCAAGTGTTGAAGAATTTAGCAAAACACTTACAGAAGCAGGCGTACCAGCAGAGTACATTGGTTTATTTGCTGGTTTCAGTGGAGCAATCAAAGAGGGAGAATTTGACGAAGTAAGCACAGATTTAGCCACTTTATTGGGTAGAACACCAACTTCTCTTGAGACTTATTTGCAAGGAGTTTATGGGAAGTAATTTGAAAATTTGAAGATGTGTTAATTTGAAAATTAATACAAAAATCCGTTGTTGAAATTTTCAACAACGGGTTTTTGTATTTTTAAATAAACTGAAAGCTGATGACTGACAGCTCACAGCTCTAAGCTCAACGCTCACAGCTAAAAACCTACAAAGCCGCCAAAGCTTGTTCAATATCTTCTTTTAAATCGTCGATATGTTCGATACCTACTGAAATTCTCAATAAAGTTGGTTCAACGCCTGCCGAAATTTGTTCAGCTTCCGAAAGTTGCGAGTGCGTTGTTGAAGCTGGGTGAATAATCAATGTTTTAGCATCGCCCACATTGGCCAAATGACTGATGAGTTTAAGGCTATTCACAAATTTTTCGGCTCTGGCTTTATCACCTTTTAGTTTAAACGAAAACACGCCACCAAAACCACGAGTAAGGTATTTTTTCGCTAATTCATGGTAAGGGCTACTTGCTAAACCGGGATAATTTACACTTTCAACTTCTGGATGTTCAGCCAGCCAATTAGTAAGTGCAAGTGCATTTTCGCCAATTCTTTCTACTCTTAAAGTTAGCGTTTCTAAGCCTTGCAATAACAAGAAAGAATTAAATGGACTTTGTGCTGGCCCCCAATCTCGCAAACCTTCTACTCTGGCACGAATGATAAACTGGATATTTCCGAAAGGCCCACCGATACCAAAAACATCATTCAATACTAATCCATGATAACTTGGCGAAGGCTCTGTAAACTGTGGATATTTTCCATTTCCCCAGTTGAAAGTACCTGCATCTACAATTACACCACCCATCGTAGTTCCGTGTCCACCAATCCATTTAGTCGCCGATTCTACAATGATATGAGCACCATGTTTGATTGGCTGTGCAATAGCACCGCCCGCACCAAAAGTATTATCAACAATAATGGGTAAATCGTATTTTTTAGCTAATTCAGCAAAGGCTTCAAAATCAGGAATACTGAAACTTGGATTCCCGATAGTTTCTAAATAAATCGCTTTGGTTTTGTCGTCAATCAAGGCTTCAAAAGACGAAACATCGTCGCCATCAGCGAAGCGAGCTTCAACACCAATATTTTTGAATGAATTTTTGAATTGATTATACGAACCACCGTATAAAAACGAAGTAGTAATAAAATTGTCGCCAACCGTAGTAATATTATTGATAGCGATAAACTGTGCCGCATGCCCCGAAGCAACAGCCAAAGCCGCCACGCCACCTTCTAAGGCAGCTATACGTTTTTCAAAAACATCACTTGTTGGGTTCATAATTCGGGTATAAATATTCCCAAATTCTTTCAAAGCAAAGAGGTTAGCCCCATGTTCTGAACTGTTGAACTGATAAGCCGTAGTTTGGTAAATAGGTACTGCACGAGAATTTGTTGTAGGGTCGATTTCCTGCCCAGCGTGCAATTGAAGTGTTTCAAATTTCATGAGATTGTTTGTTAATTTTAAACGATATATTCTACTTATTCGATAGACAAAGTTAATTAATAAATTTAAACGTAAAATTATAGTCAAGTATTTTATCTATTAAAAATAAATTGTTTTAACAAAATTTTACATTTACTCCCTCCAACTGAAAATTTTTGGTGGATTGAACAATTACTTTTGTTTTAAGCCACTTGCACTTTGTTTTAAGCTTTTCAGTGATATTTTGTAGTCGATGCTTTTCTCTGTGTGTATAGGTGTTTTCTTCTAACCAAAAAACAAAAAAGATTTCAGTATTACTTTGTCCGATTTTCTGATGAAGCGTTTCCCAAAAATTTTTATGATTGGTCGTATTTCTGGATGCTCCAGCAATGATTGAAATAGTATCTCTAAGCTTTTGGGCAACTTCATTGGTAAGTACTTCAATATCTTCATGTTTTACGCCCTTAAAATTCTTGACTTCCATAAAAAAGATTTTATCAGGAGTATAGAAACCCAAAAAATCAGTGTCTTTTGTACCTTGTAAAAACTTTTTAGCATTAATGATATTGACATCATTATCCGATTTGATGATGTTGTACCGAGAGTCAAATTCAAAATGTAGATTACTTTCTTCAAAAACGGTCATCTTATTTTATGATTTGAGTGCTTTATTAAAATAGGTTTGCTCTAAGTCATAGAAGTTTGAAAATTCTTCTAAAATCGAATTTTCGGATAAATCGGCGATACATTCTCCTTCATCCACTAATAATTCCTGTTCTTTTTCATACATTCCAAAAAATTTGATAGGAGGAAGGTTTTCTTCAATTAAATCTTTTCGATATTCTGATTTCAAAGAAAGTAAATTCGTTAATAAATAATCATGTGAAGCAATGAATACTTGAACTCCGCTATTGGCTAATGTGATTAAAATTTCAGCAATCTGACTAATTAATCTTGGGTTTAAATTGGCTTCTGGTTCATCCCAAAAGAGTACGGAGTTTTTTCCTAATTCACCATTTAAAATCAAATACATCAATGTAGCAATTTTTCTAAAACCTTCGGCTACTAAGGGCATTTCCATTTTCCCTTGTTCGTTTTTGAAGTAAAACCGTCCATTTTCTTTCAATACATTTGCTCCAGTAATTTTTTCTAAAGGACTTACTAATTTTTGAGCTTCATCAAATCGTCTGCCTTTTAATAAACTGGTATCTAATGCCAATGCTAATTGATAATATGTTTCATCAAAACTAATTTCTCTTTTTTGATATAAACTGATAAAACCTTCAAAAACAGAGATAATTTCTCGTGGAGGAATGTATAAAGATGGTGTTTGTGCTAAAGTAGCATATTTTTCAGTTTTTACACTCGTTTTTGAATTGGTTGAAAAATTGAAGTTTTGTGCTGTGCCGTCAATAATGATTTCTATTTCAGCCTTTGCTCTTCCTTGACTTCTTTTTACAAGCCTTCCTAAGTTTTCAGGCTTGAAATAGTTTACCAAATTTTCTCCTAATAAGCTCTCGAATTTTTCTTTCCCAGAGCCATTATTTGCTTCATTGGTTTTTAGAATTACTGATAAAAGTTTTAATAAATGAGTTTTCCCTGAGCCATTTTGTCCAACAAATACATTCAAACCTTTTGAAAATTCAAAAGAATTATCCTCAAAGCGAGTAAAGTTTTTAATATGAATTTTCTGAATCATCTTAATGTAATTTAAGAGAAATTTAATTACTTATCAGGACTTCTTTTTACTAAAACTTTTTCAAAATTTTCTCCACTGCATCCAAGTAGCCGCCGCCAAAAAGATTTACATGAACCATCAAAGGATATAAATTATACAAAGGAATGCGGTCGCCAAAACCGTTTTCGATTGGATATACTTCGTGATAGGCTTCATAAAATACGGTATTAAAGCCGCCAAACATGGTTGTAAATGCTAATTCTGCTTCACGCAAGCCGTAATAACAGGCTGGGTCAACTAAGGCTACTAATCCTTCGTTGTCGGTCATTACATTGCCCGACCACAAATCACCATGCAAAAGTGCTGGCTTTTCGTTGGGGATTAGGCTGGGGAGTTTCTCGTACAAACGTTGAAACTTTTCGTATAATTCTGGCGAAATTTTGCGGTCATACAGAGCCAAACCAGCTTGTACTTTCAAGCGTTTTTCAATAAAAAATGCTACGCCATTTTCCATCCATTCATTACTTTGGCGTAATGCACCCACATAATTGTTGAAGTCTAATCCGTGATTTTGATTGGTATGCAAATGCAATTTTGCCAGTTTCTGTCCGAAATCTTGCCAGTAGTTTTCTTGTTGGAAACCAGCCGTCAGAAATTCCATCATCAAGTACTCTTTGTCTAAAATCTTTCCGTAATTGATTACTTCGGGAATAGACAAAACACCTGTTTCTCTTAATACTCTAAGACTACGAGCTTCTGATTCAAACATTCCTTCGTGGTCGCCTTGATTCCACTTGATAAAATAATTGCCTTCGGCAACTTTTACTTTTACGGCAAGATTAAAATTTCCGCCATAAAAAAACTGAAAATCAAGTACTTCTGGATGATGCCCTAAGTTTTCAAAAAGAATACTCTCTATAAACTGATATTGTTCTTGTGTCTGGAAAGTCATAAAAAAAGGATTGTGAAGTATGTAATAGGATTTATTTGTTTCCTGTCTTCATTGGTTTATTCCAAAATTACGAGAAAACCATTAAATTGCATGGAATGAACGATTTTATCAAAACAAATTGTTGAAAATCACTTCAACGACAATTCATAAAATTCAAACACAGTAATGAAATACAAGAAACACGTTTTTATTTGTACTAATCAGAAAGATGCTCCAAAAAAATGTTGCGGAGCAGAAAGAGGAAGTGCATTAGTGGATGCCTTCAAAGCATCTTTGAAAGAAAAAGGATTATCGGCTGAAATCAGAGCTCAGAAAGCAGGTTGTTTAGATGTTTGTGCATTTGGCCCAGCTTTGGTAGTATATCCAGAAGGCGTATTTTATGGTAATGTTCAATTGTCGGACGTAGAAGAAATCGTAGAAAGCCACTTAGTTGGCGACAAGGCTGTTGAGCGTTTAGTAATTGCTTAATATGATTGTCCTTTGAAATAGCAAAACTCTTTCAAAGGACAATTTTAAAATTACTCAAAAAGTGTTATGCAAATTAAATTTCTGTAATTCAGTATTTTAACTCATCACTCACAATTCACAACTCATCATTCCAACGTATCATGTACAAAATTTATCCAACATTATTAAATTCTTTTGCTCTCTATGAAAATCAAACTACTGATTTTCAAGGGAACATTATGGTGGATTTATGGGAAATGATAGACCGCATTAATCGAGTAAAAAAGCCAACTACCGACGCACAACAACGGGGAATAGATTTTGAAAAAGCCATCATTACTGGCGAAAATGAAGAGGCTTTCAAAGAAGAAGTTATCGAAAAAACCAGAGAATTATTGCCACACAAGTACAAAACTCAATTTTATACCGAAGCAAGGTATAAAAACTGCTTGATTTATGGTTTTGTAGATTTGGTTGGTGGCGACCGTGCCGTTGATTTAAAATCCACTCGATTTTATGAACCCAATCGCTTTGCCTTCAATCATCAGAATTTATACTTATTGGGTTTGCAGAAGTGGGGCGTAAAAACGTTGGAGTACATCATCACAGATTTTGAAGAAGTGTATCAAGAAAAATACAGCATCAGTACTTATAATTTTGCACCACTTTACCGACAAATAGATGCTTTTGTTGACTTTTTAGAACAACACCGCAAACTCATCAAAGACAAAAAGATTTTCGACAAAAAAGGAGACACCAATCAATTGTCGTTATTTTAGAGTGGCTTTAGGCTATAAGCCGTAGGCAATAGGCTTAATTTTTTTCTATTCATTTAAAAAATAAAATCACAAAAATCTAAAGTCTTCAAATCTTGTTTCTTGCCTCTTGTATCTTGTCTCCAAAAATCCTAAAGTCCTCCAGTCCCAAAGTCTTGTATCTTATCTCCAAAAATCTTAAAGTCCTAAAGTCTTTCAGTCTCAAAATCAGAGAATTCTCTTCAACTCAATCAAATCCTTCACTTCATGCTTAGGCACAAAAGTCCGTTCTTGTTTTCTGCCGTCAGGATTAAAGAAAACCGTATCAATGCCCGCTTTATTTGCTCCAACAATATCACTCTGAAAACTATCACCAATCATAATACACTCAGAAGCCTTCGCCCCGACTAAATCCAAAGCATATTCAAAAATACCCACATCAGGTTTTTTGTAACCCGAATTCTGAGAAGTAATAATTTCACGAAAATAATGTTTGATTCCACCAAAACTCATCTTTACTTCTTGAATTTCAATAAAACCATTGGTAATAATATGTAACGGATACTTCGGAAAAAGGTAGTCTAAAACCTTTGTTGTATTGGGGAGTAAATGTGGTTTTCGGACAGAAGTATGAATGTAACGTTCGGTGATTTCGTCGCAAAGCGAATGGTCGTGGCAGCCTAAGCGAGAGAAAATCATCCGAAAGCGTTCGTGACGTAAAACAGATTGAGAGATTTTCCCTTGTTCGTACAAATCCCATAATTGATGATTGACTTCGTTGAAAGTAAGATAAAACTGAGCAGAAGAGCTAATGCCGAGTTCTTGTAAATGATAATGCTGATATACTTCATCCAAAGCCAGTTTTGAGTTTGTATTATGGTCCCAAAGCGTATGGTCGAGGTCGAAGAAGAGATGTTTATACATAAATTTTTCAGGAAAGAAGAAGTCTATTGCTGATAACAAAATCCTTCGCTTTTTGTTTTTCAAGGATAAAAATGAATTAATTTGCAATAAGCTATTCTTTTGTATAAATTCATAGTTTGTAAAAACAATTTTAAGAAATTAAATTAAATTATAAAATGGCAAGTCAACCCACCGATGAAAACCAGATAAATGTAGAATTAACCGAAGCGATGGCAGAAGGTGAATACGTGAATTTGGCGATGATTGCACATTCTCAGAGTGAATTTGTTATTGATTTTATTAAAATGATGCCCGGTATTCCGAAGGCAAGAGTAAAATCAAGAGTAATCCTTACACCCGACCATATTTATCGTCTTTTGAATGCTTTGAAAGAAAATATCGAAAAATACGAGGATGCTTATGGCCCAATTACTCAAGACAAGAACGGTTTTCAGTTTCCGACCAATTACCGTGGGCCAATCGGCGAAGCTTAGATAAGGACAAAATAGCATCAATCATTTATTTAAAATTTTCATCAACAAAGCGTAAAATGGGTTTTAGACTTAGGTCTATGCACTTACTTTACGCTTTATTGTTGATTTTATATGACAAAAACAGTAGATAAATTGTACTATACTACTTTCAAAATAAATAATAAACTATTGAGATACAATGAACCCAAAACTGACCAAAGCACATTTAGCCTCACATTCTCAAAAATTGAGCAAACTTCTTGAAGTACCCGACGAAAAAGTATTTGAATTACCCGAAAAAGTACTACAATTTGGAACAGGAGTTTTATTGAGAGGGCTTTGTGATTATTTTATCGACAAAGCAAATAAGCAAGGCGTTTTTAATGGTCGTGTTGTTGTAGTAAAATCTACTGACAAAGGTGAAGCAGACGATTTTAATGAACAAGATGGACTTTTCACGCATTGTATTAAAGGACTTGAGAACGGCCAGCCAATAGAAGAGTATGTGCTGAATGCGTCGATTTCTCGTACATTATCTGCTCGTTCGGAATGGAATGAAGTACTCAACTGTGCCAAAAACCCAGAAATGCAAGTAATCATTTCTAATACCACAGAAGTAGGTATTGCTTTGCTGGAAAACGATAAAGTAACCAACAATCCTCCACAATCTTTCCCTGTTAAATTATTAGCGTTTTTATACGAGCGTTGGAAAACTTTTGGTGGTACAGCCAAAAGTGGAATGGTGATTATCCCAACGGAATTAATCGTAGGAAATGGTGATAAACTTCAAGAAATTGTTTTAGAACAAGCTCATAGAAACGGACTTGAGCCAGATTTTATCGAGTGGCTCGAAACCCATAATCATTTTTGTAATTCATTAGTTGACAGAATTGTTCCGGGAAAACCAGACCAAGAAACGAGAACTGACCTACAAAAAAGATTTGGCTACACAGACGATTTGATGATTCTTTCAGAAGTATATCGTTTATGGGCGATTCAAGGAGATGAGAAAATTCGTAAAATTTTAACTTTTGCTTCTGTTGATTCGGGCGTAATTATCGAAAGAGACATCGAAGTATATCGTGAATTAAAGTTAAGAATGCTCAATGGAACGCATACGCTTACTTGTGGAATGTCTTATTTATTGGGCTTCCGTTTGGTAAAAGATGTAATGAGTAATGCTTATTTGAACAGAATCATTACCAACTTAATGCTTGGCGAAGTATCTTTAGCGATTCCGTATAAAATTGATTCAAAAATTAAAGACCGTTTCGGTAGAATGGTTTTAGACCGTTTCCGTAATCCATTCTTGAATCATAAATTATTAGATATTACGGTTCAATATACTGCCAAAATGAAGATGAGAAATATCCCGATTCTGCTTCAATATTACCGTGAGTTTGGTAAAGCTCCAGAACTTTTTGCAATGGGTTTTGCTGCTTATCTACAATTTATGAAGGCAGAAAAAGAAGTAAATGGAAATTATTACGGAGAGTCGAACGGAGAGTATTATCCAATCAACTGTAATTTTGCTCCTTACTTCTATGAAGCTTGGGAAAATTTTGATTTAGACAAAGTATTAGCCAACCGCAGTTTGTGGGGTGAAGATTTAACACAATTAGATGGCTTCGCAGATGCCGTAAGAAAGTATTTATGAAAAGAGTAGTCACTTTCGGTGAGGTAATGATGAGGCTTTGTACGCCTCGTCATCACCGTTTTCAACAAGCGACAAGTTTCGATATTAATTTTGGAGGGGGCGAAGCGAATGTTTCGTCCTCTTTGTCTATAATGGGAATACCTGCCAGCCATGTTACTCGATTCCCAGACAACGACTTGGGGCAAACAGCCATCAACGCTTACAGAAAACATGGTGTGGATACCCAGCATATCGTTTTGGGTGGCGACCGCATCGGTGTTTATTTTGTAGAACAAGGCGTAGCCATGCGACCCAGCAAAGTTATTTACGATAGAGCCGCTTCTTCATTTGCTACGCTGAATCCAGCGGATTTTGATTGGGAATTGATTTTTCAAGATGCCCAGTGGTTTCATTTTACAGGAATAACCCCTGCGATTTCTGCTTCGGCGGCTCAGGCTTGTTTGGAAGCCGTTAAAGCAGCCAGTAGAATGGGATTAACCGTTTCGGCAGATGTAGGTTACCGTTCAAATTTATGGAAATGGGGAAAACGCCCCAAAGAAGTAATGCCCGAACTGATAGAGTACTGCGATGTAATCATTTGTAGCAAAGGCGATGCCGCTGATATGTTTAGTATTGTTCCGACAGACGAAAAGAAAAGCTTTAAATCTGTGTGTCAGCAACTCAATGAACGGTTTCCTAAACTCAAGAAAATACTTTCTACCAAAAGAGGACAGATTTCAGCTTCGCATAATACACTTGTCGGAAAATGTTGGAATGGAGTAGAAATGTTAGAAACCAAAACCTTGAACATTCCAGACATTGTAGATAGAATTGGCGGAGGCGATGCGTTTATGGCAGGTTATATTTATGGAGAATTGATTTACCAAAATACCCAAAAAGCCATAGAATTTGGGGTAGCAGCTTCGGGCTTGAAACATACCATTGAAGGCGATTTTAATATTGCCAGTGTTGCCGAAATAGAAGCCGTAATGAATGGCGATGTTAGCGGAAAAATAAGAAGATAAGATGAAATTTCCTCAAAAAAGTATTTATGCCAAATTGGACGAAGTACCTATCATGCCACTTTTCAATCATCCAGATATAGAAACAAGCAAAGCCGTTGCCAAAGCTTGTTATGATGGAGGCATCAGAGTATTTGAATATACCAATCGTGGTAAAGGAGCGGATAAAGTTTTTGCAGCTTTGGTAAAATACATTCGTGACGAATTCCCTGATATGGCAATTGGTATCGGTACAATTTATAATGCCCAAGAAGCCGAGTACTTTGTTAGTTTAGATGCTGATTTTATCGTTCAGCCCACTTTGGATGCAGGAGTGGCAAAGGTTTGTCAGCAAAATCAAATGGCTTGGTTTCCGGGCGTACTTACTGCCAATGAAATTTACCAAGCACATCTTTTAGGAGCTGATATTGTAAAGATATTTCCAGCCAATGTACTGAATCCATCCTTCATTAAATCTATTAAAAGTATTTTACCAAAGGTAGAAATGATGATTACGGGAGGGGTTGAGCCTACTGCTCAAAGTTTGAATACTTGGTTTGGTGCAGGAGCAAAAGCCGTAGGAATGGGAGGACAATTATTCCCTAAAGACATTTTGGAAAAAAATAATTTTGATTGGATTGAAACTACCGTCAGAAACTGTATCAGTATAGTGAAAGGAAAGCACGAATAACTTATACGATGCCATTTACTTATTATTCAATGAGTAATTTTTTCATATCGTTTGAAGGTAATATCTTACATTCTCATTAATTTTGTACTTTTACAAGAATATCCAAGCACAGGTTGTTTTAATTAATTAACTTTACACGAAACCTGACAAGAATACTAAAATAAAGAACAAAATAATAAAATGGGATTATTTAATTTCCTGACTTCAGACATTGCGATTGACCTTGGTACTGCCAATACGTTAATTATCCATAAAGATAGAATAGTGGTTGACGAACCATCTATTATTGCCCTTGATAAAGCCACCAACAAAGTGTTGGCGATTGGAAACAAGGCAATGCAGATGCACGAAAAAACTAACGAAAATATCAAAACTATCCGTCCTTTGAAAGATGGAGTAATTGCCGACTTTACGGCTGCCGAATTGATGATTCGTGGAATGATTAAGATGATTGATACGGGCAACCGTTTCTTTACACCTTCTCATCGAATGGTTATCTGTATTCCTTCTGGTATCACAGAGGTAGAAAAAAGAGCGGTAAAAGATTCAGCCGAACACGCTGGAGCGAAAGAAGTGTACATGATTCACGAGCCAATTGCTGCGGCAATCGGTATCGGTATTGATATTGAACAACCAAATGGTTCAATGATTGTGGACATCGGCGGTGGTACTACTGAAATTGCTGTTATTGCCCTTTCAGGTATTGTATGCGAAGCTTCGGTTCGTATTGCTGGTGATGTGTTTACTCGTGACATTGTTGATTATATGCGTCGTGAACACAATTTATTAATTGGTGAACGTTCGGCAGAATTAATCAAAATCGAAGTAGGCTCGGCTTTACCAGAATTAGATAATCCGCCAGCGGATTATGAAATTCGTGGACGAGATTTGATGACAGGTATTCCTAAAGAAATTAAAGTAACGTACTCTGAGATTGCTTATGCTTTGGACAAGTCGATTTCAAAAATTGAAGAAGCCGTAATGAAGGCTTTAGAGGTTTCTCCTCCAGAACTTTCAGCCGATATTTACCATAATGGTATTCATTTAACAGGCGGTGGAGCTTTATTACATGGTTTAGACAAACGCTTGGCGAATAAAACAAAACTTCCAATTCATATTGCCGATGATCCTTTAAGAGCCGTTGTGCGAGGTACTGGCGAGGTACTCAAGCACCTTGATCATTTCAAGCCAATACTTATCTCTTAATGTGGCAATACATGAAATGGGTAAATGAAAGAATAAAACCAAACGTTCTTTCATTTACTCATTTTACATTAAGGGCTATTCGCAGTTAGTACTGTACGAAGGATTATAAAACTGTTGTTTTCGGATTTCAGATGTCGGATTTCAGCTTTGTAAAAAGTTTTTTGAGGAAATATTTTATCCAATTTCCGAAATCAGAAATCCCAAATCATAAATTGCTTTAAAACTTTCGTACACAATTAATTCGCAATTATACAATCATCCAAGAATCTATTTTCAGAAAATGTATCAGTTAATCCAATTTTTATCCAGAAAACGAGCCTTCATTTTGTTCGCATTGTTGGAAATACTGAGTCTCTGGTTTTTCTATTCGGTCAATAATTATCCAAGTGCAATACTTTTCAATACCACAAATCTTTACGTTGCACAAGCCTTGAAGTTATCCAATTCTCTTGTTGAATACTCTAATCTAAAAGCTGTAAATACAGATTTAGCCTCAGAAAACAAACGCTTGAATGAAATGGTAGCTAAATTACAGGCTCAGCAGCTTAATGTACCTACGTCTGTTGTTCGCTATAAAGCAGATTCTGCGGTAGCAGCACGTTTTAAATATACCGTAGCCAAAATCACAAACCTCACTACTTCTCAATTCAATAATTATATTACGATTGATAAAGGTTCGGCTGATGGTTTAGCTCCTGGAATGGGCGTAATTTCATCAACTGGAGTAGTTGGAAAGATTAAATCTTGTTCAGAACATTATTCAAGAGTAATCACAATTTTGCATTCAGATTATACGGTTTCTGCTAAAATAAAAAGTAATAGCGAGATTGGTTCAATCAAATGGGATGGCGTAAATCCTGAAATTGTTGAAATGACAGATGTATCAAGATACAAAACCGTAAGAGTACGTGATACGATTATGACTTCTGACTTCAACTATGTTTTCCCGCCAAACATCGTAATTGGCTACGTGAAGAAAGTTGGCGTAAAACCAGATAATACTTTCCATGATATAAAAGTACAGTTGGCAACTGATTTTCACACACTTTCGTATGTGTATGTGATTAACAATACTTTAGAAAAGGAACAAAAAAAATTAGAGGAAATTGATAACGAACCTAAAAAGTAATATCTTTTGCGGCATCGCCCAATCATTAAACTCGGCAACCTGATTTAAGAATGACTCCCAGAAATATAGTTCCTCAAATTTTTACCTTTATTTTTTATCTTTTGTTGCAAATTTTCTTTGTCAGACAATTGGTATTTTTTAACTATGCGTTTTGTTTTGTGTATGTAGCCACTATCATCTTATTGCCTTTTGATACCTCAAGAGTACAGTTAATCTTGTTGGGTTTTGTGGCAGGAATGTTGGTAGATGTATTCTACAATACAATTGGGGCAAATGCCGCCGCCATGACTTTAATTGCTTACTTACGCCAGCCCGTGTTGACTTTGTTAGTGCCACAAAGAGGTTATGACGAACGTCAGATTTTAAGCTTAAAATCTATGGGAGCTTCATGGTTTTTGAGTTATGTCGTTATCCTAACTATGATTCACCATTTTGTGCTTTTTTCTTTAGAAGCTTCCAACTTTGGCTTAATAGTTCCGATATTAATGAAAGTAATAGCCAGTACTATTTTCACTACACTTGTAATCATCATCATTCAATTTTTCAGAAAAGATTAAAATTCTTCTAAAAAAATAATGTGCCTTTTTGTCAGGAATATAGCCTGAAAAATCCTTGGCAAGTTGTTTGTTCGTAGAAGATACCCGACACTTTATAATTTGGATGACTGATGACGAATGATAATGATATGTCATTTTCTATTTTTTATCCAGTGATATTCAGCAGCAACCATGGACGAGCAAGAAGAAATCAAAATAACTCAAACCTATTCTGAAGCCGAAAAACACAAGGTTTTCGAGAAAGAATTTATGCCGTACATTGACTCAATGTACAACTTTGCCTTTCGTCTGACAAATGATGAAGATGATGCCAACGACCTTGTACAAGATACTTATCTTAAAGCATTCAGATTTATCAACTCTTTTGCAGAAGGAACTAATGCTAAAGCATGGCTTTTCAGGATTTTAAAGAATAGTTTTATCAACGACTTTAGAAAAAAATCTAAAGAACCATCAAAGGTTGATTACCAAGACGTTGAGACTACTTATAATTCAGAAGAAGATGCAGAAACAACGCAAACAGTAGATTTACGTGCTGATACTGTTCAAGACTTAATCGGCGATGAAATCGCTAATGCTTTGAATGCGTTGCCCGTAGATTTTCGTACTGTCATTATTCTTTGTGATGTCGAAGGATTCACGTATGAAGAAATGGCAAAAATTTTGGATATTCCAATCGGAACAGTTCGCTCTCGTTTGCACAGAGCAAGGATGTTATTAAAAGAAAAATTAAAATCTTATGCCAAATCATTGGGTTATGATGTAAATGCTGACAGTATGGCAGAGTAATTATTGACAAACAGAGAAAAATGTACTATTTTTCTATATTTTTTAAGGAAAGGGAATTTTTTTTTAAACCTTCCTGTTCAATAACTACTTGATTATCATAATCAAACCCCATTGAAACGCCAAATTAAAATTGATTAATCCTATAGAATAATGGTTTCCGAGGTTGAAAAAATTCAAAAAAAGACAAGTTGCGAGCATCAGTCTGAGTGCATGAAATTGGTACAGTTAATTGTGGACGGGCAAGCAACAGACGAGCAAATAGCTCAGTTTAAGGAAAACATGGATAAATGTTTACCTTGCGAAAAAGGATATGAGTTAGAAAAGTGTATTAAAGAGACAATGCAATTGAAATTAGAAAAGAAATGTATTCCTTCTAATTTGATTGATTGTATCAAAAAGAAAATAAGTGCATTATAAGTAACCCTTTTGAGGGTTCAGTAAAATGGTTATTAAGTTTATCGTTTATTTACGATTTTACTTAATAACTTTTTTTTTAAATCAAGTTTTTACCATTGACGCTTCAAAAATTGGAAAACGGAAAACTTATCATCTTCTCTGCCCCTTCTGGTTCGGGCAAAACTACCATTGTAAAACATTTACTTGCCAACAACGACAATCTTGGCTTTTCTATTTCTGCTTGTACTCGTGATAAACGTGGACGTAATGAAGAAAACGGTAAGGATTATTACTTTATGTCTCCAGATGAGTTCAAAATCAAGATTGATAACGACGAATTTGTGGAGTGGGAAGAAGTATATCCCGGAGCTTATTATGGTACTTTAAAATCAGAAATAGAACGCCTTTGGGCTTCTGGTAAACACGTTATTTTTGATGTAGATGTACGTGGAGGTGTGAAACTCAAAGAGTATTATAAAGAGCGTGCTTTGTCGATTTTTGTGAAAGTACCAAGCGTGCAAGAATTAGAAAAGCGTTTGCGTGAACGTGGTACAGACTCTGAAGATTCGATTTCTAAAAGAGTTTTTAAAATGAATTTTGAAATGTCATTTCAAGATAAATTCGATGTTGTTTTACTTAATGACGATTTGACAGAAGCTTTCAGAAAAGCACAGAAATTATTTGAAGAGTTTACACAATAGAGTAGAAGTATTGCTTCGTGTTTGCTAAAAGGCATTTTAGCAAACACGAAGTAAAACATTCATTGGATTGTCACTTTTTGAGTGTTTTTTCAAAAAGCTTAAAGATTCTCTTGTACTCGTCCATCCACGAAGTTGGTTCTACAAAACCGTGGTCTTCCATCGGATATGAGGCTAATTCCCAGTTTTCTTTTTTGAGTTCAATCAAACGCTGAGTAAGGCGAACGACGTCTTGGTAGTGTACATTTACATCTATCATGCCATGACAAATCAACAGGTTTCCTTCCAAACCATCGGCATAATAGATGGGTGAACTTTTGCGGTAAGCAAGTGAATCCGTTTGAGGTTCATTCAAAATATTGGCCGTATAAGGATGATTATAAGCCGCCCAATCCGTTACGGGTCTTAGAGCAGCACCAGCAGCAAACATTTTTGGTTTGGTAAACATGGCCATCAAGGTAATAAAACCGCCATAAGAACCGCCATAAATACCAACTCGTTTAGGGTCGATGCCTTGGTTTTCAATCAGCCATCTTACACCATCTACGTGGTCTGACAAATCTTTTCCGCCCATAAATCTGTAAATGCCTGTACGCCAATCTCTACCATAACCTGCCGAACCACGATAGTCAATATCCAAAACTGTATAGCCATTATCCACCAGCATATTGTGAAACATATATTCACGATAATACTGACTCCACCATTTGTGGGCATTCTGTAAATATCCAGCACCATGTACAAAAATTACGGCTGGTTTTTTCCCTTTTTCTCCTTTCGCTTCATACAAACGGGCATATACATCAGAGCCATCTTTGGTTGGGAAAGTAATGATTTCGGGTTCTCGCCAATTGTACTCTTTAAATTGCTGACTTTGTGATTTAGTGATTTGTGCTGGAGCAGCATTAATGGCATTTTCTTGAATATATACTTCCCATGGACGATTGGAATACGAATTCAAATAGGCTAATTTACTTTCATCTGGCGACAACACTACTTGGTTTGCTCCCGACATTTTAGTTAAACGTACTCTTTCACCTCCTTCGATAGACATCTTATAAAAATTTTGTTCACCCGGATGCGATTCATTAGAAGTAAAGTAAAAATGCTGTTTATCTCTGGATAATTGTAGTGTTTGGATTTCAAAATTGCCTTTGGTCAATTGTTTTTTTGCACCTGTGGCAATATTTACGGTATAAATATGAGAGTAACCGTCTGCCTCTGACTGATAATAAAGTGTTTGGTTATCTGCTAAAAAGCCGATATTTCCTGAGCTAAAATTAAAGCCAATGCCCGGCCCACCAATCCAAGCTTCATCTCTTTGGCGGTCGAGGGTTTGTAGCTGTCGGGTAGCTACATCTAATTTCAAAATCCAACGGTCTTTATTATCTTGGCTTCTCACTACTACCACGCAGTACTTTCCATCACTCGACCATAATGGGTCATTGAAAATTACTTTACGAGCTTCTACTTTTTTGTTTTTGGTAGTATCTTTTTTAAGATAGTCTTTCAAGTACGCAGGTTGCTCAAAAATACCTTCGATTTCTTTCGTAGAAACCTGCAAAGTTGTATCTTTTTTGATGTCATATACCCAAAACTCATAAGAATTTGCTGCTGCACCCACTTTTGTTCGTCCCGGAATATCTTCTGTAAAGCCAGATTCGGTTACGTAGCTTGGCACAATTGTATTTTTAGTACCCACAGCAGGCTTCGATAAGCGATAAGTAACATAATTCTCATCAGGACTCAAGCGAGGGATTTCTACTCTTTTATCTTCAATATAAATTTCTTTGGCTCTTTTCGGAAGGTCTGCTTTTTCAATAATCGCCTCTTGTTTTTTCTTATCTGCACGTTCTTTGAGTACTTCAAAAAGACTAAGCTGGTCTTTTTTCAACCATTTTTCTTGTTCACTTAGTTTCGCCTCCACTTTTTTTGTACCAGTCAAAAAATCGGTCAATTGTACCGTCTCGCCACTTTCAAGGTTAAAACTGTATAAATTACTTCCCTTGCTGTATATTACTTTATTTTCTTTTCCATTAAAATGCGGATTACTCTCTACTTCACCAGTATTCGTGATTTGGCGTAATGCCATTGTCTTACAATCTAAAATGTACAAATCGCCATTTTTTGTAAGTAATTTTTTAGAAAAATCTCTGCTATAAACACCATTGGCAGGAGGGATGGCTCTACGTGCTTGAGGTAAAATTTTAAAAGGTTTCTTTTCGGTAATAGAAGCACCGTACAAAGAATCTGCCTTATTTCGATAAGGATTCCAGTTGAAGTAAACCATTTTACTGTCTTCCGACCAAAAAATAGAAGAAGGCAAAGCCCCAATAGTAAATTTTGGGTCTTGCATGATATGCTCAATATTAAGTTGTTGAGCAGAAAGTGTTAAGCAAAAACAATTTAGAAGAATTAAAACAATGATTTTTTTCATGCTGATGATTTTTTTTAAACTGTAATTTAGGCAGTTTTATCAACTTTTAAAAACAGCGAATATAAATTGAATGTACTCAAAACTGAGGAGTATTTCCTTTGATAGAAAAATACTGATTTTTCGGTAGTGAAATTTAGCTTTGAGCCGATTGAAGTAATAAGTGATTTTATATAATTTTTGACGAAAAGAGTAAAGTATATCTTTAAATAAATCTCTTAAATGAATAAAAAAATCCACTCAGGGAATGAGTGGATTTTATCTTGATAATTTTTCAAAAAAATAATTTCAAAAAATACGCTAAAAAAAGTAACAATTTCTTAAAATGAAATGTTACTATAATTAGAAAAATTGTTACTTTTACAATAAGAAATATTTAAGTATAATTGTAACCACTATTTGCTTAACCACTCAAAAGACATGAAAAAATACAATCAATTTATGATTTTACAATGGCTTGTTTTTTTGCCATTGATTTTACCACTAAGTATCATTTCAGGGATTCTTCAAGGAGTAAAACACGCTGTTCAAGACCTTTTTGAACAAATCATGAACGATGTTTCGCATCCGCTTATTCATGAAGATAATCCAGATTCTTTTGCTTAAAATCGTCAGGGTCAAGTTCCAAGAACTCCTCCCAAAAAGCATTAGCTGGAACAGCAGCTTTGCAAATAATAGGTTCTTTTTTGATTGGATGAATAAAATAAACTCTTCTGGCGTGTAAATTAATACTTGCATCTCCGTTGGGGCGGTCAAAGCCATATTTTATATCACCACGAATTGGGCAGCCCATTGAAGCAAGTTGAACTCTAATTTGGTGTGGTCTACCAGTGATGGGTTCAACTTCAATCAAAAAATGTTTATTGATTTCGCCCAAGAGTTTATAGTTTAATTCAGCTTTTTGCGAACCTTTCACTTCAACCTCGTGTGCCGTAACCACATTTTTAGCTTCGTCTTTTACAATCCAATGTACTAACTTGCCTTTTGCTTCTTTAGGTTTGCGTCTGACAATCGCCCAATACGTTTTCTGAATATCTCTCTTTCTAAACAATTCCATCATTCTTTCTAAACCCTTGGAAGTACGGGCAAAAATTACTAAACCACTTACTGGTCTATCAAGACGATGAACAGGATGCAAGAAAACATCACCCGGTTTGTTGTATTGTTTTTTAATATATTCTTTTACAGCGTCTGTGAGTGTTCTATCACCCGTAGAGTCGCCTTGTACTAATATACCAGCTCTTTTGTTGACAATAATGAGATGATTGTCTTCATAAACTACGTGAAAATCTTTCATTGTTTTATTATTTTTCGGGTTTTAGTATAAACCACGAATACATTTAATTGTGCTATTTTAATAGCTTTCTTTTTCATTAGGGAAATCAACCGATTTCACATCTTTAATATACTGTGAAATAGCATCATTCATAATACCATCTAAGTCTGCGTATCTTCTCAAGAATCGTGGTTTAAAATCTTTATTGATTCCGAGCATATCATGAATAACTAAAATTTGCCCATCTGCATCTGGTCCAGCCCCAATACCCACAGTAGGAATTGAGATACTTTCAGATACTTTTTTGGTAAGTGCTGACGGGATTTTTTCTAAAACAACGCCAAAAGCACCAATTTCATCCAACATTTTAGCATCTTCAATTAGTTTTTGAGCTTCAATTTCTTCTTTTGCTCTAACGTTATAAGTACCAAATTTATAAATCGACTGAGGAGTAAGTCCTAAGTGTCCCATTACAGGAATACCAGCACTTAAAACTCTTAGAATAGATTCTTTGATTTCTGAACCACCTTCCATTTTTACAGCATGACCTCCCGACTCTTTCATAATTCTAATAGCCGAACGTAAAGCTTCAGAAGAATTTCCTTGATAAGAACCAAAAGGAATATCAACCACCACTAAAGCTCTTTTAACAGCCTTAACCACAGAATTGGCATGGTAAATCATTTGGTCGAGCGTAATAGGAAGAGTTGTTTCATGCCCAGCCATTACATTAGAGGCCGAATCGCCAACAAGGATTAAATCAATTCCTGCGGCATCAACGATTCTTGCCATAGAGTAGTCGTAAGCCGTAAGGCAAGAGATTTTCTCACCTCTATTTTTCATTTCTTGTAAGATATGTGTAGTAATTCTCTTGATTTCGTTATTTGCTGGCATGGTTTTTATTGATTAGCAATGATGAGTCATTAATAGACGATAAATACTTGTAATAAATTTTAAAACAAATTAACAAAGGGTAACTATTTGATTGTTAGGAAGTTTTATTTTTTTTGAGTCATCCCTGAGTTAATTCGACACCACCGATTTTAAAATTGTGTACAAATTTAAGATTTATTAGTCTGTAAAATAGGTTTCAAATCAATAGATTGATTTTTTTTTAGAAAATATGGCTTTTTCACTGTAATTTTAGCGATTAGTTCGACTAAAATCAGTATTTTTACCATAGAAAATTTATACAGTTGTAATTAAATCTATTTTAGTCCCAGTCATTTATACTTAAATCAAACAAGTTATGAAGCAGCTTTTTTCAAAAAAAAGTCTATTGCCAAATAAGTCAGCCCAAATAGGATTGGGGTTATTGACTTGTTTAGCACTAAGCCATTTGTCGATAGGGCAAGGCTCTACGTCAAGTACTAAACCTACAATTGTTAGTACAGTTACAGACAACGGAATTGTAACTACAACTTATTCAAACGGACAGGTAGTAAAAACTGTTGCCGATGGATATTATCTGGATTCGGCATTTTATAAAAATGCTAACGTATTAAAGGCAACCCACGCAAAAAGATATTGGAAAGTTACTGATAGAGTTGGTATTTCTGTACCAGTAGGTAATGATGATAATGGCAAAGATGTAACAATGTTTTTGAAACCTGGCGTTTATAATTCACTTTCTGTGACTCACTTTTGGGGAGGATTTGGATTAGGACTTACAGGTGGTTATCAAAACTTTAAAGTTGGAGATGATTACAGTGGTCCAGATGGTTTGATTTACAAAAACTTCAATAGTTTGTTATCAACAGGAAGAATTCCAGCAAACTCAAAGTTACTTTACGATAAAGTTTCGAGTATGGAAGATTTCTATATCTTCGTTGGTCCTTCTTTTGCATTGCCAATTGGTAAAAAGCTTGAAATCGACCTTGATTTACGTGGAGGTTTAATTAATACTTCTGCTCCAAGATTTGGCGGTTATCTTCAAGATGGAAACTTTGGTGCTCAAGAGTTAATTTTTAGAATGAACTCTTCAGCGTCTAAAAATAAGTTAGGAGGTCTTGTTGGTTTAGATTTATTATATAAATTGTCTCCAAGATGGGCTTTAGGTGCTAACGTTCAAGGATTTATTACAAAAACACCTTTCACAACGACTGGACAAGACTTAATGCCAGGTTCGACAAAAACCTTGACAAAAGAAGACGTAGCAACACATGGTGGCTATAATATTGGTCTTTCGTTATCACACGTGTTCGGTGAAGAGAAGAGCAAAACAGTTTATACATTGTTACCTCCACCACCTGCACCAGTTGTAGCTTATGCTCCAACTTTGTTAGGAGTAAATGGAAAAATGTTTGATTATAAATCTACGGAAGTACCTGCATTCAAGTGGAAAAGTAATTCACCAAATCCAGAGCAAGAAGAGTATTTATTCAAATTGTACAAAGCTGATGGTACTCAAACACCAATTTATCAGCAAACTACTAAAAACAACAGCTTGACTTTACCTAACAACGTTGTTTTATCTAATGGTGATGAATGTAGCTTCTACTATTATACAGTACAATCAGTAGTTCAGAACAAGCATTTCTCTGAAGCATCTTCTGCAAGTTTTGGTTACAAAGCTAAACCAGCACCAGCTGTATTCGGAGCAACAAGACCAGTTGAAGACCAGTACATGTTTAAAGTATTCGGAGGAAAATCTGCTCCAGCGAAAAAAGCTACTAAAGCTCGTCGTAAAGCAGTGAAACCAGTAGCTGTTGCTCAGCCTAAGAAATTAGTACCTCGTAGAAAAGCAAAACCTGCAAACGATTATGTAAACTACGAAAACGTAACAACTGATCCGAAGGTGAAATGGCCAGCAGACCTTCCGCTACCTAAGAATCCTTCAATCTATGAATATGAAGTACAACGCTTGAACCCAGGTGATTGTAAACCAACTGGTACTGTGGCTAAATATAAATTCTATATTGACCCTAAACATCCAGATGATATTCGTATTCTTCCAAATAAGAAATAATCATTCTTAATAAGAATAAAAAAGCTCTTCAATCATTGATTGAAGAGCTTTTTTATTGAATTTTAATTCTCAAAAGAACAAACTTTAAAAGTTCTACGTTAAACTTGTAACTCAATCAACACGGTTTGGGCATTAATTTTTCAAAAGTATAAAGCAATAATGCAAATACATCAACTCCCTTTAGAGAGCGTACATCAATTTTCGCCTCTTTTCTTAGACTTCATCAGTAAATCCCCTAAAACAAGCGATTTTTACTTAAATTATCCAGATATTCAAGGATTCAAAGAGCAATTGAACGCTAAAAGATTTGATGTAGAAAAAAGACAAATATTAGTAGAGGTTTTAAAAGAACAATATGCTTCACTTGCTCATAAACCCAATATTGATATTCTTTTAGACGAAAATACATTTACCGTAACAACTGGGCATCAATTGAATATCTTCACTGGGCCTTTGTATGTGGTTTATAAATTAATAACTGTAATTAATTTAGCAAAAGCATTAAAAGAAGCCTTTCCTGCTTACAACTTTGTGCCAGTGTATTGGATGGCAACTGAAGACCATGATTTTGCTGAAATCAATCATTTTTCGCTATTTGGGAAAAAATTAGCTTGGGAAACATCACAAGCTGGTGCTGTTGGAAGGATGAATCCAAAGGAATTGGAGAGCTTGATTCTTGAAATGTCTGAATGTCCTGCGGTTTTTAAAGATGCTTACTTGAATAACGAAACTTTGGCAAATGCAGCTCGATGTTACGCCAATGAATTGTTTGGTCAGCAAGGACTCATTTGTATTGATGCTGATAATCGTGCATTGAAAAAAATATTTACACCTGTTATTAAGAACGATTTATTACAACACTCTGCTTTTGATTTGGTTTCAAGTACAACAAAAGAGCTTGAAAATTTAGGCTACAAAACCCAAATCTCTCCCCGTGAAATCAACTTCTTTTATTTAACCGACGGATTACGTGAACGTATTGTTCGGGAAGGGAATACTTATAAAGTACTCAATACCACACTGGAATATACTCAGGAAGAAATATTGGATTTATTGGCAAATGAACCCGAAAAGTTTAGCCCCAATGTAGTATTACGCCCTGTGTATGAAGAAGTAATACTTCCAAATTTAGCCTATATTGGTGGGCCTTCGGAAGTACCTTATTGGTTGCAATTAAAGGCTATTTTTGATTTTCATCAAGTAGCTTTTCCGATTCTTATGCCTCGGAATTTTGCTTTGGTTGTGAATAAAGCGACAGCTAAAAGAATGGAAAAATTGGACTTATCTGTTGCTGACTTATTTTTAGATGAAGTAAGTTTAAAGAAAAGCTTCGTAGAAAAACACTCAGAGAATAGTTTAAGTTTATCAGAACAAAGTAATGAGTTTGTTCAAATTTTTGAGGAGATTTTAGCTAAAGCAGTAAAGATTGATAAAACACTGGAAGGTGCAGTAAAAGGTGAGCAGCAAAAGCTATTAAACGCAGTTGAAAACTTAGAAAAGAGAATAAAAAAAGCTGAGGAGAGAAATCATGAAACAGAAGTAAATCAATTGCTGGGCGTGAAACAGAAACTTTTCCCGAATGGCACTCCGCAAGAGAGGTCTGAGAATTTCCTGAATTTCTTTTTGAACAATCCTGAGTTTCTCATCCAAATTTCAGAAGTATTCGACCCGCTGAATTTTAAGTTTTACGTACTGATTGAGGAATAAATAAAAAGTCGAACTTACAAGTTCGACTTTTTTGTTGAAGGTCTTTTAGGAAGAGGTAACCGAAAATCAAGGAATAGGTAATACTTTACTTTCTTTAAAAGTAGAAAGAATCACCATGGTTTGTGTTCCTGCTACTTCTTCAATTTCATTGATTTTTTCTAACATTAATTTTTGATATGACGCAATATCTTTGGCAATAATTTTAAGAAGGAAATCTCCTGAACCCGTTACGTGGTGGCATTCGATAACTTCTGGAATTTGATTGATTTGAGCAACAAATGACTCTGTAACCTGTTTCTTGTGTCCGATTAATGTTACTGTTACAAAAGTAGTAACACCCAAACCTACCTTTTCACGGTTGAGTTGGGCATGGTAGCTTTCAATAATACCAGCAGTTTCTAATTTTTTTACACGTTCAAGTGTTGGAGCAGGTGATAGCCCTATTTCTTTTGATAATTGAGCATTAGTAATTTTTGCATTCTGTTGCAAAATTTCTAAAACTTTATGGTCAATTTGATCTAATTTAATACTCATTTCTTAAAGAGTTTAGAATTGATGAAAACGAAAAACACCATTGATAAATTCAATGGTTTTTCAATATTACATGATTGTTAAATTGAGTGATTGTTTCTATGAAAGGAAATACAATGCAAATCTAATAGCTTTTCAGTAGATTTTGTAAAAAATTCTACAAAAAAGCTAAATTTTAGAATAATATTTTTATTAAACGGTAAAATCAGTAGAATATGTTAAGTTAATTTTGATAAAACAAAATTTGTAATGCCAAGATTAAAAATCTTAACAGAATATTATTTGGTACTAATTATGCTCTACGCTTTGAAATTTTGTTCAAGGTGATTTTTCTTTGCAAAGAACACTTAAAACGACTTCCATCTACTGCACTTTTGGCTTCGTGTTTGGTACTTCGTCCTTGTACTCTTGCTCGCCATAAACGCCAAGACGAAGCCTTCATTTCTCTTCGCATGAGTTCAATTACTTCTTGCTCTTTTATGCCAAATTGAAAAAAAATAGCATCGAATGGAGTTCGGTCTTCCCAAGCCATTTCGATGATTCTGTCGATGTCTTCTGCTGTAAATGTTTTTACTTTTTCCATTTAATAATCAATATTTCAGAGCCATTCATAAGATTGACTTATGCCATAACCCGAAGTACTTAATGATTGTTTGATACTCGAAGCTCATTTTATTGTTTCAGAAGAATAGTTTTTTCAGGATTCTAAGTACTTCGTTTTAAGAACAATTCCAGAATGTATGATATTTTTTGCTGTTTAAGCAGCAAAATCAAGATAAAACCGTCCTCTCGAAGAAGTCCTTTCCCTAAAAAATCCGTAAATTCGTAAGATAGTGTTATCTCAATTTTGTTAATTAGCATGATAAATGTTCCTGAGTAATAACCTACAACTTGATAACGATTTAGAAGTATGGCAGAAGAAGAAAAAAAATCACTTAATTTCCTTGAACAAATTGTAGAAGAAGATTTACAAGCGGGTAAACACGGAGGACGTATTTTAACACGTTTCCCTCCAGAACCGAATGGGTATTTACATATTGGTCATGCTAAATCAATATGTTTGAATTTTGGTTTGGCTGCTAAGTATGGCGGCAAAACTAATTTACGTTTTGATGATACAAACCCAGAAAAAGAAGAAACAGAGTATGTTGATTCTATTAAGGCGGACGTTCGTTGGTTGGGTTTTGAATGGGCAGGTGAGGAGTTGTACGCATCAAATTACTTCGAGAAATTATACCAGTTTGCCGTAGAGTTAATTAAAAAGGGTTTGGCATACGTAGATGACCAAACGGCTGAACAAATTGCCTCGCAGAAGGGAAATCCGAATTTTCCGGGTGAAGACAGCCCTTATCGTTATAGAACGATTGAGGAAAATCTTGATTTGTTCGCAAGAATGAGAGCTGGCGAGTTTGAGGATGGAGCAAAAGTATTGAGAGCAAAAATTGATATGGCTCATCCGAATATGCACATGCGAGACCCTCTGATGTACCGTATCAAGCACGCTCCGCATCACCGTACTGGCGATGCTTGGTGTATTTATCCGATGTACGATTTTGCACATGGTCAGTCGGATTCGATTGAGGAAATTACCCATTCAATCTGTACTTTGGAGTTTGACGTTCACAGACCTTTGTATGAGTGGTTTATTGAAAAATTAGGAATTTATCCTTCTCATCAATACGAATTTGCTCGCTTGAACCTTACTCATACTGTAATGAGTAAACGAAAATTATTACAATTAGTAAATGAAAAAGTAGTTTCTGGCTGGGACGACCCACGTATGCCTACGATTTCGGCTTTACGTCGTCGTGGTTTTACTCCTGAATCTATTCGTAATTTTTGTGATAGAATTGGAGTAGCAAAACGTGACAATTTGATTGATGTTGGCGTTTTGGATTACTGCGTTAGAGAAGATTTGAATAAAAAAGCTACTCGTGTAATGGCTGTACTCGACCCTCTGAAAGTAGTAATTACTAATTATCCAGAAGGACAAGTAGAAGAATTACAGGTAGAAAATAATCCAGAAGATTTAGAATCAGGCAATCGTATCGTTCCTTTTAGTCGTGAAATCTATATCGAACGTGAGGATTTTATGGAAGTACCAATGAAAAAATTCTTCCGTTTAGGCCCAGGCTTGATGGTTCGTTTGAAAGGAGCTTACATTATTAAATGTGATAGTTTTGTAAAAGATGAATTTGGTAATATTACCGAATTACATTGTAGCTATATTCCTGAAAGTCGTTCAGGTTCGGATACTTCTGGCATTCATGTAAAAGGTACAATTCATTGGGTTTCTATTCAGCACGCTTGTACAGCAGAAGTACGTTTGTACGACAGGTTGTTGATTTTGGAAGATGCTTCGCAAGTAGGTGACGACTTCAAGAAGTTCCTCAATCCAGATTCTTTGATTGTACTTCCACAAGTATATCTCGAACCAAGTTTGAAAACAGCTAAGATTGGAACAAATTATCAATTTATCAGAAAAGGTTATTTCTGTTTAGATACTGATAGTACTGAAGAAAATTTGGTATTCAATCGTACCGTTGGCTTGAAAGATACTTGGGGCAAAGAGCAGAGAAAATAAGTATTAAAAAGAATAGAGCATTTGAGGATAGAAAAGCTATTCTTAAATGCTCTATTTAATATGAAGCCTGATAGTCAATCGTAAAGACAACAATCGTTACTTTATCTTTGGATACTTTGATGGGGAAAATATTGCCATCGCCATCATAAGAATTTGCATACAATCCTTTATTCCCTTCTTTGACGAACAAAGAGTAACGTCCTTCTTCTAAATTAACACAAAACTTCCCTTCTTCATCAGACATTACACTGGTAATGTATTTTGTAGCGATACTTTGGTAAAATCCATTTTCACGAGTAGTTTCGGCTGTATTGGTAAGGTCGTAAATGACTAATTCTCTTTGAACAGGCCTACCTTTTGGGCTTGGTTTGTCTGGCGAAGGCATCATATTGCCCGATTTCCAAAAAATTGTTCCACAAATACCTTGCTGCACAGATTTTGAATTAATAATGGGAGTTGGTTCTGAACTGAGTTTTTGTGTAGCCAAAGGAAGGCTACTCTTTCGTTTTATCTTTTTTTTAGATTTTTGTCCGAAAGAAGCTACCATTAAAAAACATCCAAGTAAGAGCAAGATTTTGGCTTTAATCATTACTTATTTTTTTTGAATAATGAATCAACAAATTCCTTCTTATTAAAAACTTGTAAATCTTCAATTTTTTCTCCAACGCCGATATATTTTACTGGAATTTTGAATTGGTCTGAAATCCCAATGACAACTCCACCTTTTGCTGTTCCGTCTAATTTTGTAATAGCCAATGCCGTAACATCGGTAGTTTTAGTAAATTCTTGAGCCTGAATAAAAGCATTTTGTCCTGTTGAACCATCCAACACCAAGAGGATTTCGTGTGGGGCATCAGGCAAAAACTTCTGCATTACTCGCTTGATTTTTGAAAGCTCATTCATCAAGTTTACTTTGTTGTGCAAACGACCAGCCGTATCAATGATTACTACGTCGGCATTTTGCTCTACGGCTTGTTTTACAGTATCATAAGCCACAGAAGCAGGGTCGCTATTCATTCCGTGGTCAATAACGGTAACGCCCACTCTATTACCCCAAAGTTTGAGCTGGTCAACAGCCGCAGCTCTAAAAGTATCACCAGCCCCCAAAATTACTTTATTGCCAGCTTTATGAAACTGAGAAGCAAGTTTACCAATAGTGGTAGTTTTACCAACACCATTTACGCCAACAACCATAATTACATAAGGTTTGACGTTAGACTTGAAAGCATCAGAGACATCTTGCGACTTATTTTGAGCGAGAAGCTCGGCGATTTCCTCTCTTAAAATGCCATCTAATTCATTTGTAGTAACAAATTTATCTCTGGCAACACGTTCTTCAATTCTACGAATAATTTTAAGTGTAGTATCAACACCAACATCTGAAGAAATAAGGATTTCCTCCAGTTCATCAAGTACTTCTTCATCTACTTTCGATTTGCCAATAACCGCTCTGCTAAGTTTAGAAAAAAGCCCTTCTTTGGTTTTTTCTAATCCTTTATCAAGTGTTTCTTTTTCTTCAGTATTTAAAGTTTCCTTTTTCTTAAAAAAATCAAATAAGCCCATTTTTACGTATTAGTTATCAATAATGATAATTGTTGCTTCGTAATTAGTGATAAAAATAAATGTGCGAAATCAAATAATAATGAAATTAGCCAAATATTCCTCTTTAAACTAATATTTTACCAACAAATACATTTATCAAATATATAACAAAAAAAGTCCCCTAACTAAATTTAGATAGGGGACTTTCTTTAAAGTCGAAAGAATTAACCTTTCAACGCAGCTGCTACTTCATCTTGAAGAACGATTTCTTCTTTGAATGTGTAAGCACCAGTAGCAGGGTTTTTCACTGCTTTAACGATTTTTGCGTATTTTACGCCACCTTCTTTTTTAAGGGTTGCAACTACTTTCTTTGCCATTTCTTTGTATAAGTTATTGTTATCGGTTTTGAGTTATCGACTGATTAAAATTAATTAATGGATAAACCAAAAATTACGATAACACAGAACTGATAACTTGTCGTTGACAACTAAATGAATTACTTAATTTCTTTATGAACAGTCACTTTCTTCAAGAAAGGATTGTATTTCTTTAACTCTAAACGAGCTGTCGTGTTTTTACGGTTTTTCTTAGTGATGTAACGAGACATCCCTGGAACGCCTGAAGTTTTTTGCTCAGTACATTCCAAAATCACTTGGATTCTATTGCCTTTCTTAGCCATTGCTTTGTTTGCTTAATTGGTTATAAAAAATCGTTTTCTATTGATTATCAGTAAATTACAACCCAATCAAACTGAAAAACGAAGATGTGTCTTTGAAACAGGACTGCAAAGGTAGTAAATGTTTGAGTTTTAGACAAATATGTTTTCAAAAGTTTTTTAGAAATCTTTCATTATTATTGAAATTATTCAAAATAAGGCATTTATAAGCCGTTTTTTTCAATAAAATGTAAATATTATCTAATGTCTCAAACTCATTTTAGCCTTTGTAATACTTGTTTTCAAATGAATAAAATGAAGTTATTGGAGAATTACTCTTCTAAATCTGCTTCTTCTAAAATGTAATTCATCTCATAAATGTCGTCAGCATTTAATTTTAACTTACCTTTAAAAGTGTGCATTTCATCTGTTTTGTACTTGTGCGACGCTCCTTTTTTAGGCTTTAAAGACATCACAGACTCGGGCCCAGCACCGCCACAGAAAAAGCATTGGCTGTATGGAAATGCCGAAAGTACATACATATTCGTAGCGGCATCCACAGGAATTACATAGCCTTTGATGATTACTTCTTTATTCTCTAATTTCTTTACGGCAGGGCCAAAAGTAGGATAAAGCATAAAAATAGATTCTTGCGGATACCATTTTTTCTTGAAAACTACATCTTTCAGAATATCCCAAGTAAGTTTTTCCGCAGGTAAAGCCACTGGCTTTTTCATGGGTGTTGCAGCCGATAAAGCCAAGAATAAAACACCGAATACGAGTAATGATTTTATTTTCATTTTTAGTTGATTTGTTAGCTGTGAGCAATGAGCTGTGAGCAATGAGCCATAAGTTATGAGCCTTGAGCTTTGAGTTAAAATTTTGATTACTTAAAGCTTAGGGTTTATTTGGTTTTTTGTTGATTTTTTGTTAGCCTTGAGCTTTGAGTTAAAATTTTGATTACTTAAAGCTTAGGGTTTATTTAGTTTTTTACTGATTTGTTGTTAGCCTTGAGCAATGAGCCATAAGCCATAAGCTATGAGTTATGAGCTTTGAGTTAAAATTTTGATTACTTAGAGCTTAGGGTTTATTTAGTTTTTTACTGATTTTATTGTGAGCTTTGAGCTAAAAAACTGAAGCTCAAAGCTCACAGCTGATAGCTCAAAGCTCATAGCTAAAAAGCTACTCATCCGCTAAAGTTCTTGAAATATCAATTTTATAAATACCCAAAGATGGAATGGCTGCTGCCAATAAACCAATGAATAATGCTCCGAGGAATAACCAAAATTCTTCTGTCAACAAAGATAAAACGTTGAAGTCGTAATGAAAATTTTGTTCTACATTTTTCGACATCAGCCAAAGTCCAAGCCTACTTAATGCCACGCCAAAAACATAACCAATCGTGCTGATTATCAAGCCTTCTAAGAGTAAAAGAAAGAATAATTTGGTTCTACTTGCCCCCATCGAAAGCATCAGAGCCATCTCATATTTTCGCTCTTTGAGTGAATTGTACAGTGAAACAAAGACACTCAAACCCGAAACGATGATGATGACCAAAGCAATAATTTTTAAAGTATCAATACCAAAACCCATTAAAGCAAACAAACGATTAATTTCGATAGCAGGCGAAGCCGTTTGTAAAGTAGTATTTTGATTGATACTTCTTGCCATCATCATTCCCATCGCTGGATTTCTGAATTTTATCAACATGGAAGTAATTTCTTTGGCTTCTTCTTCGTGATGATGCTCTTCGTCTGTGCTTGTATCTTCTTCTAAAAGTTTCAAAGCATTTGCTCCTTTGCCAGCTTCTTCTTCGTGGTGGGAATCGTGTACTGCCCAAACGCTTTCGAGTGGTGTCACCATCAACTGGTCAAGTACCGAATTGGTATTTTTTAAGATACCAACTACTTTAAATTTCTTTTCTTCGTGAACGTCCCCTTCTTTATCGTAGCCATGTTGCGAAGCAAAAGTATCACCAACTTTTAATTCCAAATTTTTGGCAACTTTTGAGCCTACAACCATTTCCATCGCTCCAGAAAATACTTTTCCTGCTTCATATTCAGCTTCAAAATGTTGTAGGTACTTTTCGTTTGTTCCCACAATTCTATAACCTTGGTAGCTGTCGCCCATAGATAATGGAATGGCGGATTTTACTAAAGGATTACGAGTAAGACGGCTGGCTTCTTCCAAAGAAATATTTCCCGTTGGAGCGTCAATTTGGTAAATACTGGCTAAAATCAATTGTAGCGGACTGCCTTTTGCCCCAACAACCATGTCGATGCCTGCTACATTTCTGGTGAATTTTTCTTCTAACTGTTTACCAGCCAAGAGTAACAACGAAATAATGGCGATACCCAAAGCCATCAATAAAATACTTAAAAAACTGGTAAGTGGCTTGTCTTTAAGGTTACTCCAAGATATTTTTAGTAAGTTCATTTGCTATAAATTTATACGTTTTTCCACCACATCTTTTAGGCGTTGGTCGTGTGTAACTACTACCAAGCTTGCTCCAATTTCTTCAATTTGTTTTTTCAATAAATCCACTACTTTCAAGCAATTGTCATCGTCCAAACTTGAAGTAGGTTCGTCTGCCAAAATCACAGAAGGTTTGTTCATCAAGGCTCTGGCGATACTTACTCTTTGCTGTTCGCCTTGTGATAATTGCGTGGTTTTTTTATGCAAATGTTCGGCAAAGCCCAAGCTTTCTGCCAAATGTTTAGCAAGGTCTTTTGCTTGAGATTTTCCAGCTAAATAATTTGCCAAGAGTAAATTCTCCATGACCGACAAGGAATGAACAAAATGAGGTTTCTGATAGATAATTCCTACATTTTTTGCTCTGAAATCAGCAGCAGTACTTACCGAAAAATCGCTAATTTCTTGGTTATTAATCTGGATTTTACCGCCCGTAGGTTTCAATAAAAGAGCCATTAAATGTAAAAAAGTAGTTTTACCTCTTCCTGATTTACCCAAAATAAGCATTGTTTCACGGTCGGCACAGGAAAAATCTGGAAAAGAAAAGTTCTTTTCAGACGAATAAGAGAAAGTTAAGTTTTGGGTGGCTATCATGCTGTTGATGTTTTTACAAAGATAACCAATACGATGATACTGAGGGAAGTTTGAAGAATAGTTTAATATTTAGGCTATGGGAATTTAATGGAAAAACTGTCGAAGTATCTTGGAAGAATTGTTTTTGTAAGGTTTGCCATATAGCTTTGGTGAATAAATTACACAATTTAATAATTGCACTATTTGTCAATCTTTTCTTATAATCTTTCCATGAAAAAACTTTTATTTACTGTACTGATTACAGTTCTATCGTATTTCTCCATCAAGGCACAAAAAGAATTTATGTCAGGTTATGTTGTCAATAATACTGGCGATACTGTCAGAGGGCAAATCGACAACCAAAAATGGGCTACTTCTCCTTTGAAAATCACATTTAAAAAAGACAATCAAGAAGTAAAGTATGAACTAAAGGACATTCAGAGTTTTGTGATTAATAATGAAGTGACTTATGTACGAAAAGCAATTGCTTTAGATATTACTCCGCATCAATTGGGGAGTTTAATTGAAAGTTATGATAGAGTAGTGGTAGATACTACTTTATTTTTGAAACAATTAGTAAAAGGAAGGTTGAGTTTATTTTTTTTACAAGATATAAATAACAAAAAACACTTTTTTATTGAGAAATTAAATGAGCCAATAAAAGAACTTATCGACCATCGCTTTCTGAGGACAATAGATTATAAAACATACAATGTCCATCTTGATATTTACAACAAGCAATTATATGATTTGTGCGAAGATTGCTCAAATTACTCAGGGAAAGTATTCAAATATTTGTATCGAGATTCAGATTTAGTTCCTTTGGTAATAAAATACAATATTTATTTTGGAGATAACAAGCCTGTTGAAGTTTCAAAAAAAGAAAAGTTTAAATCTACTTTATTTATACAAGCAGCAGTTGGTACTTTTGGTTATACAATTGGTAATTCTCCAGATGAATTCAAAAAGGCAGGTTTAATGTCTGGTTCTTTTGGTCTGGGAGGTTTATTTGAAATACCTTCAAAAAGAAGAAGGTTTGGAATAAAAGCTGATTTACTGTATAATTTTTATGAAGAAGATGTAAGGTTATTTAGTAGTTACGTTATCCCAACAAATACTTCATATTTGGGAGCTTATATTGGCCCACAATATTCGATATATAAAAATGTACCTAAAAAAGTTGATGTATATCTCAACGCAGCAGTATCATTAGAAATGAGATTAGCAGAAAAGAGTCAACATGTATACTATCAAGGTTTGGGTAATACAATGGGTTTTAAAGTTGGGATAGGTACAATATTCAATAAAATGAACCTTGAACTCACTTATAATAACACAGATGCAGGACTTAAACCTTATCCTTTTATTTCTGGAACTATTCAAAAAGTCTCATTGACATTCGGGTACGCACTGATTAAAAAATAACTATTTTGATTTAGTAAAACTGTTAGTTCTTTTTTGCGGTTTTGTTCGGTTTTTAGAAGGGTAAACGCTTCTAAAATAGAGCTTTGATAGGCTCTGAGCCTATCAAAGCTCTATTTTTACCGCAGTTTCCCGCAAAAAAGATAAGATGACGGAGCTAATTACCGCAATTTCCCGCAAAATAGAATCAATCGGTAGGCTAAAAGAGGGGATGTACTGGCTTTTAGAAGGAAATTATATCTAAAAAACCAAGGGAAGCCTTCAAATCTGAAAGCTTCCCTTGGTTTTTTAGATTCGGGTTGGAAACCCGAGTTACAGTACAGAGACTTTAACGGTTAAAGTCAATTCTTCAAATTCTATTGCTTGTCCGTCGGCTAATTCGCTGACTACTTCCAATGAAAGTGCTTGTACTTCTTGACTGATAAAGTCTTTGAAAGCTACAACGCCTGCGGTTACTTCTGCATCTGAATCTAATAATTGAATACTGATTTTATCGGTTACTTCAAAACCTGAATCTTTACGTAAGTTCTGGATACGGTTGATGAAATCACGAGCAATACCTTCTTGTTTCAACTCTGGCGTAATATTGATGTCTAAAGCAACCGTAATACCCGCATCCGATGCCGTTAAGTAGCCCGGTAAATCTTCTGTTAAGATTTCAACGTCTTCTAAAGCAATCGTGAAATTCTCAAGAGCAATCGTTTTATTTTCTTCCAAAGCTTTCAAATCGTCGGCTGTCATGGCAGTAATTACTGCGGCAACAGCTTTCATTTCTTTTCCGAATTTTGGCCCTAATGCCTTAAAGTTTGGTTTTACTTTTTTCGACAATACGCCAGAAGCATCGTTTAAATATTCTACGGCTTTGATGTTTACCTCTGTCTTGATCAATTCGTCCACATGGCGAATTTGTTCACGAGTTTGTTCGCTCAAAATCGGAATCAAGATTTTCGATAATGGCTGACGTACTTTAATACGATTGGTTTTTCTCAATGAGTGAATCAAAGAACAAATTCTTTGTGCCAAATCCATTGAAGTTTCTAAATCTGTATTAATCCATGCTTCGTCTGCTTTAGGGAAGTTGGTTAAGTGAACAGATTGAACGCCTTCTGTACTTGTATCTGTTAGATTTTTGTACAACCAATCGCCATAAAAAGGAGCAATTGGCGACATCAACTGAGCAATCGTTTTCAAACAGTAAGCCAAAGTTTCATAAGCCGATTGTTTGTCTGCTGTTACTTCGCCTTTCCAGAAACGTCTTCTGCCCAAACGCACATACCAGTTTGAAAGATGGTCGCCCACAAATTCTTGGATGGCACGTCCTGCTTTGGTTGGCTCATAAGTATTGTATGACTCGTCCACTTCTTTTATCAAGGTTTGTAATTTTGATAAAATCCATTGGTCTAATTCTGTCGCAATTGTTTTGTCGAGCTTGCCCGTTGGCGTGTAGCCATCTAAATTGGCATATAAAGCAAAGAAATTATACGTATTCGTAAGCGTTCCAAAGAATTTGTTACGTACTTCGGTAATACCTGCTAAATCAAATTTAAGGTTATCCCAAGGCTGTGCGTTGGTAATCATGTACCAGCGAGTTGGGTCTGCTCCGTATTTTTTCAAAGTTTCAAATGGGTCAACGGCATTGCCTAAGCGTTTAGACATTTTGTTTCCGTTTTTGTCTAAAACCAAACCTGTTGAAACTACATTTTTGAAAGCAACCGAATCAGAAACCATTGCCGAAATAGCGTGCAAAGTAAAGAACCAACCACGAGTTTGGTCAACACCTTCCGAGATAAAATCGGCTGGATAAGCTTTGTCGTAAATGTCTTTGTTCTCGAATGGATAGTGCCATTGTGCATAAGGCATTGCTCCAGAATCAAACCAAACGTCGATTAAGTCAGTTTCACGAGTCATCACTTTGCCCGAAGCTGAAATTAAATATACTTCATCCACAAACGGACGGTGTAAATCTTCTTTTCCTTCTTTCAACAAAGCCAAGAATTTCTCGTTGGCTGCACGTTGCTCTGCTGATAATACATCGTCTTTCAGAGCGTGAGCGATACCGTTTTCTAATTCTTTCAAAGAACCAACGCATACTTCTTCGCCATCTTCCGAACGCCAAATTGGTAACGGAGTTCCCCAATATCTTGAACGTGACAAGTTCCAGTCAACCAAGTTTTCCAACCAGTTTCCAAAACGACCAGTACCTGTTGATTCAGGTTTCCAGTTAATCGTATTGTTCAAGGCAATCATTTTATCTTTTACTGCCGTAGTACGGATAAACCAAGAATCTAATGGATAATACAAAACTGGTTTATCGGTTCTCCAACAGTGTGGATAAGGGTGATCAAACTTCTGCACATTGAAGGCTTTGTTTTCAGTTTTTAACTGAATCGCAATGCGTTCGTCAACCGATAAATACTTGTCTCTTCCTTGTTTGATGCGTTGTTCTTCTTTTTCTGCTTCTGATAAATACGCTTCTTTTACAGGTTCGTTTGCATAATCAGTAATTTCAGCCACAAAACGACCTTGACGATTTACGATTGGTACATCTTTTCCGTTTTCATCTTTCACAAAAATCGAAGGAATACCATTTTGCTGTGCTACTCTAAAGTCGTCCGCACCAAAAGTTGGTGAAGTATGAACTACGCCAGTACCGTCTTCGGTCGTAACAAAATCACCGATAATCACACGGAAAGCAGGGCTTTCTGGCTGAACGTAAGGCATTAATTGTTCGTACTCGATGCCTTCCAAGAAATTGCCTTTGAAACTGAATATTTCTTTCCAAGGAATGATTTTATCTCCGTCGTTGTACTTCGAGAAGTCGCCATCTTTTCCTTTTTCGTTGAAATATTTTCCAACTAAATCTTTCGCCAAAACTACATTTACAGGCTCATAAGTATATGGATTGAACGATTTAATCAAAGAGTACTCAATGTTTTTTCCAACGGTCAAAGCTGAGTTGGCTGGCAAAGTCCAAGGAGTAGTCGTCCAAGCTAAAATATAAACATTATCGCTGTTGGCAGCATCAAATAAAAATCCAGATTTACCTGTGAGTTTTACTTTAAACTGAGCCGTCAGCGAAGTATCTTTTACTTCACGATAACAACCTGGTTGATTCAATTCGTGCGAAGAAAGTCCAGTTCCTGCCGCTGGCGAATAAGGTTGAATGGTGTAGCCTTTATAAAGTAAACCTTTTTCGTAAAGGGTTTTCAACAAATGCCAAACCGATTCAATATAATCGTTTTCATAAGTAATGTATGGATTATCCAAATCGACCCAATAACCCATTTTTTCGGTCAAGTCATTCCATTGGTCAGTGAATTTCATGACAGTTTCACGACACTTCTTGTTGTACTCTTCTACCGAAACATATTTTGGAGATTTCAGATTACCAATATCGTCTTTGGTAATGCCTAATTCTTTTTCTACTTGTAATTCTACGGGCAAGCCGTGAGTGTCCCAACCACCTTTACGTTTTACCTGCTTGCCTTTTAAAGTTTGATAACGACAGAAAATATCCTTAATCGCACGAGCCATCACGTGGTGAATACCAGGAGTACCATTGGCAGAAGGTGGGCCTTCATAAAAAGTAAAAGTTGGATTGCCCTCACGGGTTTCGATAGATTTTTCAAAAATCTTTTCGTCTTGCCAAAATTTAAGGATTTCGTCTGCAACCTGACCGTAGTCGAGGTTTTTATATTCTTTAAAATTCATTATGGACTACAATTCGTTTATTTCCTTGTTAAAAATTATCTGTTGAGATGTTTTATGGATAGGTGGCGAAAATTCCTGCAAAAGTACAATAAATGACTGGCTTTTGGAAGGAAACATTTATAAGAAAACAAAATAGAAGATTCCAACCTATTTCAAGGTAATATTGTCTTTGCAAAGAGTTTGTTCTCAATGCGTTTATCCTTAATCAATCTTTTGAATGAAAAAGCCTTTTGTCATCTTAGCTTTCTTCTTTTTATGGATATTTTCTTGTAAAACAAAAGAAGATATAGAGCTAAATCCAACAGGTTTGGTTGGAAAATGGGTTGATAGTGGAAGAATGCAATCGCAGAATGCTGATGGTACTTGGAGTTACTGGTACGTACTCGAAACCTTTGCGGCTGTACCTGTTTCTATTTGGGAGTTTACAAGCGATGGCAAATTTTTAAAAGATGGAAAGGATGGAGGAACGTGTTGCTCTGCTGGTAATAAGTATTTGGTGGCTGGTCAGCATATTACTTTTGGGACATTTGCACCACCCTGTGCCAATGTACTATGTAAGAGCTGTGTTGATTGGACTTTCAATCTCAGTGATAAAGATACTTTGGTGTTGGAAGAATGTTCTAACAGAAAAGAATTTTACAGAATGAAATAAGTGACAAATTAATTAAATATGAACATGATGAAAAGTCTCTATCGTTGTATTTTTCTTCTTTTAATATTAGCATCTTGTAATATAAAAGAAGATATAGAACCAACAACACAAACTACTTTGGTTGGCAAATGGACTGCTACTGGAAGAATGCAATCACAGAATGAAGATAATACTTGGGGAAATTGGTATGTACTCCAAACTTTTGCGGCAGTACCCGTTTCTATTTGGGAATTTACGAGCGATGGAAGGTTTTTAAGAGATGGAAATCCTGGAGCGAGTTGCTGTTTTGCAGGAGATAGATATAAAACGAAGGGCAATGAACTTATTTTTTCAGAATTTGAGAACAATTGTGCTAACCTAAGATGTGTGCCTTGTAACGATTGGGACTTTTCGTTTACCGATAATGATACTTTGGTACTGAGACAGTGCACATCAAAATATGAGTTTAAAAGAGTAAAATAATTTCAAAAGTTTTTCCAACCTTTTGAAATGCTTTTGCGTCTTTAGTCTGAAAATTAAAATTAACCTTTAAAATCATGAAAATCCTATCTTTAAGCGTAGCAATACTTATGTTGATAAGTTCTTGCAAATCAGTTGACGAAGTAACACCCAACAAAGAAAATTCAAGTAAAGTATCAGCCAGTGAATTAGTCGGAAAATGGTCGCCTACTTATATTCAAAAAAGTAAAGCAGAAGGAGCTACTTGGACAACCATAAATACTTTAGTAGCCTTACCTGTTATTGAGTTTACAGCCGATGGCAATTTTTTAAGTGATGGAAAACCGGGAGCAGACTGCTGCGGCTGGGTCGGAAACAAGTATAGTTATCAAGATAATAAAATTACTTTTTCAGACTTTAAGCCATGCCCTGATGTAATGTGCATCGCACTTGCTTGTGATGGTTGGAAAGTACATCAGCTTCAAAGCGATACTTTAGTCATTGAAGATTGCCTAAGTTATAGCAAGTTTGTTAGAACCAAGTAAAAAAACATAAGCATAAGTAATAATTTTATGAAAACTGAAATTAATACTTATGTTCAACTTACGTCTGTTTAATCTCTCTCGGGTTTCACCTTTGCTCAATCCCTTCTTGTTTTCTGTAAACAGCAGATTTAACAAGAAGGGTTTTTTTATATCCTGAAAAATGGGCAGATAACGTATAATAAAGCTTTTCAGAGATTATAAATTTGCTTATCAATAATTCAAAATATTAACTAACTTGTTAAATATTTTTGGTTTCAAGAGAAAAAATAGTCTTTTTAGAAACCTTTTTTGAAGTTTTTAAGCATTTATACAAACATATTCAAATGAAAAAGATGTCTATTAAGGCTGTTGCTGAAACGCTTAAAATCTCAACCGCAACTGTTTCTTATATCCTTAATGGAAAAGCGAAAGAAAAAAGAATAAGCGATGAGCTTACGAAAAGAGTATTAGCTTATGTTGAGGAAAATAATTTTAAGCCAAATCACTTAGCAAAAAGCCTAAGAACGGGTAAAACCAATGTAATTGGCTTAATCGTTGAAGACATTGCCGACCCATTTTTTGCCAGTGTTGCTGGAAATATCGAAACGATTGCTTATGAAAATGGTTACAAAATCATTTACAGTAGCACCAAAAATGATACAGTAAAAGCGAAAGAATTAATTAATACTTTCAGAGAAAGAAATGTGGACGGCTACATTATTACGCCAACCGAAAACCTTGAAAGTGAAATTAGTCAATTGATAAAGAGCGGTTTACCTGTTGTGCTTTTCGATAGAAATTGCACCGACATCGAAGTGAGTTATGTAGGAATGGACAATTTTGAAAGTTCTTATAAAGCAGCCAAGTACTTGGTAAATCATGGGTATAAAAATATTGCTTTTGTTACTTTAGATTCCCCTCAAGCACAAATGATAGACCGCCTGCTGGGTTACGAAAAAGCTGTTTATGAAAAGCGAATACCTTCTATTGTTAAAAAGTTTGAGTACAATTCTGCCAAAGTAAATAATATTACAAATGATATTGGACAGTTTCTTGAAGAAAATCCTGCGATAGATGCTATTTTCTTTGCTACTAACTATTTGGCTATCAGAGGTATAGAAATGATGAACAGAGCAGGCATTAAAATCGGGAAAGGAATGGGAGTAATGGTTTTTGATGATAACGATTTGTTCAGAATTCATCAGCCATCTATTTCGGCTATTGCCCAACCTATCGAAGAAATGTCAAAGCAATTGATTAATACTTTGCTCGAACACATGGAAAATGCCGACAAATATTTGGCAAAAGAATACATTTTACCAGCTTCAATTGTAGTCCGAGATTCTACTACAAAAATATAGGTGTTTAATGATGATTTGAATACAGTTATTAATTTGAAATTCAATATTTTAATTTAAAAAATACGCTTTATTTAAGTACCTCAAAGTAAATGTTTTTTGTGGTATCTTTTTTTTGATTTATTTTCGCTTAATCATTTAAGCTTAGAATATTTTTGTCCCCGAAAGAAATAGAAATTTATGTACATTGGTGTTGATATTGGAGGTTCGCATATCACTGCGGCCCAAGTAGATTTACAGAAAGGCGAAATTATTGGCTCTTCTGTGACAAGAAGTAAATTAAATCCACACGACTCAGCAGAAAATATTTTGGATATTTGGACAAATGCCATCAAAAAGGCAAGTGAAGGAGTACAAACCTTTTTTGTAGGAATAGCCATGCCCGGCCCTTTCGACTACGAAAATGGAATTTGTCTGATGCAAAATGTGAATAAGTATGAAAATCTTTATGGATTAAATATCAAACAAATATTTGCTGAACGTCTGGGGATTCCTACCGAAAATATCTGTTTCAGAAACGATTCGGAGGCTTTTTTAGAAGGAGAGATGCTTTTTGGAGCAGGGGAAAATTATAAAAAAGCCATTGGTATTACTATCGGAACAGGTTTGGGTACGTCGATTTATGAAAACAATGCCGCAAAAGATATGGCAATGGGTATCAATTATCCAATGTTGGCTGGCGTTGCCGAAGACTATATTTCTACAAGATGGTTTGTAAAAAAGTACAAAGAACTTACTGGCGAGACCATCGAAGGAGCAAAGTTTTTGGTAGAAAATTTTGAAAAAGATACCTTTTCAAGACAAGTATTTGCTGAGTTTTCAGAAAATATAAGTTTGTTTATTGGAGAATTTACCGAGAAGTTTTTGCCAGAAATCATTATCATTGGTGGAAATATTGCCAATGCTTCCGACTTTTTCTTTCCAGCAATTGAAAAAAGTTTAGCGAAACATGAAGCAAAAATTACTTTAGTAAAATCTTGTCTGAACGAAGAAGCTGCCTTGATGGGGGCGGTTGGCTTGTGGAAAGAAAGTTTAGGAACGGAACAGTAATACTTTTGTTACAACATGGACATTGAAAGAATAAGAGAAATTTGTCTTTCTTTTCAACATACTTCAGAAGGTATTAAATACGGCGACCAGTTGTGTTTTATGGTAGCTGGAAAAGTATTTTGTTCATCGAATCTAAAACACTTGAATACAGTAAATTTTAAAGTAGAAGACGAGCAATTTGAAGTACTCTATGAACACGAGGGCATCTGCCCAGCACCTTATGGCGGAGCTAAATTTAAGTGGGTTCAAGTAAAGGATTTTCAATCTTTATCCGAAACCGAATGGCTTTTTTTCTTGAAAAAATCTTATGATTTAATCAAAGCCAAATTACCCAAAAGTACTCTTTCAAAACTTGATATGTAAAACAAAATCATTTTAATCGACTATTTAATTGTATGAAAACCTTAAAAAACACATTCATTGCACTCTTACTTATTTTTAGCTTTGAAGGCAAGGCAGCTCTGATAGACACAGTACTTACCCACAGTGCAGCGATGCAGAAAAACATCAAAGCAGTGGTAATTCTTCCAGATAATTACAAAACAGCGAAAGAATTGCCCGTACTGTATTTGTTGCACGGTTATAGCGGAAATTATGCCGACTGGGTAACGAAAGCTAAAGGGGTAGAAAAACTCGCAGACCAGTATAATATGATTATCGTTTGTCCTGACGGTGGTTTTGGAAGTTGGTACTGGGACAGCCCTATTGCTCCTGATTTTAAATATGAAACTTATGTTTCTGACGAATTGGTGAAATGGGTAGATGGAAACTATAAAACCATCAAAGACCGAAAAGGTAGAGGAATTACAGGATTGAGTATGGGCGGACATGGAGCTTTGTATCTTGCCTTGAAGCATCAGGATATTTTCGGAGCGGCTGGAAGTATGAGCGGAGGCGTTGATATTCGTCCTTTTCCAAACAACTGGGATATGGCAAAGCGTTTAGGAAAATATGCTGAACAGCCCGAACGTTGGGAGAAAAATACAGTAATTAATTTATTACACTTACTTACACCCAATTCTTTGACTTTAATTATCGACTGTGGCACAGAAGATTTTTTCTATAAAGTAAATGAAAAACTTCATGAGCAACTCTTATACAGAAATATCCCACACGATTATTTAACCCGTCCGGGCGGTCATAATTGGCCATATTGGACAAACGCTGTTCAATATCAAGCTGTATTTATGAGTAATTTCTTTAAAAATGCTAGATAATTTCTTCAAAAATATTTCATTTCTAAAGAGCATTTCTACAATAGCTCTTTAGAAATGAAAATGATAATTGGTATTTATCACAATTTATACCCATCCAAAACAATAACGACTCAAGACAGAAATTCTACTATACTCTTAGATTGTTTTTTGTTATCACTTCGGTATTTTCCTGCTTCAAATATTTTTTGTAAAAAAATGTGTAAATACCTTTATTACAGGGGTTTGTATAAACTAATGTCTCTAACCTTTTGAATGAAAGATAAAATTTTCATTAAGTTAGGTCACTTCCTTAGATGCCATTAAAATACTTTTCTTCCAAAACATATTTTTAGTAAATGCAGCATTGACTTATGATAAATACATAAATTTTGTTTATGTATTTTATTAAAAGAATAAATGAAAAATTATGAATTTGTGTCCACAATTTTGTGGCATGAAAAATCAAACACAAAAAAATACTAATACTGTATCTGGGATATTTGTATTACTGTTGGGCTTCCTGATTACATCGGGATTATATCTTTTAAAGCATTTCAACATCCTTCATTTGGGCTTTGATTTAATCTTAGCACCATTGGTAGTTATTACTTTGCTTGCTTTTGGCGACAAGCTACTCATTTATTTTTTGGTAATTCCGATAGGCTTTGTCTCCAAATTGATAGATAAAGTTCAGTGTTTTTCACAAAGCAAAGGCTAAAAAGAAGTATCAATTTCTTCGATAAAATTGTTTTAAAGAAGGAAAAATCAATACAGAAAGTAAAATCGAAGTAATAATTAAAAATGAAACCAATGGATATTACGGAAATAAAGACTTACTTTTTTTTGGCACTAATGCTTGGTTTGCTAATAGTGGCTATTACGATGCAAGACCGTATAGGTAGTGAGCTTTTTGCTTCTTTGGGCATAATTGTTGGCACTTTTATTTCTGCCAGTTTATCTGATAATGACAAAGCAGAGTAATAAAAAATACATTTTCAAAGAAAGTAAATTGATAAATAACATTTTAAAATGTATAGTTGTGTTTTGTCAATCTGTTGAAATAGAAATACTTAATGATTATTGATAAGTAATAACTCAAAGTGCTTAAATTATTCGGTGAAGTTTTACTTGGAGAAATTCTCGGATGAGATGAAGTACAATTAGGAGTGATATAGGAAGGTAAAGAGAAGAGGCAAGACAAAATTTTCAAATTTATCTTGCCTCTTTTTATAAAATGTCAATTAGCTTATCACCTCAAATCCACAATAAGGCACAAGTACTTTCGGAATACGAATACCTTCGGGCGTTTGATTGTTTTCGAGAATGGCTGCCAAAATACGTGGCAATGCCAATGCCGAACCGTTGAGCGTATGTAATAACTGTGATTTTCCTTCGGTTTTCATACGTAATTTTAAACGATTGGCTTGATAAGTTTCAAAATTTGAAACAGAACTTACCTCTAACCAACGTTTTTGTGCTGCCGAGAACACTTCCATATCATAAGTAAGAGCAGAGGTGAAGCTCATATCGCCACCGCACAAACGTAATACACGGTAAGGTAATTCTAATTTTTGAAGAATGCCTTGTACGTGCAATGACATTTCTTCTAAAGCTGCATAAGAGTTTTCTGGCTTTTCGATGCGTACAATTTCAATTTTATCAAACTGGTGCAGGCGATTCAAACCACGCACGTGAGCACCCCAAGAACCTGCTTCACGACGGAAACATGGCGTATAACCCGCATTTTTGATAGGTAAATCGCTTTCTTGTAAAATCACATCACGGTACATATTCGTAATCGGTACTTCTGCCGTCGGAATCAAAAATAAATCGTCTTCGGTAGCATGGTACATTTGTCCGTCTTTGTCGGGCAATTGACCTGTTCCAAAACCTGATTCTTTATTGATTAAAATAGGCGGCTGAATTTCGGTATAACCAGCATTAATCGCTTCGTCTAAGAAGAAATTAATCAAAGCCCGTTGGATTCTAGCCCCTTTTCCTTTATACACAGGAAAACCAGCTCCCGTGATTTTGTTGCCCAATTCAAAGTCGATGATGTCGTACTTTTTAATTAAATCCCAATGCGGTTGAGCGTCATCTGGTAAAGTTGGGATTGTTCCATTTTCTAAAACCACCTCATTTTCTTCGGGCGTTTTTCCTGCTGGAACACTGCTATGAGGCAAGTTGGGCAATGTTACCAACACCTCGTACAAGTCCGTTTCGGTGCTTCTCAAGACCTCTTCCAATTCTTTAGAACGAGCTTTCAAGGCACTTGTTTCGGCTTTAGCGGCTTCGGCTTCTTCTTTTTTGCCGGCTTTCATCAAGCCTCCAATTTCTTTGGCAAGCGCATTCGATTTGGCTAAAGTACCGTCTAATTCCACCTGCGTTTCACGACGTTTGTCGTCTAATCCTAATACTTTCTCAACGATTTCTTCCGCCTCTTTGAAGTATTTTCGTTTCAAGCCCTCAATGGTAGTGGCTTTGTTTTCTTTAATTTGTTGTATTTGTAGCATAAGTTTTAATCAAGTACTTTCAGTATCTTTTTAAATTCTTCTAAATTAACGAGATTAATTTTGGGGAAATCTATTTCATGTAATCTGTTGAAATGTCTATCATTGGTTACTAAGTAATTAGCATTAGACGCAACAGCACAGTCTATAAATTTATTATCGTCAGGGTCTATGTCTAATAGCAAATTCCATTCATAGTATCTTGTTATAAACTCAATATTAGGCAGATATGTGAGAATTTGCATAAATGAATCAGCTACTTCTTCTCCTAATTTCAACCCTATGATTTCCTCATATTCTTCCATAATATCGGTTGTCACACATAATACATAATCGCCGTTCAATAAACTTTCAAAAATCCAATGCGTTTTAGATTTACGTGAAATAGAGACCCATAAAATATTAGTGTCTATGACTAATTTCATTTTTGGGAGGATTTTCGTAAATGTTCATTGGATAATCGTTCTGCATCTTCTTCAGTCCAATTGTTGTTTTCCCAAGTCTGGTCTGCCAAATACATAGCTTTATTAGCAAAATATTGAGCCAGTATATTTTTGATAGACTGTAAATCTTGCTCAGAGACTTTCCGAGAATACAATTTAAGTAGCTCTAACTGCAAATTAGTCAATGGTTGTTTTGCTGTTTGCATATTCTTATGTTTTACATTTCCACAAAGATAAAAAAAATAGCCGTGCTGGAAACAGGTTTCACAACACGGCTATACAGCGATGTTGTTATAATCAAGGAGCGGAGAAAATTTCTTTCATTGTATCTTCATACAAAAAGCAACGCTCGTTAAGTGCGTTCAAAGCGGCTGCTTTGTGTTTACCATGAATCAACAGCGAAATATTATGCTCTGAAGCTCCATAAGAAATCATACGAATTGGAATACTTTTCATGGCATCTAATACTTTCAAAGCAATTCCTTCTTTGTCGGCCGAGAAATTTCCTACAATACATACAATCGTTTGGTCTTTGTCACATTCTTCTAAATCGGCGAATTGTTTCAATTCTGCCATGATTTTATCTAAATGCTCGTCATTGTCGATTGTCACCGAAACCGAAACTTCCGAAGTCGTAATCATATCCACTGGCGTTTTGTATTTTTCAAATACTTCAAATACTTTACGCAAGAAGCCGTAGGCATTCAACATACGAGTTGAATGAATATAAATGGCTGTAAGGTTGTCTTTGGCAGCAATCGCCTTGATTTCACGGTCGGTTGTTTTATCGGCAATCAACGTACCATAAGCGGCTGGTTCCATCGTGTTTTTCAAACGTACAGGTACACCTTTCATTTTTGCAGGCGTGATGGTACTTGGATGCAAAATTTTTGCCCCGAAATATGCCAATTCGGCTGCTTCTTCAAAAGTCAACTCACGGATAGGGAAGGTTTTCTTTACAATGCGTGGGTCGTTGTTGTGCATTCCGTCGATGTCTGTCCAGATTTGCACTTCTTCTGCTACAATCGCTCCACCGATTAATGAAGCGGTATAATCAGAACCGCCACGTTTCAAGTTATCGACTTCGCCACGAGGGTTTCTACAAATAAAACCTTGGGTAATAAAGATTTGCTTGTTGGTGAGTTGCCCGAGAATTGCCCCTAATTTTTCTTCGGTAAATTTCAACACTGGCTCATTGTCGGCATCAATCAACATAAAGTCTAAAGCAGGTAATAAAGCGGCATTTACGCCTTCTTCACGCAAGTACGCCTCAAACATTTGGGTAGAAAGCAATTCGCCTTCTGCTACGATTTCTTTTTCTTGTTTTACCGAGAAAGGTTTGATATTTACTAAAGAACGAATGAACGAAAATTCCTTTTCGATGATGGCTTTACCTTCTGCGTAGCCAGCTTCGGTACTATAAAGTTCTTTTATAAAAGACTCATAATGAGCGTACAACTCATTGATTTTCTGAGTTGCCTCAGCATCATTATGCGATTTCAATGACTCTCCAATAGCAATCAAAGCGTTTGTTGTACCCGAAAGAGCCGACAAAACGACGATTTTGCGATTACCATCTTCGGTAATCAAATTTTTAATTGAGTGCATTCGCTCGGGCTTCCCAACGGAAGTTCCCCCAAATTTCCAAACTTGCATTGTATTGTTAATTAATGATTATCTATAATTTGTATTTGAGATTGATACTTCTTAAACTTTTCATATCAGCACATATATTCTTTTAAATCATCTAAAGGCTCATCAAAATCATCTGGAATTGAAAGTTTCCCTTTCAAAACACCAAGTTTTCTCTCCTTTTTGGGAGGGGACACAAGTTTCTCTTCAACCTTGTCATTTACTAAAACAATCACTCTAACAGACTGATTTGCTTTGAGTTGAGATTGTAAATCACTCGGAATATCAATGTGTTGATTATCCCTAAGAATTGTCGGAAATTCGATGGCTTGCAGCATAATTTTGTTGTTAAAATGTGCTAAACTTCTCTGAAAATCTACCTTTTATTGCATAATTTCAATTTAAAACGCCAACATTTTCACCGCAGTAATGGCCGCTTCGTCGCCTTTATTGCCATGGATACCTCCTGCACGGTCGAGGGCTTGCTGTTCGGTATTAGGCGTTAATACCCCAAAGATAACAGGTTTGTCGTATTTCAAGCTTACGGCTGTAAGTCCTTGAGCCACCGCATTGTTGATATAATCGTTGTGTTTGGTTTCGCCTTGAATCACACAACCAATGCAAATAACAGCATCAATTTCTGGTTTTTGAGCCATTTTCTGAGCCCCAAAACTAAGCTCATAACTGCCCGGAACACTTACCCGAACGATGTTTTCTGTTTTAGCTCCGTAAGTAATCAGGGTTTTATAAGCCCCGTCCGCTAAGGCATTTGTAATTTCTTCGTTCCATTCTGCTACCACAATAGCAAATTTTTTATTAGAAATATCTGGTAAATTTTCGGTAGAAAAAATACTAAGATTTTTATGTGCTGAAGACATAGTTTATACAAGCTTTAGGCTTTAAGCTTTAGGTATGTGATCTACCCAAAGGCTAAAACTAATGGATGAATGGTATAAAAAAAAGGGATAAGAACTACTGCTCTTATCCCTTTTGTATCAATATGTTGATTGATTCTTTTATTCAGAGACAGAGCCTTCTAACACCGCTTTATATTTCTTAGCGTTGATGGATTCTGACGACTCTGCATATTTCTCTACAATTTGACTATAAATAGCCAAAGCTTCTTTAGGCTCGTTGTTTGCTTCATAAGCCGCTGCCAACTTCATTAAATAAGTTGGAGTAAAGAATTTGTTAGCTTTATACTCAGCCGCTTTTTTGTAATAGTCGATAGCATCGCTATATGCTTTTTTCTCAGCATAAGCGTCACCGATTAAAGCATAAGCACGAGCCTGCACCAATAAATCTGAGCTACTGAATGATTTCAACTGTTCGATAGCAAGGTCAAATTTACCTTCTTTCAAGTTGGCAACACCAGCATAAAAATTAGCCAAGTTTCCAGTATTTCCACCAAAATCTTCTGCTATTTTACCTAATTCTTTTGCCGCAACTTTATTTGAGTCTGCTTCAAATAAGTAAACTGGAGCAGATAATTTTGCTTGTCCTTCTGCATCTTGCGTTGTGACATAATATTTATAGCCAAAATAACCCAATACGATTGCAAGCAATATACCGCCAACACCTGCGAAAACATTTTTATTACTTTCTACAACGTGTTGTACTTTATTCAAATCTGTTTCTAATTCTGTTTTTAAGCCTTCTGCCGTTTCCAAAAACTCAAGGGGTGTTTTTTCGTCTTTCTTTGCCATTGTTGGTTTGTATCTTTATTTGTTGTTGGTTATTTGTCTTTATAAGGGATTGAAAATGAGTTTAAAAGCCAAATAACAAATCTGATTCCACTATCTCCAAAATCGGATTGCAAAATTAGGAAATCTCTTGGAACTTTAAAGGTTTTTATGTAAACTTTTCAAGCAGAATTTCAAAAGAATGGATATAAAGTATCAAAATTGGTAATTATTTACTCAGAATACTCATCAAGTACGATTTAAAATTAATACTTACTTTGTAAATACGTATCATTTTTTATGAAGATTACCGACGAATTGATAGTAAAGCTTACTGCTGACGTAACCAATTTTCTGGATTTTGCTTATCAAAGTTTTTCCATACCTGAAAATTCAATTCTGATGTTCCATCCGTGTCCGAAGCTACTTCTCCTACCTTTTGTCCTGCTTTTAAATGTTGCCCATTTGATACTGTTACATTACTAATTTTACTATAAATCGTAAAGTAGTCGCCATGTTGAACTGCTACTACCATGTATGTTCCCGGAATAGAAACAACCGATTGTACAATACCTTCATACACTACTTTTACATCGTTGCCCGCACTTGTTTGAATGTCAATTCCATTGTTATTGGTTCTTACGCCTCTCAATACTGGATGGTTGTGTACGCCAAAACGACTTGAAATAAACCCAGAATTTACAGGCCAAGGCATTCGTCCTTGTAAGGCTGAAAACGAACTTGCCAGTTTTGTTTCTTCGGCACTTAATCTAATTGAATTTCTTTTTGAAGGACTACTTGCCGTATTGTTTCGCTTATTAATTCTGATTTCTCTTTCTTGCGAACGCTTGATTTCTCTTTCTACAATATTGGCAATCATATTCTCTAAGCGTTCTACTACTTTTTTATTGGCTTCTAATTGTTCTCTGAGCTTGCGTTCCTTTTGACTAAGTTGTGAAACTACTTCGGTTTGCTTGCCTTTTAATACTTGCAGATTTTGGGTTTCTGTGATTTTTTCTCTTAAAAGTGCATCTTGCTCTTGCTTTTTTTGTAAGATTTTTACCTGTTCAGCCAAAAGCTCTGAACGTACCTTTTGTATCAATACCGCTTGGTTTTCTCTGGCTTCGGAGTATTGTTGAAGGTATTTATAACGACGAATCAGTTGATTGAAATTGGACGAAGAAAACAAGAAACTCAGCTTATTTACTTTATTACTGGTTTTAGCTGCCGTAAAAACCATCTTAGCATACTCTTCTTTGAGTTTCTCTAAATTTCCCGATAGTTCTCCTGTTGCTTTTTGTAATTCTTGAGCTTCGTTGTCTAACAATTGTTGTTTTTCAGCAAGTATGTCAATCTGCTTGGTTTGTTTGTTAATTCTTTCACCGATGGCATTAAGTTTACCTACGCTTGCTTCCTTTTTTTGTTCAGTGGTTTCAATGATTTTATTGATTTCCTGAATTTTTTTAAGGTTTTCTTTTTTGGCTGCTTCCAACTTTGAACGTCGCTGACGTGTATCACTTTGTCCAAAAGTGGCAGTTGAGCAAAAAGATAACAAAACAAGAAGCAGTCCCGAAAATACATTCAGGGCTGCTTGTTGGTTACTGATATGTTGGGCTAATTTTTTGATAAAATTTAGTTTTTATTTAACAGTTTTTCAGGAATTCTAAACGGAAACTCTAAAGGAGTATCCAGCAGTTCAACTTTGGTATGCTTGATATTTACCACCGTTTGATACATTTTTTGGTCAACTTTTGATACATAGTCTAAAGTAATTAGGCTCGATTGCGGAAACAAAAATTGATTCAAGGTTGTAAAATCGTCGAAATCTAAAGTTAATTTATTACTTGTGTCTTCTTGAGTAAGTAATATTTTCTTTAACTTTTTATTTTCGCCAATATAATTATCAATTAATACTTTATTATCAGTTTGTTTTAATAAAAAGTACTCATTGCTTCTGGTTACTCTTGATTTATTTTTTTTGAAAGGACGATTACCCACTACCAACGCTTGAAGAATATCATAACTGAGGTTGAAATTGAATTTTTCTGCAAAGTTTGCATAAGTATATTCATTGTATTCTCCGTGAAGTTTATCGTAAAATTTCACAACGTCTTTATCGAAAAGAGCCGTTGCACCTGTGATACCAAAAGCTGAAATATTCAACCAAATTAAGCTATCTTTTCGCATTCTAATATCTACAACAAAGCTTTGGCTATCGTTGGGGCTTTTGTATGATACTTTTGCTTTTGCTTTCAAATATTTGAAGTCAATTTCATCTATGCTTACTTTTTCTTCTTCCGCAGGAGTATTTGGCGTAACAGTTGGAGCTACTGGTGCGGCTACTACTGAATCTTTTTGAGTAGGAATTGTAGCAACCTTGAGGGTATCGACCGATGAAATAATCGGAGTTTGACTGACTTGTTGCCTTTTACAGGATGCAATTAGAAAACTTAACGTGAAAAGGAAAATTGAATAATGCTTCATATTTTGTGATTAGTGCATTAATAGAATTACTCTATTAATTTCATTTGAGCAATTTTTTTATCAATTAAATTACTGGTTGAGCCGATAGCTTTGGCATTTTTCCATTGTTCTACGGCTTTTTGTGTGTCGCCTAATTGATACAGAACGTCTCCATAATGTTCGACAATAGTACCGCTTTTATTTTTGTTGTAAAGAACGGCTTTTTCTAAGTAAATTCTGGCTTTTTCATAATCTTTCATCACATAAAGTACCCAAGCGTAAGTATCTAAATAAGTACCATTTTCAGGATTTTTTTCTACTAATTTAGATGCTAATTCTGCTGCACGCTCTAATTTTGCTTTACGCAATGATAAGAAATAACTATAATTGTTCAATACGTAATCGTTGTTGGGGTCGGCTTTGAGTGCCGCTTCGTAAGCTTGGTCCGACTCGTCGTATTTTTTTAAACTATTATAAGTATCACCTAACAAGGCATTGATGTGCTGGTTTAATTCAGATTCTTCTGGACTCAATTTCAATGCTTCTTCCAAGGCTTCTGCCGCTTTGCTGTGGCTTCTTTTTTGGTAATAAGCCGAACCGTTTAAGTACCAAAATGCAGCTTGATTTGGAAATACTTCGATGGCTTCTTCGCTATGGACGATGGCACTATCAATTTGACGAAGTTTGAAGTCTATATTGATAATATTTCCCCAAATTTCATGGATAGATTTATCCAAACGTGCCGCTTTTACATACTCATCTCTTGCCGCTTTTTCATCTCCTTTTTGAAAAAGTAAATCTCCATAAATGGCATGCGATTTTGGGTCTCTTGGATTAGTTTTGATAAGTATCTTTGCCAGATTAAAAGCTGTTTCTTTGGCTCTTTCATCTTTTGCCATTCCAATATAGTTCAACAGAATGCGAGCTTTGGTAGTGGCATCCAAATTAGTATCAGCAAAAGCAAACTCTAATTCACGGTTACACTTTTCGATTTCGCCTTTTTCCTGAAAAAGTTGTGCAAGCATGATGTGTGCTTGGGCATTTTCTGGATTTACTTTGATAATTTTTTCAAGGTAAGGAATCGCTTGGTCGTTTCTTTTATTTGAAATCAAAAACTCAGCTTGGTCGATACTATAATCAATTTCGTCTGGGTCCGATTGTATCAATTTTTCGCCTTCTTTAATCGCTTCGTCAATTTTACCCATTTTCACCAAAACCATTTGTTTTTGGCGAATGATTTCTTCATTGATACCAACAATTTTTTCAGCTCTATTATAGGCTTTTAAGGCATCGTCTAATTGATTATCAAAAACATATACCGTGGCTTGTTCGATATAATAATCTGATTTTGAGGGATTCAATAAAATTAGGCTTTGATATACTTTTGCGGCTGCATGAAAATTTTCACGTTTGACATACAAATTTGCCAGTTGTTCGCCATAAGTTTCATTGTCAGGACTTTGCTCGAAGGCTTTTTCCAATTGCGAAATCGCTTTGTTGATGTCGCCCAGTTTTAAATAAGTATTCGATACAGCATAAAGAATACCGCTGTTGTTCGGAACAATGTCAAGTGCTTTTTGAAAAATTGGAATAGCTTTTTCAAAATCTTCCATCATGTAGAATTTCATCCCTTCTGTAAAAAAAGATTCCGCTTCGAGCATTTGTGCTGGCGAAACTTCTTCTTTTTTCTTAGAAGTACTTTCTTTTTTTTGAGCATAAGAACTTCCGCCGATTATTGAAAGAATAATCAAAACCGAGAAGATATATCGAACATTTAAAATCATCATTGATTGAGTAGCAGTTGAAGATTAAAACCAAAGAAACATCATCAATTTTTGTGCTACTTGTGTTATTTCTTCAAAGTTAAGGAAAATCTGTTTAAGTCGTTCTTATGAAATGCTTCTCGTAAGGATTCTCGCTTACAATTTTTATTTCATGCGTATCATAACGAAAATGTTTAAAAATCAAGTATATCAAAAATAATACTATTACTTGGTTTTGTTGGTAAACTTTACTCAAATCTGATAAAATATTGTATTTTTTTTAGAAGTATTAGCGGTAATGTTCTTCTAAAAGTGTTACGATTTGCTTAATTTTATTTGAATCTGTAAAAGCAATTGCGTATTCGGGTACTTCTGATAATCCGCCCATAGCAATGCCTTCTCGGCGGTAAGTCATTACTGAATCTCGTGTAGTTTTACCAGTAAGATGAAGTGCGTCAATGCCTGTTTCTGCCAGTGTAATGGCATTGTTGCTATTAACGCCACTCCCTGCCATAATTTGAATTCGTCCTTTAGCTTGTGCCACTATTTTACGAATTTGTTCGATGCCATCAATGGCAATATTGCTTTGTCCAGAAGTAAGAATACGAGTACAACCTGCTTCGATTACGCTTTCCAAAGCTTCCGAAAAATCGGGAGTCATGTCGATAGCTCTATGAAAAGTAACCGCCATCGGAGCTGCCAATTTTACCAATTCAGCCGTTTGTTCGAGGTTTACTTTTCCATCTGCTTTTAAAATACCCAAAACAATTCCGGCACAGCCCAAGTTTTTCATTACAAGAATATCTTCTTTCATAATGGCAAGTTCGTCTGCTGAATAACAGAAATCGCCACCTCTCGGACGAATCATGGCATGAACTTCAATAGAGATATTCGCCATAACCATTTTTACTAAGCCAGCCGAAGGAGTAGTGCCACCTTCGTACATCGAACTGCAAAGTTCAATCCGATTTGCCCCACCTTTTTGGGCGGCAATACACGATTCAAACGAATAAGCACATACTTCAAGAAGCGGTTTTTGAGATAAAATAGATTTTAAAAGCATAAAAAAGAGTAATTTTTAAGATAAATTTTTGAAAATATTGAAAATTATTTTGTTGATTTTCAGTGAAATAAAGATTTTTATTAGCAAAATTGTAAATATTTATAGGACTAAATGTACTTTTTTCAAATAAATTTAGTTACTTCAACACAAGATTTTACATAAAAAAGTTTTTCGTAAATAAAAAACACATACTTTTGCAATCCTAATAAAATGAAGGTTTAGATTGACGAAAAATGATGTTGTAAATCTCTAATTTTCAGGTTTTTAGTTTAAATAATAAAGTAAATAATTGTAACCAAATTCATATTAATATGTACTGGACACTTGAATTAGCATCGTACCTCGAAGATGCACCATGGCCTGCCACAAAAGATGAACTAATCGATTTTGCGATTCGTACTGGGTCGCCACTTGAAGTAGTTGAAAACCTACAAGAATTGGAAGACGATGGTCAACCTTATGAAAGCATTGAAGAAATCTGGCCAGATTATCCAACAAAAGATGATTTCTTCTTTAATGAAGATGAGTATTAAAATACCATAAAATTTTATGCTATCAAGAAAATGCCGCCTGCAAAAGGTGGCATTTTTTGTTTAATTCGTATCGGATATTATTAACTCAAAGAATCAACATGAAAATTTATCACTTCCGCACACTTAATCCAGAGGCAAAAGCTATCGTTTTGCCGATACTTCAAACTGAAAATCTTTCAGAAGATTTACGTCAGATTGCTGAAAAATATGAGATAAATTTTGCCTTTTTACAACAAGATTTCAAGGCCGACCCTAAAGAAGTACAGACTTTTTACACAAGTAAAAATCAAAAAATTATACTCTTGGGTTTTGGAAAAAAGCCCGACTCTTCTGAAGTAATTCGTATTTTCAGAACACTCATTCATCAGTATCAAACCAAGCTACCCAATGAATTAAGCATTGATTTGACGCAGTTGCCAGAGTCGTGGATTGAGTGGGCGAGCAATGGCTGTCTTTTAGGAACTTACAATATAAAATTGTATAAAACCGAGACTAAAGCAAAAGCTCCTTTGCTGTCGGAGGAAGGAGTTTTGAATATTATTAGCGATTCGGATTCAATCGAAAAATTGCTGGAAAAAGGCAAAGCCACAGCCGAAACGCAAATGCAAATCTTTGATTTAATGAATGCCCCAGCCAACAAAAAATCGCCTTTGACTTTGGTAAAATGGGCTTTGGCTTCTGGAGAAAAGTACAAGTATTCGGTAAACGTTTTGGAAAAACAACAACTGAAAAGTCAGAAATTAGAGGCTTTGTTGGCAGTCGGACAAGGAAGTGAACACGCCCCCATGTTGATTGTGATGGAGTATCGTTCGCCCCAAGCTACTAAAACGATTGGCTTGGTAGGCAAAGGAGTTACTTTTGATACGGGCGGAATTTCTATCAAATCGTCAAGTAATATGCACTTGATGAAATCGGATATGGGCGGAGCAGCGGCAGTTTTTGGAGCTATTGAGTTAGCGGCAAAACTGGAATTGCCAGTACATTTAGTCGGAATTGTGCCAGCCTGCGAAAACTCGGTAGATGGAAAATCCTTTAAACCCAGTGATGTAATTGGCTCGTATTCTGGAAAAACCATTGAAGTTATTGACACTGATGCCGAAGGCAGATTAATATTAGCAGATGGTTTAAGCTATTTAGTGAAAAATTTCAAAGTAGATGCCATTGTAGATTTAGCAACGCTCACAGGAAGTTGCATCAGCACTTTGGGCTACCATGCAGCAGGTTTGTTTAGTAATAATGATACTTTGGCACAAGTACTCAGCGAAGTTGCCGACCAAACGGGCGAGCGTCTGTGGCGTTTACCACTTTGGGATGTTTATAAAGAAGACCTAAGTTCGGATATTGCTGATGTAAGAAATTACTCAGGAAAACCAATGGCTGGGGCTATCACGGCAGCGAAGTTTTTAGAAGTATTTATCGAGAATCACCCGCAGTGGGCTCATTTGGATATTGCAGGAACGGCTTTTGGTGATGCCGAATTTGCTCCACAAAGAGCAGGAACAGCTTTTGGTATAAGATTGTTAGTGGAATTTTTCGGTAAATATCATTAATACTCTTTGGCAAAACCCTCGGATTTGATTAATTTTAAAATAGTCATTGGTATCTCTATAATCCTAAAGTTTATGTCATCAACGCTCTCTTTTCTTTGTATATCTACCTATTTCAAAGGTAATGAATTCCTACGTGCTTGTAAGCAAGCAGGAAATAAAGTGTATTTACTTACCAACAAAAAGTTGGAGTTTAAGCCATGGGTGCGTGAATACATCGACGAAGTATTTTATGTAGAAGAAAAAGCCGATGGCTCTTTCGATATGAACGAAATCATACTTGGGCTTGCCTATATGATGCGTTCGAGAAAAATTGATAGAATAGTGGCTTTGGATGATTTTGATGTAGAGAAAGCCGCTCACTTGCGTGAACATTTCAGAATTCCAGGCATGGGGCAAACTACTGGAAGGCATTTTCGAGATAAATTGGCGATGCGAATGAAAGCTCAGGAAGCAGGTATCAGAGTGCCTTTGTTTTCGAGTTTGTTTAATGACAACGAAATTTTTGAATTTACACAAAAAGTACAATATCCCTGTGTCGTGAAGCCTCGTTCTGAGGCTTCTGCTACGGGAATCAGAAAAGTATATAATTCAGAACAATTGTGGGAAGTAGTCCATTACTTAGGCGACCGTCGTCACGATTACTTGGTAGAACAGTTTCGTCCGGGCGATGTTTTTCATGTGGATTCTCTTTCGGTACAAGGCGATTTTGTGTTTACTCGTGCCAGTCAGTATTTGTCAACACCCATGGAAGTAGCACACGGTGGAGGTATTTTCCGTTCAGTAATTGTGCCATTTGGTTCGGCAGATGATTTTGCCTTACGCAAAATCAATGCAGAAGTAATGCGAGCTTTCGGCATGAATTATTCGGCAAGTCATTCAGAATTTATCAAGGATTATGAAACGGGTGAAATGATTTTCTTGGAAACGGCTTCAAGAGTAGGAGGGGCAAATCTGGCTGAAATGGTAGAAGCGTCTTCGGGTATTAATTTATGGCGAGAATGGGCGAATATCGAAACAGCTGTTGCCAAATGCGAAGAGTATATTTTACCAGAGGTTGAAAATAATTATGCGGGTATCATTATCTCGTTGGTTCGTCAACAATATCCAGATTTATCTTCTTTTGATGCACCAGAAGTTTACTGGCGAATGAACGAAGAGTATCATATTGGTTTGGTCGTGAAGTCGGAAAGTAGAGAGCGAGTACTTGAATTGCTGGATGATTATGCGGATAAGATTTTTAAAAACTTTCATGCCTCAGCTCCCATACGTGATAGACCGTCGCATTGAGTAGGGTTTTGAGAAATACTAAAAATACTTTTAAGTCAGATTGCTAAGTCAAGACTTCCATGGTAATGATTTTCGTACCTAATTTTCACATTGAAATATTTTGTTCTTAGTAGGTGAATCTTCGTCTGCTAAGAGCAAAATATCAGAAAGCTGAAATTCCTATCATTCATTTTTTAGTACTTTGATACAAACGAACAGGTGCTTTCAGAGAACCTTCTTCGCTAATGGTAAAAAAACTTTTTTGATTACTGCTAAAGCAAATGCCTTCGCCCTGAGGTTCTACTGAATACGAATAAGTGTTTGGACTACGCTTCAAAGTTTCAGCCACACTTTCGTTGCTTCCCCGTCGCCAGTGAAATACCTGAAAGTAGTTTCTAATAAGAATTTCTTGATTATCCCCCGAAATACTTCCGTCTGTAAGATAAAGGCTTGCGTTGGTGGCGTTTGAAAAATCTACTGTTTCCACAAACTCGGCAGTAATAATTTCGCTGAAAGACTGGGGGTAGGGAAGGCGGTACAAACGTTGGTTAGATTCTCTTTTACTCAGAATATAAATATCTTTTGTAGCTTGGTCAATCATCAAAGATTCTGCATCTCTTGCTCCGTCGGGATATTTGAAGGTAATTTTTTGAACGTTTGATAACACATTTGTCTGTGGTGTAGATGAGCCGACAAGTGGTTCGGCTACTTTGTAAATAAAACAGTTTTCATATTTAGCATCATTATCGCCAATATCGGCGATGTAAAGAAATGAGCCTTCGGTGAAAGATGCCATCGAAATTGCCTCCCAGTCTCTATTTGTAGCTCCTTCTAAATAAAATTCACGAGTACCTTTTCCATTTTGGTCAATCAAAAAGATACGGTTAGTATCACCGCTATCATTGTGTGTCCATAAATAGCCACTGTTTTTAACACTCGCTATCAAGCCAGAAGCTTCGTTGATACTCTTGTTTTCAAGTAAACCAAGGTCTGTTGGCGAATCAAAAACGTCTGATTCAGAAGGAGATACTTTTTCTTTACAAGCCAGTAAAGTGAGAAAGTATATAAAAAAAGCGAACTTTTTCATCTAAAGGTTTTATTGTTGAACCATCACTCAATGTCTTTTTTCCCTTCTTTTGTGTCTTCTACTACTCTTTCTACTTTCGGACTTACCTTTACTTTTTTAATTCTGCGAGTATCAACCGACGATACTCTGAATTTATATTTTTCATATTCTACTTCTTCGCCAGCATGAGGCAAACGAGCAAATAATTCTATCAAAAGCCCACCTAATGACTCGCTATCGCCACGAACTTTATCAAAATAGTCATTATCAAGACTCAACGCACGACAAACATCATTTAACGCAACTTTACCTTCAAATTCATAAGAACCATCATTGAGTTTTACATATCCTAAATCTTCAACGTCTGATTCGTCATGAATGTCGCCTACAATTTCTTCAATAATATCTTCCATCGTAACGATACCCTCGGTTTCGCCGTACTCGTTCACCACCACAGCCATGTGAACTCTCTTTTCTTGAAAGTCGTAAAGTAAATCATCAATTTTTTTACTTTCAGGAATAAAGAAAGGTTGGTGAATTAATTCTTGCCATTTAAAGTGTTCGTCTTTATCAATATGTGAAAGCAAATCTTTGATGTACAGAATACCTTCAATTTTATCAATGGTTTCTCTGAAAACTGGCACACGAGAATAGCCCGATTTATTGATTTTATCCATCAATTCATGAAAATTGAAAGTAATATCAAAAGCCGTAATATCTCTTCGAGAACGCATCACACTTTTGGCTGAAATACTTCCAAAATTGACGATACCTTTCAAAATATCTTTTTCTTGTTCAGAAGTATCTTTTCCTGTGGTGATTTCCAAAGCGTGGTTCAGTTCGTCGGCGGTAATGGTATAGCCCTTTCGTTCAACTCTTTTTTCGATAATATTACTTATGCCAAGTAAAACAGAAGAAAGAGGTTGGAAAATAATCGTAGCGATTTCGAGCAAAGGAGCTGTGATTTTGGCAAAACGCAGATTGTTTTGTTGAGCCCATACTTTCGGGATGAGTTCACCGAAAAAAGTAATGATAAACGTTACACCTACCAAAAGTACCAAAGTAGCAATCAAACCTTCTTTTTCTTCTTCGCCTACTATTTGTTCTGTTACATAAGTAGCAATAGTAATGAAGGTGATGTTTACTAAATTGATGAATATTAATAATGTTGCTAAAAGTAGCTGAGGTTTATCAAGAAGTTTTGAGATTTTTCTTTCAGTTCCGCTATCGCTATCACGGCAAGCGGCACGTTCGTCGGCAGAAAGTGAGAAAAAGGCAACTTCCGAGCCAGCCAACATAGCTGATAAAATAAGTAAGCCCAGTAGAATCAAAAAATTGATTCCATAGACACTGTATGAAGAGGTGCTTTCAACTTGTGCTAAAAGCACCAAAATCGGGTTAGGTTCGTCGGATAATCGAGTTTCCAAAATATAATGGGTTTTTCGTTATAAGTGATTAAATGGAGTGATTGGTAATGTTGTTCAATGCGATTCATTACCAATCTCTAATCACTGAATACTTATAATTTAAAAAGGTAAATCGTCACTGTCGTCGCTACCTGCATTGTTGGTAAAATCAGGCGTTGGAGCAGGAGTTCTTGCCGGAGCAGGGCGTTGTGCCTGCGGTGCTGGGCTGCTCGCCGCTCCTCCATCGTTATCAGTTCCGCCACCCTTAGTACTTACCAAAGTCATAGAAGTACCTCTGATTTTGGTGGTTCTTCTGCTAATATTGTCTTTATCTGTATATTCTTCAGTACGAATTTTACCTTCTACATATACCGAATCTCCTTTGTGTAAATACTGTTCGGCAATGTTGGCTAAATTATCCCAAAGTTCAATTCTGTGCCATTCTGTTTGTTCTACTCTTTGTCCGTCTTTATTATTATAGACTTCAGAAGTAGCAATGTTGAAAGTGGTCACTTTCGAGCCACTTGGTAAGGATCTCACTTCGGGGTCAGCCCCCAAACGTCCTAAAAGAATTACTTTATTTACGCCAGCCATGTTAATAGTTATTTTTTAGTTTTAGAACCTATGTGAATTTACTGAAAAATAGAATAAGTTGCAAATTTGTAAAAGCCATAAAATCAGATGATTTCGTTCTGACTAAGTATTTTTCAATAGCATTTATTCAAATATTTTTATTCAAACACAAACGAACTCAAGTAATTATTTACTAAAGTTGATTTTGGTAAATCATCAACTTCATTGAGCGAATACCAATCCAATTCTGTGGGCAAATGTAATGGAAAGTTGTTATTAATAACTAAATGCCAAAATTTGGTTTGGATTTTTTGATGTGTAAGAATATGGGTGTATATACTTGATTCTCTTTTGATTAGTGAATTTTCTAAGATTTTTTCCAAGAATTTGTCCTCCAAAGCAAGATACGATAATTCTTGAATATTCTCGTCAGATTCATTTAAGTAAAAATCATACATTCCTTCCCATACATCTTTCCCAACTCTTTTTCGCATGGCAAAATTACCATTTTGTTCAATGATAAAGTAATGAAAGAAGCGTTCTTTTACTTTAACTTTTTTAGATTTTACAGGAAGTGCTGCCACTTGCCCTTTGGCATTTGCCACACAGTCCATAGCTAAAGGACAAAACATACAGTTTGGCGACGAAGGCGTACACTGCAAAGCTCCAAATTCCATTATTGCTTGATTGTGGGTGGCGGCATCTTGGTCTGGCAAAATACTTTCAGCCAATTGCATAAATACTTTTTTGGCTTCGTTGCTTGAAATATCAGTACTTTCACCAAATATTCTTGAGAGTACTCTGTAAACATTGCCATCCAACACGGCTACTTTTTCACCAAAAGCAAAAGAAGCAATTGCCGCCGCAGTATAAGTACCTACACCTTTTAATTTTAGAAGTTCCTGATACGTATTCGGAAATTCGCCAGCGTAGTTTTCTAAAACCATTTTAGCGGTTTTGTGCAGATTTCTCGCTCGTGAATAATAGCCCAATCCTTGCCATAGTCTTAGTACTTCGTTTTCGTCGGCATTGGCTAAATCTTGGACAGTCGGAAAGGCTTCAATAAACTTATAATAGTAAGGCATACCTTGTACAACTCTTGTTTGTTGGAGAATAATTTCCGACAACCAGATGTAATAAGGGTTCTGTGTATTTCTCCACGGAAGGTCTCTTTTGTGTTGAAGATACCAGCTACTAATTTTTTTTGAGATGAAATTGTTTTCCAAAGGTTCGTGAATTTGTGTAAGAGTAAATCGGCTTTTTGGGCAAAAAGGTGGTGAATTAGGGATTTTTTCGTGAAAATATCCAAAATTTTAGTACTTGTTGATATACTTGTGTTTTGTCAATTAGCTAACAATTAAGCAATTATAAAAAAAAAGTTAGGATATTTATTTTTTGTTTCTTTCATAATTCAAACCAAAGCCGTACCTTTGTGACCCTTAATAATCAAGGGGTTACGAAAGTAATGATTTCATTCCTAAATTCAAGGAGAACTCTACCGTTATTTTCAGTACCAAAAGCAATCATTCATTATTTGTTTAACGTATTTTTTATTAATCCTAAAATTTTCAAAAAGTGACTAAAGCAGACGTAATCGCAGAAATTTCAGACAAAACTGGTATCGACAAAGCAGATGTATCAAGTGCCATTGAGTCTTTCTTTTCAGTAGTTAAAGACAACCTTTCAAATGGGGAGCCAATTTATGTAAGGGGATTCGGAAGTTTTGTGAATAAGAAAAGAGCTCATAAAATTGCTCGTAATATTTCAAAAAATACTTCTATCGAGATTCCAGAACATTACATTCCAAGTTTTAAGCCTGCAAAAACTTTTGTTGAACAGGTTAAATCTAACGCAAAATAATTAAGCGTTTGTGTGCCTTTTTCTGAGGTATTATCGTTGATATTCAATCAGTATTTTCAGTAAAGTCAACAAACCGTTAAAAATCATGCAAAAGTCTTTTATCATCATTATTGTCGTTGCTTTCGGATTAGTAGGTGGCTTGTACAGTTTGCCTAAAGTAGTAGTAAGTAATGAAAAAAAGAAGTTGGAGCAATCTTCGCAAGAAAGCCCTGCACCAATGGCTAATCGAGATAAAAAGACAAGTTCGGAAACTCAGGAGAACCCAGAAACACATGGAGTAGCCTTGAGCCCAGAACAACAAGGGGTGATTGAGAAGTTGAGAAGTAATTATTTGAAAAGCAGTGATACGAAGGTAAAATTCAAAGCCGCCGATGAACTCATCGCTAAGTTTGTAGCTTACACTCGTTATGATAGTGCTGCTTATTATGCTGAGGAAGTAGCCAAAATCGAACCCTCGGAAAAAAACTTGATGAAAGCAGGTAATTTGTATTATGAAGCATTTACCTACTCGCTTCAAGCAGAGAAAACGACTGTGTTAGGGGAGAAGGCCAGAGAAATTTTTACAAAAGTTCTGGCGAAAAATCCTGAAAATTTGTTGGCAAAAACCAACATGGCAATGACTTATGTATCGACTCAAACGCCAATGCAAGGGATTTTGATGTTGAGAGAGGTAATTGCAAAGGAACCAGATTACGAACCAGCATTGTTCAGTTTAGGAGTACTTTCTATTCGTTCAAATCAGTTTGGAAAAGCAGTTGAACGTTTCAAGCAAATTTTAAAGAACAACCCGTCTAATTCAAAGGCGGCTCTTAATTTGGGGTACTGTTTGGCTGAATTAGATAGAAAAGATGAGGCTCAGGCGATTCTTGAAAAAGTACTTGCCAATAGTACTGACCCTCAAGAAAAATCAGCGGCGAATGAAATATTATCAAAATTAAAGTAATATTGCAGTATTAAATATTATTTTTTGAGTTTCATAGCATCAGAAATACAAAGAAATTAAACATATTTTTAACAATTAAAACCTTTTAGAATCATGCCTTGCGGAAAAAAAAGAAAGAGACATAAGATCTCAACGCACAAAAGAAAGAAGCGTCTTAGAAAAAGTAGACATAAGAAGAAGTAGTTAAGGCATAAGGGAATAGGTAAAGTAAAATCTTTATTACGAGTCTTTTTCCTTTCGCCTTAGTACCCAAAAAACAGGCAAATTCCATCAGGAGACTTTGCCTGTTTTTGTTGTTTTTGTGAGATTGTTTGCTTAAAAGAATAACTTAATTACATAAACCGTTTATAATCAATATTTTATGTAATTATTGGTCATGACATTTTGGGGATATGCAGTCGTTTTTGATACATAAAGTATTAAGTAAGAAAGGGGAATCAAAAAAGGGAATAATACTTGGTAAGTATCAAACTTTAATCTTCGTACTGTATTATTTTGTATTACTGAAAGACAAAACATCATTGATTTTGTCATGTTTGTATTGAAAAATTTCAATCAAATAAAACGTAAAATAACTTGCTCAACCAAATCACGTCACCCACATTAAAGTCAATTTAAAAAGTGTAAATTACAGACCCAACCTTAATAATTATTGCCAAAAGTGGTTTTAATTCTCCTATCTATAAATCGAAATATTCTTTTTTTAATAGGCTCGCACATTTCTGTAATTTATTATCTCTTTAAAGACTTAGTTCAAAAGCATACTCACACAACACGTCCTTCATATCTCTTTCATTTCTAAATGCTTTAATCACCTGTGAGTAATGAATTAATTATCAATTCGACTCCCAAAGGTGACCGCATTGCTTTGTTGCAAGACAAGCGTATTGTGGAATACCACTTAGAGGAGTCCGAACCACACTTTTCTGTCGGAGATATTTATCTCGGAACAGTCAAGAAGATGGTTACGGGATTGAACGCCGCTTTTATTGATATTGGTTATGAGAAAGATGCTTTCCTTCATTACCACGATTTAGGCCCCAATGTCAATTCCCTAAACAAATTTACGAAAGAGGTTATCGCTGAAAGATTACAGTCTGGACGATTAGATAACTTTAAGTTAGAACCTGAGATTGACAAACACGATAAAATTGATAAAGTATTAAGCAAAAATACGCCAATTTTAGTGCAGGTCGTGAAAGAACCCATTTCCACAAAAGGCCCTCGTTTGTCTTGTGATATTTCTATTGCAGGTCGTTATACGGTTTTAGTGCCTTTTTCAAATGGCGTAAACATCTCAAAAAAAATCACTGCAAAAGCAGAACGTCAGCGTTTACAGCGGTTGATGTCTTCGATTAAACCTGCCAATTTTGGCGTAATCGTAAGAACAGTAGCCGAAGGAAAAGAGGTAGAAGAATTGGACAAAGACCTCCGTGAATCTATCGCTAAATGGGATGCTGGTATGAAAGCACTGAAAAGTGCAAAACCTCGTGACAAAATAATTGGTGAAATGAGCCGTGCAACTTCGATGTTGCGTGATTTATTAAACGAAAATTTTGATAGCGTTGTAGTTGATACGCCCGAATTGTTTCAAGAAGCCCGCAATTATGTTTCAAATATTGCTCCTGAAAAGGAAAAAATTGTGAAACTACATCAAGGCAAAAACAAAGTTTTTGAACAATTGGGTATCGAAAAGCAACTGAAAATGTTGTTTGGTCGCTCAGTAAGTTTGCCGCAGGGTGGCTATCTTATCATTGAACATACTGAAGCTTTGCACGTAATAGATGTGAACTCTGGTAATAAATCAAACAATGAGGATGGTCAGGAAGCAACCGCTCTGAGCGTAAACCGTGAAGCCGCAAAAGAGATTGCTCGTCAGTTGAGGCTACGAGATATGGGCGGAATTATCGTTATCGACTTCATTGATATGAAGAAAGCTGAAAATAAAAAGCTTATTCAAGACATCATGAAGGAGGAAATGAAAACCGACCGCTCGAAATACACAATTTTACCTTTGACGAAGTTTGGCTTGATGCAAATTACTCGTCAGCGTGTTCGTCCAGAAATGAACGTTGTCACGGCGGAAAATTGTCCTACTTGTGGTGGAACAGGAAAAATTACAGCGAGTATTGCGATTTCAGATATTATCGAGCATCATCTTGAGCATATCCTTGAAAAGCAAAACGAGAAAAAACCAACGATTTTATTACATCCATTTTTACACGCTTATTTTACTAAAGGTTTCCCTTCTATTCGTATGAAGTGGTTCTTTAAATATAAAACATGGGTAAATTTGATTCAGGATACTTCTTTTGGAATTACAGATTTTAAATTTCTGAATGACCACAGCGAGCCAATCGAATTAAATGGATAAAAATAATTCTTGAAAAAACAGCCTGATTTCTTCTCGATTTCAGGCTGTTTTTTTTGCCTATATTTGTATAAATATTTTTTAAAAATGCCTAAACAAAACGTTAGAAATTACTGGTGGCTTAATGCCAATCCTCGTATTTGGTCAATTGACTCGTTCAAGCTTGAACAAGTACAGTCATATACTTCTCATAATGAATTTGACCATAAAAGACGTATTTATAAGTATTTCGAAGCTGTTAGAAAAGGGGATTTAGTCATTGGATATGAATCTACTCCAGTCAAGCAGATAAAGGCTATTTTTGAAATTACCGAAACTCTTCATTTTGACCCTCGACAAGGAGAAATCATTACTTTCAAAATGAAAGAGCGTGTTCCTGAGCCAATTGATTGGGTTGAGCTTAAATCACTGCAATTTTTTAAAGATTCAGAAGTATTAAAAAACAATCAAGGAAGTTTATTCAAAATTACGGAAGAGGAATTTGAGGCAATTCAAGCCATGATTGATGCCCAAAAAGAAGCGATGATTAGTGAAGATGTGCTGATTCCTTATGAAAGAAAAGATGCTTTAGTCGATTTATTTATGGACGAAGAGCAGTTTGAAGAAATACTTGAAACGCTGAAATACAAAAAAAATATCATTCTACAAGGCCCTCCGGGTGTAGGAAAAACCTTTGTTGCCAAGCGTTTGGCTTACACTTTGGTCGGAACGCAAGATGATTCCCGAATCAAAATGGTTCAGTTTCACCAATCATATACTTATGAAGACTTTATTCAAGGTTTAAGACCAGACGGCGACGGAGGTTTTAAGTTGAAAAATGGCGTATTTTATGAGTTTTGCCGACAAGCTCAACGCAATGCAGGTATCGACCATTTTTTTATTATTGATGAAATCAATCGTGGCAATTTGAGTAAAATTTTTGGTGAACTTTTACTTTTGATTGAAGCCGACAAACGTGGAAGAGCCAACGAAATGCCTTTAACTTATGGCGATAAAGACTCAGAACCGTTTTATGTACCTGATAATTTGTACATTATTGGTACGATGAACACCGCAGACCGCTCTTTGGCGATGATAGATTATGCTTTACGCCGCCGTTTTGCTTTTGTTACTTTAGAGCCACTTTTCAACCAAAAGTTTATTCATTACTTGTCGCAGAAAGGTATTGACAAATTGTTTGCTGAGAAAATCTGTAAAGTGATTTCACAATTGAATCAAGTAATTGCCAACGATAAAAACCTGCAAAAAGGCTTTCAGATTGGACATAGTTATTTTTCGACTTTCACCGAAGGCGACGATGTTCGGAAGTGGTATCGAAGAATTATAAACCTCGAAATTGCTCCACTTTTAGAAGAGTATTGGTTTGATAATGAAGATAAAGTGAGAAATGAGATTAAGAAGTTAATTGATTTTTAGCTTTCAGCTTTGAGTAATGAGCTATGAGCTTTTTGCTTTTTTTATCATTTTACTTATTTCAGATGTTGGAGTTAAGATTAATCGAGAATAAAACTGTTTTTATCCGAAATCCAAAATCCCAAATCCACAATAGCATTTACTCCACATTCCGCATTCAAAACTCATCACTCCAATGATTCCTATTGAAAACATTTACTATTTACTTTGCTACGCTTGGAATCGGCTGGAGGAAAGAGATTTGGTAAATATTTCGGCTATCGAAGTACCCGATTTGCCCAATTTATTGGCAAAGGTTTTATTGAAAGGAACAAAATTGTTGCTCAATAGAGGTTTAGAAAAACAATATATTACTGAGCAAAATCTCTATCAAGGCATTAAAGGAAGAGTAAATTTTAATGATTCTTATCGGAAAAATCTCTTTCAGCAAGGTTTAGCTATGTGTGAATTTGATGAACTTTCGGCGAATATTTTACCAAATCAAATCCTGAAAACTTCTTTACAGCACCTCATAAAATTACCGACACTTGATAAAAAGCTCAAAAAGGAAGTACAATCAGTCTTGTTTCGTTTTACGGAAATAGATTCAATCTTTATTCGAAATGATACTTTTACGCAAGTACGCATTCATAGAAACAATCAGTATTATCTTTTTTTGTTGAATGTTTGTGAATTGTTGCATCAAAATTTGATGATTCATGAAAAAACGGGTGAAGTAAAATTCAAAGATTTTCTGAGAGATGAACGCCAAATGGCAAGACTTTTTGAAGAATTTGTCCGTAATTTTTATAAAATAGAAGTACCCGAAGCAAAGGTTTTTCGGGAAGATGTACATTGGCAATTTGTGGGAGATTCGATGCAGTTTTTACCCAAAATGCAAACAGATATTTCGATTCTATTGCCCGAAAACAGAAAGATTATTATTGATGCCAAGTATTATACCGAAACACTTCAGCATTTTTACGATTCAGAAAAAATACATTCTCAGCATCTTTATCAATTGTTTGCGTACTTGAAAAACCAGCAATACCCACAAGCCGAAGGAATTTTGTTGTACCCTACTGTTCAGAAAAGTATAAGCCTTGTTTATACTTTTGAGCAACATCAAATTAGGGTTGAAACCTTAAATCTCAATCAGCCGTGGATGGGGATTAAACGTGATTTACTCTTGATATTAAACCAAAAAAGTGACGAGTTGTAAATTGTTTGGCTTTATTACGAGTTGAAAACTCGTGTTACAGAAATTGGAAACTCGTGCTACTGAAAATCAATTGTGAATATTTTCGTTTTAGCATTAAAAATAAATGACTTTTTATCCTCTTGAACAAACACGTTTACAATGTTTGTTTGGTCGTCGTACATATCAATAAATACATCATTTTTCAGTTTTAAACCAGCAACCGCTTCATTCAAAGGGATTTCCAGATAAATCCAAGTAGCGTCTCCTTCTTTTTCTTTTCCAACGTACTGCAACGCCTTTAGCTGATTTTTAGCATTTACGAGCATGAAATGCTTTTTCAGGTATTGTTCTACCAAAGCATCGTTGTTGTCGTTGTTTTCAATTACGATTTTCTTGTTCTGATTATCGTGCGACAGTACTTTTTCTAAATCATCAGTAAATACTCTTAGGCTTACTTCAAAACCTTTGCTTTTAGTATTATAACGCATTTCTGTGAGGCTGGTATGAAATGCGTGTAAAGCGGTATCATTACTTCTGAAAGCACTTGAAAGTAAGATGATACCTAAAAGTAAAAACCTGCCAAGACGAAGCGTCTGAGCAGGTTTTAAGATATTTTTATGGTTGTTTTTCATTATTTAGCGATAGGGAAAAATGTTTTAAATGCACCGTTTCCTAAAACAAAGACCATTAAAGCTAACAAGATGACAGTACCTACTTGTTGGGCTCTTTCTAATACTTTTTCTGACGGTGGACGACCCGTAATGATTTCATATAGTAAGAACAAAGCGTGTCCGCCATCAAGTGCAGGAATTGGCAAGAAATTCATAAATGCCAAAGCCATTGAAAGTAAACCTGTTAATGACCAGAAATTTAACCAATTCCATTGTGATCCATACAAATCTGCAATTTCAAATGGTCCACTCAAAGCTTTATCTGCACGAACATCGCCCGAGAAAATCTTTTTGAAGCCTTTTACATTTTTTACAATAACATCAAAAGCTTCTTCAACACCAACAAAGAAGGCTTCGCCAATGGTATATTCTTCGTGAGATATTTTTATGATAAGATTAGGAATGAAGCCTAATTTACCATCTTTTGTCAATTTAATTACTTTCGTGAAAACTTTTCCATTTCTTTCAATCTCTAAAGTAGCTTCCTTTCCAGAATATTTTTCTAAATTATCTTTAAATAATTGGAAAAATACGACAGGTTTTCCGTTCAAACTCACAATTTTGTCACCTTCTTTCAAACCTGCTTTATAGGCTGGAAATTCTGGTTCTGGTGTTTTGATTCCAAAAAAGCTTTTAATTTTAGTGAAGAATTGAGCAATGATTGAAGGCTTTGTTGGTTTTTGAATTTGGGCTATTGAAAAACGCTGTAATGGCTGAACAAACTGGTCTTTTTCATCAGAAAGCTTATTTAAAAACTTTGCAGGAATAAAGACGTCAATTTGTTTTCCGTTACGTTCTACAGTGTAATAAAGGTCGTTATCAAGAATGGCATCAGGAATATCCTTGAATTCTTTAAGGTCTTTGCCATTTACTTTCAGTACTTTATCGCCAGTTCTGAAACCAACTTCTTGTGCAAGCGTACCAGCATAAATACCATTTTTATTTAATTCATCTTTAGAAATGTAGTTATTTCCTAATTTGTAATTGATACCCCAAAAAATAGCGATACCCAAAAGTACATTCACGATAATACCCCCAAGCATTACAATTAAGCGTTGCCAAGCTGGTTTTCCACGGAATTCCCAAGGTTCAGGAACGGCAGAAAGTTTTGACGCATCTTGTGTTTCATCAATCATTCCGGCAATAGAAACATAACCTCCAAGCGGAAACCAACCTAAACCGTATTCAGTATCACCAATTTTCTTTTTGAATAGAGCAAAATTCCAAACAGTAGGTACTGGAAAAAGAAAATCAAAAAATAGGTAGAATTTATCTACACGCATTTTGAACCATTTTGCTGTAATATAATGCCCGAATTCGTGTAAACTTACTAAAATTGACAGTCCTAAAATCAACTGTGCAAGCTTTATTAAACCATCCATTTGTTAAGTGTTGTTTCGTAAAGTATTCAAAATGAATTGTTTACGATTGTTGTTTTAAGTTTTAAATGATAAGTAATTAAATTAGCGTTTGTGCTAATTTTCGAGTTTCTTGGTCTGTTTGAATATAATCATCAATACTCGGATTTTGTATAAATGTTACTTTATCCATGCAAGTTTCGATAAGGTCTGACATCTGTAAGAAACCAATTTTGTCTTGTAAAAATGCTTCAACAGCAATTTCATTGGCGGCATTCATGATACAAGGAATATTTCCGCCTTTGTCCATAGCTATAAAAGCTAAGTGCAAGTTACGAAATGTTTTTGTATCGGGTTGCTCAAATGTGAGAGATGGATACTTTAGAAACTCGAAACGAGGAAAATCTGATTTTAGTCTATTCGGAAAACCTAAAGCAAACTGAATAGGCAATTTCATGTCTGGCAAACCCATTTGTGCTTTGATAGACCCATCTTCAAACTGCACCAAAGAGTGAATAATAGACTGCGGATGTACAATTACTTCTATTTGTGAGGCTTTCAAACCAAACAACCATTTGGCTTCAATCACTTCCAAACCTTTGTTCATCAAACTGGCTGAATCAATCGTGATTTTTGCACCCATTACCCAGTTGGGGTGTTTCAGAGCCTGAGCTTTGGTAACGTTTAATAAATCTTCTCGTTTTTTTCCTCTGAATGGGCCACCAGAAGCCGTAAGAATGATTTTTTCGATAGGGTTATGAAACTCACCGACCAAACACTGAAAAATAGCAGAATGTTCTGAATCGACAGGATAAATATTTACGCCTTTTTCTTGAGCTAATTTTGTAATTAATTCGCCAGCTACAACCAAAGTTTCTTTATTAGCAAGTGCGATATGTTTGCCAGCTTCAATGGCTTTAATAGTTGGCAACAAACCCGCATAGCCTACCATTGAAGTAAGTACAATATCAATACTTTCCATTTGTACTACCGACTCCAAGGCTTTTGCTCCAGCATAGACTTTAATTCCTGCGGCGTCTAAAGCTGAATGTACTTTGTCATACAAATTGTCGTTGCCAATCACAACGCAATTGGGCTTGAATGCTAAACTTTGTTCAATCAGTAAATCGGCATTATTCTGTGCGGTTAATACTTCAACCTCGAAGATGTCTTCGTTGGCTTTTATTACTTCTAAGGCTTGCGTTCCGATAGAACCCGTTGAGCCTAAAATGGCAATTTTTCTTTTTTGCATAAATGATAAGTAGCTATGAGCAATTAGCTGTAAGCTATGAGTCTTATTATCAGACGATTCGTAAATTCAATTATTGATACAATCTAATTTTATTTCTTAATACTTACTCTTTAAATTATCAACGAGAAGTTTTAAGTTGGAGTAATTGTCTTGAATGAAATGATAAAATTACAGACTCCAACTTAGAATTTGGTTAATAAAGTGCATAAACAAAGAGGGTTTTAAAAGCAATGTAAACACTACTCCAAAACCTGCACCCCAAAGGTGAGCCGAGTGACCGATATTATCCAAATTTCTCTTCGACATATAATATGAATAAGCCGAGTACAAAATAGCATAAATAAAGCCCGGAAGACCAATAGCAAAATAAATATAAATTTTAGAAAGTGGGTCGAATAAAATAGCTGAAAACACTACCGCCGAAACACCTCCTGATGCCCCTAAAGCATTATAATATGAATTGTTTTTATTATCCATAAATCCCGGAATACCTCCTGCAAGAATTCCCCCCAAGTACAAAACTGCATAATAAATAATGCCTGTACTTTCGCCAAAAACCCGAGTGAAATAAAACTCAACTACGTCTCCGAAGAAATACAAACTCAGCATATTAAAAAGTAAATGTCCATAATCTGCATGAATAAAACCCGCAGTTAAAAAACGATAGTACTCTTTATGACGATAAACTGAATATGGATTCATAATCCATTTATTCATAATATGCGAATTGTTCCAAGCATAAAAGCTAAGAGCCACAGTTAAGACAATAAAAATGAGTGTTAATGACATAATATTATGAGTTATTAAAGATGAGTTTTGAGGTTAATTTTTTTGAAAGTCAAAAGGTTCATTCAAAGGGAAACATCTTTGGTTTTAAGGAGAACGTTTCATTTATTTTTTTAAATAAAACGACTCAGTGGTATTATTTTTCGTGAAAAACAAAGGCAGTCGAAACGTTTGGTTCGACTGCCGATTAATTTCATACAAAAATACATTAAACCTCTCTATCAATCAAAGTTTCTGCAAAGCTTCGTAAAACAGCTTTACGCTCTTCATCAACTTTCAAGATATTAAGAGCCTCAAAAGCTTTGTCGAAATAAGCATTTATTTTGTTTTCAGCTACTTGTCTGATTCCTAAAGTATCATAAATGGCAGTTACTGCTTTTACTTTTTCTGCACTATCAAACTCTTTCAACGAAAGCCATTTGTTGAGTTCAACAGCCGTTTCGCCCTCGGCTTTTTCCAATGCTTCAATCAGCATGAACGTTTTTTTGTTGGAGATAATATCGCCACCTACTTGTTTTCCGAATTTTTCTGGGTCGCCATAAACATCCAATAAATCATCTTTCAATTGAAAACCCAGCCCCACATTTAAACCGATTTCATAAAGTAAATGACAAGATTTATCACTTGCTCCACCAATAATTCCTCCTAATTCTAAAGCAAAACCAAGTAAAACAGAAGTTTTTAGTTTAATCATTTCCAGATACTCCTCTTCGCTAACGTTTTCACGATTTTCGAAATTCATATCTAATTGTTGTCCTTCACAAACTTCTGCTGCAGTACGATTAAATCTTTTTAAAGCTTTTTTGAATTTATCATCTTCAACAAACATCAATAATTCATAAGCCTGCACCAACATCACATCGCCAGAAAGAATAGCGATATTTTCATTCCATTTTTCATGTACAGTTACTTTTCCTCTTCTCAAAGGAGCTTTGTCCATGATGTCATCGTGCATCAAAGTAAAATTATGAAAAACTTCAACGGCAGAAGCAGGTTTAATGGCTTTTTGCCAATCGTCTGTAAATAAGGCGGTTGCCATTAGTGTCATTAAAGGTCTCAGTCTTTTTCCACCTAAAGACATTAAATAGCGAATAGGTTCATATAATTCTTCGGGACGTTCGCCGTAAGTTTGCTGTGAAAATTCTTCGTTGAGGGCTTGTACGAATTGTGTAAGTTTCATTTAATAATTGGTTGTTTCTCCTGTGATGAGTAACGCACTTCAAGTTGGAAATGTTATCAATTCTCAAAAATAGGAAGAAGAATTTAAACTCTCACTCGTTTCAGATTTAATTTTGGCTAACTTTGCAAAACCTCTATCCGAGGTTTTAAACTATATGCTCAACCATCAGCTCAAACTCCGTAAACCACTTGCCGTTTTCGATTTGGAAACGACAGGAGTCAATGTCGTAAAAGACCGTATTGTTGAAATCAGTATTGCCAAAGCAAATATTGATGGTACAGTAACGGTGAAGACTCGCCGTGTCAACCCCGAAATACCCATTCCCTTAGAATCATCTTTAGTACATGGTATCTATGACGAAGATGTAAAGAACGAACCTACTTTTAGGCAAATAGCCAAGTCGATGGCTCAGTTTTTAGAAGGTTGTGATTTAGCAGGATTTAATTCAAACCGTTTCGATGTCCCGATTTTAGTCGAAGAATTTTTGAGAAATGAAATTGATTTTGATGTAAAAAATCGCCGATTGATTGATGCACAACGCATATTTCATTTGATGGAGCCTCGTACTTTATCGGCTGCATACAAATTTTACTGTAAAAAAGAATTAATAGATGCCCATTCGGCAGAAGCAGATACTATTGCTACTTTAGAAGTACTAAATGCCCAAGTAAAGTATTACGAAGGCGTAAAAATTAAAGACAGCAATGGTGTAGAAATAGAACCTGTGAAAAACGATATGGATGCTTTGCATGAAATCACTTCGTCTAAATTGGTTGATTTTGCTCAAAGAATGGCTTTCAATAAAGATGGAATAGAAATTATTAATTTCGGAAAACACGCAGGAAAGCCAGTTATACAAGTATTAAAAGAAGAACCTTCTTATTATGATTGGATGATGAAGGGTGATTTTCCGATGGATACCAAAAGAAAGCTAACAGAAATAAAACTAAGGGCTTTTAACAGTAGGTAATCCAATTCCGAAAATCAATCTTAGAATAAAGCTATCTTTTGTCTTTAGATTTTATGCTTTTATCAGTTTTTCCTTAATTTTGCTGATAAGTTTTGCAAAATACCTTTTAAGAATCAGAATTAGAGTTTTTGAATTAGAAAACAAGTTTCGTTTAATATAAGTTCTCAAGCAGAAACGCAATACTCATGCAACAAATACCTGATGTTATCCGAGAAATACCTTTGAACTATTATGTTTGGTTCAGTACAGCATTATTTTGCATCGGAATTATTGGCGTTTTAACTCGCCGCAACGCTATCATTATCTTCATGTCGGTTGAATTGATGCTAAATGCTGTTAATTTATTGTTGGTAGCATTTTCGTCTTACAAAGCTGACCCTACTGGGCAAATTTTTGTATTTTTTATCATGGCAGTAGCTGCGGCAGAAGTAGCCGTGGGCTTGGCTATTATCGTGATGATTTATCGAAACATCCAGACAATTGATGTTGGTTTGTTGAATAAATTGAAATGGTAATCTTCCAATTTAAAACGTTATCATTTTCAAATTAGAAAACTTTCAAATTAGAATTATGTCTCTAATTACACTCATTCCTCTTTTTCCTTTAATCGGTTTCCTTATTAATGGAATCGGATTTCGTCATGTTCCAAAATCTTTGGCTGGACTAATTAGTTCAGGAGCTGCATTTGCTTCTTTTGCTTGTGCCTTGACACTCTACTTAGGTTTTGACGGTCAGCCGCAAATCGTTCATCTTTTCGACTGGATTACCGTTGGAACGTTGAATATTTCAATGTCATTTCAATTAGATCAACTTTCATTGTTGATGCTTTTGATTATTACTGGCGTTGGAACATTAATCCATATTTACTCAATTGGCTACATGAGCCACGATGAAGGTTTTGGTAAGTTTTTCGCTTTCCTCAACCTTTTCTTGTTTTTCATGCTTTTGTTAGTTTTGGGTTCTAACTATGTCGTAATGTTCATTGGTTGGGAAGGAGTAGGACTTTGTTCTTATCTACTTATTGGCTTCTGGAACAAAAATAGCAATTACGGAGATGCCGCTCGTAAAGCCTTTATCATGAACCGTATCGGTGACTTGGGCTTCTTGTTGGGTATTTTCTTAATTATCAGCAATTTTGGTTCTGTTGAATATGCAGAAGTATTTAGCAAAGTGGTAGATGGAGGATATTCTTCTGGAGATAAAACTTTGTTTTATATTACCTTGCTTTTATTTGTAGGAGCAATGGGTAAATCGGCTCAAATTCCATTATATACTTGGTTGCCAGATGCGATGGCTGGGCCAACACCTGTGTCTGCTTTGATTCACGCAGCAACAATGGTTACAGCAGGTATTTATATGATTATTCGCTCGAATATCATGTATTCATTAGCACCAGAAACACTTGATATTGTAGCTTGGGTAGGTTTAGCAACAGCTTTATTGGCTGCTTCGATTGGTCTTTTCCAAAATGATATTAAGAAAGTATTGGCTTACTCAACGGTTTCGCAGTTAGGCTATATGTTTATGGGACTTGGTGTAATGGCTTACTCTTCATCATTTTTCCATGTAATGACACACGCTTTCTTCAAAGCACTTTTATTCTTAGGAGCAGGTTCTGTAATTCATGCGATGTCTGATGAACAAGATATTCGTTCAATGGGTGGTCTTCGCAAGAAATTGCCAATCACTTTTATTACTTTCTTGATTGCAACGATTGCTATTTCTGGTATTCCTCCTTTTGCAGGTTTCTTCTCAAAAGATGAAATTTTAGCACACGTTTTCGAACACAATAAATTAATGTGGGCTTTTGGTGTATTTGGTTCGATAATGACATCTTTCTATATGTTCCGTTTGTTATTCCTTACTTTCTTTGGTGAATTTAGAGGAACAGAAGAGCAAGAACATCATTTGCACGAGTCACCAATTGCGATGACAGCCCCTTTGATGATTTTAGCAGTACTTTCAGCGATAGGTGGATTCTTTAATTTGCCACATATTTTTGGAGGTCACGCAAGTTTAGCAGAATTTATGGCTCCATTATTCGCTCAGTCAAATATTGAACATGTAGCGGTTGATGAATCTCTTGAAATTACTTTAATGATTGTGTCGGTAGTGGCAGCACTTCTTTCAGCAGGCGTAGCATACTTTGTTTATGTTGTGAAGAAAAATGTACCATTAGCAGACGGTCAGGAATCAGGCTTGCAAAAAGTTATTTACAATAAATATTATATCGACGAATTGTATAATACTCTTTTTGTAAAACCAATCTCAGCACTTTCAAACTTCTTTAGTGGAGTAATTGAATTTTTAGTAATAGATTTAATTGTTGAAGGCGTTGGAAAAACTGTGAAAAACCTGTCATCAGAAGCTCGCTTACTACAAAACGGTACAACAGGCTATTACATTTTTGCCATGGTTTTATCAATTGCCGTTATTTTAGTTTGGAGTTTGAAAAGTTTTTTATTGGGATAGATTAAAGACGATTAATTACATTGAAAGATTTGCTCATTACAAATCCGATTGAAACATAAAATATGCTAACACTTTCTCTCATTCTTCTTCCCATTATTGCAGGGCTAATTACATTAGCTGTAAAGGGAGAAACCGCTAAGACCGTTGCCGTTGTATCAGCTTTTGCTGAGTTGGCTTTAGGAGCGTACTTATATAGTTCATTTGTCCCTGATGCTACTTCACAATTTAGTGTAAGCTATGACTGGATTCATTCAGCAGGAATTAAGTTCTCTGTTGGCGTAGATGGTATCAGTTTGATATTGGTATTTCTTACTACTTTGATGGTTCCTTTTATTATTCTCTCAACTTTTGGGAATAATTATAAAAATGCCTCTACTTTATTTGCATTGATTTTATTTATGCAAGCAGCTTTAGTAGGCGTATTTACTGCCAAAGATGCTTTCCTTTTCTATTTCTTCTTTGAAGCCGCATTGATTCCAGTATATTTCATTGCAGCCATTTGGGGAGGAGAAAACAGAATTAAAGTAACCTTCAAATTTTTCGTTTATACTATTTTTGGTTCTTTGTTCATGCTTTTAGCATTGGTGTACTTGTACTTATTAACACCAGGCACACATACTGCTGATATTAGTGCTTTGTATCAAGCAGCAAGAGTATTGGATGTAGAAACACAAAGCTATTTGTTTGGAGCGTTCTTTATTGCTTTTGCTATCAAAATGCCACTTTTCCCTTTTCATACTTGGCAACCAGATACTTATGAGGAAGCTCCGACAGCGGGTACAATGTTATTATCAGGTATTATGTTGAAAATGGGGGTTTATGGCTTAATTCGCTTTGTTTTACCAATTGTTCCTTTAGGAGTAGATAAGTGGGGATTTGTAGCCATTATTCTTTCTGTAACTGGTATCGTGTATGGTTCAATTATCGCCATTCAGCAAAAAGACATGAAGCGTTTAATTGCTTATTCTTCTTTTGCACACGTAGGCTTAATGTCAGCAGGGATTTTCTCAAGAAATATTGATGGTATCCAAGGTGCATTAATTCAGATGTTAGCACACGGTATCAATGTAGTAGGTTTATTTTTTATTGTTGAAATTATTCAACAACGCACACAGTCGAGAGAATTGTCTCGTTTAGGCGGTATTACTCAATCTACGCCAAACCTAACGGTTTACTTTATAATTCTTATGTTAGGCTCTGTGGCTTTACCTCTGACAAATGGTTTTGTAGGCGAATTTCTTTTATTAAAAGGAGTTTATGAATATAATGTTTGGATAGGTGCAGTAGCAGGTTTAACCATTATTTTAGGAGCTGTTTATATGCTTAGAATGGTACAAAAATCTATGTTTGGTGTTACTTCAGGTATTACTGAAGGTTTTGCAGATTTAACATTCAATGAAAAAATCGTATTATTCCCATTATCATTCTTAGTGATTGCTTTGGGAGTAGCGCCGAATATATTTTTAAAAGTAACTGAACCAGCCGTTAGCCAATTATTATCAATCATCAAATAATTTGATTTTGGACAATTTGAAATATTGAAAAGAGAAAAGTCTTTTCAATAAAGCGTATCGAATACTTCCAAGCATCAAATCTTCAAATTTGAAATATGAACGCAATTATAGCATTATCACTCTTCGGGATTACAAATCTGTTTTTAGGGTTTTTAAATAACCGTAAAATCTTGTTACCAGCAACGCTGATTTTTATCCTTATTTCCCTTGGATTAAACTTTGCTGACTGGAATCACGAGTACTATTGGTTCAACAATATGTTGAAAACCGATAATATTTCAGTCAATTTTGTTTCTATTATTCTATTGTCCACACTTTTGGTTGTTGCAATTTCTCGAAGCTTTGGAGATGATGATGAACATTCACATCCAGCAGAGTATTATGCAATCATGCTATTTTCGGCTGTGGGTGCAATTATGATGGTTACTTTTGAAAACCTGATTATGCTTTTTGTAGGATTAGAAATCCTTTCTGTTTCAATGTATGTACTTACAGGTTCTGATAAGCGTAACTTGCGTTCAAACGAAGCAGCATTAAAATACTTTTTGATGGGTTCTTTTGCTACGGGTATTTTGTTGTTTGGTGTAGCATTGGTATATGGTTCAACGGGTTCATTTAGCATTCATGGCATTGGTGCAGGAGTTAGTTTAGCCAAAGCTCAGATGGGTGGTGCTTATGGGCCTTTACTTTATGCTGGTATTATTTTAATGATGGTGGGCTTACTTTTCAAAATCTCTGCTGCACCATTTCATTTCTGGACACCAGATGTTTATGACGGAGCTCCAAGTATTTTTACCGCATTTATGTCAACAGTTGTAAAAACGGCTGGTGTAGCGGCTACTTATCGCTTATTATCTATTTCTTTCCCTGCTACTTATGGCTTATGGGGAAATCCATTAGTGTACATTGTCGGAGCAACTTTATTGATTGGAAATATTACCGCAGTTTATCAACAAAGCTTTAAAAGAATGTTGGCATACTCAAGTATTTCTCATGCAGGTTATTTATTAATTACAGTTTTAGCTAAAAGACCAGAAACTAATTCTTCAATCTTATTTTACTCTTTAGCTTATTCAATTGCTACGATTACTGCCTTTGCAGTGTTGATTGTAGTAGCGGAATCTAAATCAAAAGATGGTAAGCCTGACGAAAGTTTTGATGCAATTAATGGACTTGCCAAAAATAATCCACTCTTAGCTTTCGTTCTGACAGTATCAATGTTGTCTTTAGCAGGAATTCCATTAACAGCAGGTTTCTTTGGTAAGTTTTTTATATTCAGCGATGCCTTCTCAAATCCTTCAGTACTTTTCAAAGGACTTTTAGTGATAGCCGTGTTAATGTCGTCAGTAGGTATTTACTATTACTTTAAACCGATTATTGCGGCTTATATGAAATCAGGCAATACCGAAAAAATTGAAATTTCTCCTCTATACAAGTTCACATTAATTGTTACAACGGCTTTAACCATTCTTTTAGGCGTTGCACCAGATTTAATTAAAAATATCTTTTAATCTTGTCGCATTCTAAATTACTTAATAAAAAAGATTTAATCGTTTACTTTTTAGTAGCAGGAACGGGTGTTATCGTTCAATTACTATGCAGTAGTCTATTACAAGCTTGGTTTTTGATGACTTACGAAGCAAGTATTACTCCTTCGTACTTCATCTCCTTGATTGTCGGGTTTATCCTCACAAAGCTTTTTGCTTTCAATGCCCGACAATCAAGTCAAACCCGCCGAGAAATGGTAAAATTTCTCATGGTAGCAACTTTCTCCGGAGGAGTCACTTGGTTTTTTGCTACCTATTCTTACAAAATCTCCAACCATTATTTCAAAGTATTTCATTTTCTCATTCCTTTCTCAACTAAAGTAATCAATGTCAATCAATTAACTTGTCATTTGATTGGTAACGCTTTTAGTTTTATCTCCAATTACACATTGCATAAAACTTTTACTTTTAAGAATACAGGTTTTTATGTGCGATTGAAAAAGTTGATGAAGTGAATAATTGTATTATTTTAATAAATAATTTTATTTTTAGTTGATTTTAAATTGCTTGAATTTATAAAATCTTATTAAAAATTAAAGAAATTTAGGTTTTGAATTGTATTATTTCGCTAAATAATGCACAAAAACAAAGAATTTCAGCCAATTATTAAGAAATACTTAAAATTTATTTGCAAATACTTGCATGAAATAAAAGTTGTACATAAATTTGTATCAAACAAACCCCAATCACAACGAAATGAAGAAATTTTTTGCATTCGCTTTAGTAGCTGGTATGATTTCATTAGCTGCTTGTTCAGAAAAGAAAGCTGAAACTACTACAACTGACACTGTAGCTGTTGATACTACTGCTGCTGTTGATACTGCTGCTGCTGTTGATACTGCTGCTGCTGATACTTCAGCTGCTAAGTAATTATCAGTTTCCTTCTGGAAAAGAAAAAGCCTTAACTTAGTTAAGGCTTTTTTATTGCCTCGTTAATTTCAATATAGAAGTCAACGAGGTTTTTTTGTATATTAATGAAATGAAAAAAGACGTAGAAATTTTTCAACAATACTTTCCTGCTTCCACTGTTGATTATTGTTGGGAATTGTGGGATAAGTACCGCTTCAATTTTAAGATTACTCGTTCCAGACAGTCTAAATTGGGCGATTATTCTTATAGAAAAGACAGAGGGCATAAAATAACCGTTAATGGTGACTTGAATCCCTATGCTTTTTTGGTGACTTATATTCATGAAGTGGCTCATTTAGCCACTTTCAAACAGTTTGGAAATAAGCCTCAACCACATGGAAAAGAATGGAAAAAGTATTTTCGTGAGTTGTTTCTCCCTCTGCTGACAGAAGAAGTTTTACCACTTGATATTATAAAACCTTTGGCGACTTATTTGCAAAACCCATCTGCAACCACTCAAAGCAATTCAGCTTTGGTAAAAGCATTAAGAAATTTTGATGAGCAAAATGAAGATGAAAAAATTGTACTGGCACATCTCGAAGCTGGAGCAATTTTTGAATTAAATGGCAGACATTTTGAAAAAGGAGAATTACGGCGTACTCGATATTTATGTACTGATAAAACCAATGGAAAACGATACGTAGTTTCAGCGATTGCAATGGTGAAAAAAGTATAATTTTTTGAGGTAGTACTCGTTTAAAACATTGAAAATAAGTATCGCTTTGAAAAAAATAGTACAAAATAGTTTCATTCTTTTACTCTTAATACTCAATCTTCAAAATGGGTATGCACAGAATTCAGTTTTAGCGAAAGGAAACTGGATTAAAATTGGACTTCTCAATACAGGTGTTTATCGCTTGGATGCAGCTTTTCTTCAAAAAAATGGCTTTGATTTATCTACTATCAATCCACAAAATATCAAACTTTACGGAAACGGTGGGACAATGTTGCCACAGAGTAATCGGACGAGTCGCCCGAATGATTTAATCGAAAATCGTATTTTTATTGAAGGTGAAAATGATGGGAAATTTGATAGTCAAGACTATATTTTGTTTTATGGACAAAGCTCTCACGCTATTAATTTGGATTCAACCAATCGTACTTTTAAGCATCAAGTAAACTTATATTCAGATACTACTTTTTACTTTTTGACGCTTGCTGATACTAAAGGTTTACGAGTACAAAACCAAGCCTCCTTGAATGCTACACAAAATATTTCAGTTTATGACGATTATGTTTTTCATGAAGTTGACCAAAAAAATATTTTAGCTCAAGCTCCCTTTGCAGGCTCTGGAAGAGAATGGTTTGGCGAAGAGTTTGCCAGTAGCAAAACACAAGATTTTACTTTTGATTTGCCTGGTATTGTAGCTAATACTTCCATAAAATTTAGGTGTTCGCTGGCAGCAGCAGCGTATGGACAGACGGCAATGCTTTTGAAAGCCAATGAACAAAGTTTGGGAAGTATTCCGCTTACGGCTATCAGTACCGACCGCTACGATTATAAAGGAACTTTGGCAAGCCAAAGTTTTGACATCAGTTCCAACAATTTTGTCAATACTTCATCCGTAAAAGTATCATTAACTTACGATTTGAAATCACTTACTTATGGAAGTTCCTATTTGAATTTTTTAAGTATTCAGGCCAAAAGAACACTGAAATTATACAATCAGCAAAGTTCTTTTCGCTCAATCGAAAGCTTAAATTTTCCTTCAGTCAATTTTGTACTTGAAAAACCAAACGTTGATTTTCGTATTTGGGATATTTCAAATCCACAAGAGCCTTTGAATCAAACTTATTCGACTCAAAATCAGCAAGTTGTTTTTGGCGTCGCTTCAAAAACACTCAAAGAGTTTATTATTTTTTCAAATCAAGATTTTTTAGTCCCTGTTTCGACTCATAAAGTCAATAATCAAAATCTTCATAATGTAGAAGTACCTGATTTGGTGATAGTGAGTGCTTCAAAGCTAAAAAGTGAAGCGGAGCGTTTGGCAAATTTTAGAAAGATTAATGACCAACTGTCGGTTTTAGTAGTTTCGCCAGAAGAAATTTATAATGAATTTGCTTCTGGAAGACAAGATGTGTCGGCGATTAGAGATTTTATGAAATACTTGTATCAGAAAAATCCACAAAAAATTAAGTACTTACTTTTGTTCGGAGACGCATCTTTTGATTATAAAAAAAGAATTACCGTAATAGGAGATGAGATAAAGTCAATTTATATTCCAACTTATGAAAGTCGTGAGTCGCTTCATCCAATTTTTAGTTTTTCTTCTGACGATTACTTTGGCTTTTTAGAAGAAAACGAAGGCGAATGGATAGAAAATCAAGCTGGAAATCATACTTTAGATATTGGCGTTGGACGTTTGCCAGTAAAAACGCTTGATGAAGCCCAAGTCGTTGTGGATAAGTTGTTGAATTATGGGACAAATCAAAATACTTTGGGGCAGTGGAGAAATAAAGTCACTTTTGTAGCCGACGATGGCGATGCAAATATTCATCAGCAAGATGCAGATGCTTTTGCAACGATGGTTAATGCAAGTTTTCCTGCTTATCAAACAGATAAGGTTTATTTGGATGCTTATCCATTAATTTCCTTGCCAGAAGGGCAACGTTCACCTTTGGCAAATTCGGCTTTAAATCAAGCATTTCAGCAAGGTTCATTGATTGTGAATTATAATGGTCACGGTGCAGAAAGTGGTTGGACAGATGAACAAATCTTGACCTTGCAAGACATTGAAAATTGGACAAACTTTAATAATCTTCCTTTAATGCTTACGGCTACTTGTCAGTTTGGGCGATTCGATGACCCCAACCAAGTATCTGGTGCAGAATTATCAATTTTGAATCCGAACGGAGGAGCAATCGCTTTATTAACCACCGCTCGACCAGTGTATCAGAATACCAATTATTTCATCAATCAAGCTTTTTATGAAGCCGTTTTTAAACCTATTAATGGAAAAATGCCACGTTTGGGAGAAGTAATGATTCAGACCAAAAACAACAGTTTACAAGGAGTTTTAAATCGGAATTTTTCCTTGTTGGGCGACCCTTCAATGACACTCGCTTATCCAAATTATGAAGCAGTTGTGGTAAAAATGAATGGGAAAGAGCCATTCGATACTCTGAAAGCACAAAGTACAGTAAAATTGGAAGGCGAAATTCGGTATTTTCAGACCAATAATAAAATGAGTACTTTCAATGGAAAAGCTTTAATAAAGGTGTATGATAAAGAAAAGTTACTCTCTACGAAAGGAAACAAAGGAGCAAAGTTTACCTATGAAGCCTACGAAAATCTGCTTTTTAAAGGAGAAGTAAGTGTGCAAAATGGCAGTTTTACTTGTACATTAGTTGTTCCGAAAGATATAAATTATCAGTTTGGTAAAGGTAAAATCATGATTTATGCCCAAAGTACTGATGCTACAAGTGATGCACTTGGAGTGTTGATGCCAGTGGTGGGCGGAGCAGCAAATGTGGTACAAGTAGATAATACGCCGCCTGCCGTACAAGTTTTTATGGATAATGAAAACTTTGTAGGGGGGGGGAGTACCAATAGTAATCCTTTGTTTATAGCCAATGTTTCAGACGAAAATGGTATCAATTTAGCAACGGACGGTTTAGGACATGAATTAATGCTGACCCTCGACGATACACTGAAAGTAAATATGAATCAATATTTTATCTATCAAAAAGACAGTTATCAAAAAGGACAAATCAAGTACTCATTTCAGAATTTATCCGAAGGACCACACAGAGTCAAGCTAAAAGTTTGGGACACAAACAATAATGCAACTGAGGTTTCGTTAGGCTTTAATGTAAATTCAGAGAATGAACAAAAACTTGAAAATGTAGTTTGTTACCCAAATCCATTTAGTAGCAAAACAACATTTAGTTTTGAACACAGTCAAGTTGGCGATGATTTTGTGGTAAACATTGAGGTTTTTGATAGCTTTGGTCGTTTAGTAAAACAAATTGAAGAGAATTTTTACCAAGTAAATTCACCATTTAATAAAATATCATGGAATCTTGAAGAAGATTCTATTTCTAAAGTAACAACTGGTAATTACTTTTATCGTATTTTTGTAAAGTCACTCAAAACAACTTATCAAGCGAGTGGTAGCGGCAAACTTATCTACGTTAAATAGTCGTAACCAGATAAATTTTGTAAAAAGGTTTATTCGCTATTTTCAATATGCCTCATTCCAAAAAAATTAACTTTAAAAACAATGATTAAAGAAAATATCAATGCTCTCCGAACGTGCTTGTTGTTGGGATTTACCTTATCAGCAATTGGTGCATCAGCACAAGTACAATTAAGCCAAAGTGCCAGAACGCCATCGCCTGCAATGAAATCTTTGATTGTAACACCTGATGCTCGTTCTGCTGCCATGGGAGATGCAGGAGTAGCCCTTTCACCACTGGATGGAGATGCGAATAGTATTTTTTGGAACCCAGGTAAAATTCCTTTCTCAGGAAAAGATGTAGCCGTTGCTGTTTCTTATACACCGTGGTTGCGTCAATTAGTGAGTGATATGGCCTTGTTGAACGGAAGTTTCTACAAAAAAATCAATGCAACTCAAGCAATTGGTGCTTCCATTCACTACTTCGACCAAGGGATTTTCCAAGCTACTGACGAAAAAGGTAATACCCTCGGTAATTTTAATTCTAAAGAATACGCAGTATCACTTTCATATTCTCGTAAATTATCAGAAAAATTAGGACTTGGGGTGAACTTGAAATACATTAATTCTTCTTTGTTACCAAGTAATATTAGTAGCTTCCAAGCTCAAGAAGAATCAACCGTTGCAGCCGATATAGGTTTATTCCATACTTCAAAAAGAGACAAACCTTGGAATTATAACTGGGGTGTAATGATTCAGAATATTTCTGGACGTGTTTCTTATGGCGGCGGTGCTTCTAACTTTATTCCAACAAATCTAAAAGTTGGTTTTGCAGCTATCAATACAATCGACGAGCATAATAAATTAACACTTACAGCTGATTTAAATAAATTGATGACTCCAACGCCAAAATTAGTAAATGGTGTTTTATATGAGCCAACCAGTGCTATTAGCGGTATTTTAGGTTCATTCTCTGATGCTCCAGATGGTTTTAGCGAAGAATTAAAAGAAGTAAATGTATCATTGGGAGCTGAGTATTTATACAATGATTTGTTTGCTCTTCGTGGCGGTTACTTTTATGAAAATGGCTTCAAAGGCGACCGTAAATATTTTACAGCAGGTTTTGGCGTAAAAATTGAGAAAAAATACGGTTTAGATTTTGCTTACTTAGTTCCAGTTTCTGGTGGAAGTGCCTTAGCACAAACAATTAGACTTTCGTTACACGCTAATTTCAATACAGGTCGTAAAGAGACTTCAGATAATTAATTGAAATTAACGTTTTGTAGGATATATTTGCAAAGTGGCATCTCTCAGGAGATGTCATTTTTTTTAGCCAATACTGAAAAGAATTCAAGAAAAGATGATTTTAGATAGAGTCAAAAGCCCCGATTTCCAAACGATTAAATCTGTCAATATTCCAAGAATTGAAAGCCTTACTTTCGCAAATGGTACTCCCATTCACTACATCAGCGTAGGCGAACAGCCTGTAATGAAATTAGAAATCAGTTTTGAGGCAGGAAATTGGTTTGAAACACAAAATGGTGTTTCGCTTTTTGTCGCTAAAATGCTTGGAGAAGGAACAAGCAAACACTCTGCCGCAGAAATTAATGCTTTTTTTGACCAATACGGAGCTTTTATTGAGTTTGGTCACGGACTTGATAGAGCCAACATGACGGTTTATGGACTGACAAAGTACTTGGGAAATCTTTTACCAATGGTTTATGAGATTTTACACGATGCCATTTTTCCAGAAAAAGAATTAGCGGTTTTTAAAAATATTCAGCTTCAAACTTTACAAGTAAATACAGAGAAGTCGTCGTTTGTTGCCAATAAAGTTTTTAGAAAAAAAGCTTTTGGAGATACTCATCCTTACGGAAATTCATTAGATGAGGCATCTATCCAGCAAATTGAACGTGAACATTTACAAGCCTTTTATCAATCTTTTTGGTACAATAAAAAAGCAAAAATATTTTTGTCAGGAAAAATTACTGAGCATGAAGTACGCTTGGTAGAAGAGTATTTTGGTAAAAATGTTATTACTGAAGCCCAAGAACATGAAGTAAGTATTGTAAAGCAATCAGAGCGTCAAGAGCCGATATTGATTGAAAAAACTTCGGCAATGCAGTCTTCAATTAGAATGGGAAAACAATTGATGACTCGTAAGCATCCTGATTATTTCAATATGTTGGTCTTAAATGAAACCTTAGGCGGTTACTTTGGGTCGAGGCTGATGAAAAATATCAGAGAAGAAAAAGGACTTACTTATGGCATTTCCTCTAATGTTTCTCCTTTCAGTCGCTCAGGATATTTTGTGATTGGAACAGATGTGAAGCGTGAATTTACTCAGCAAACCATTGACGAAATCCACAAGGAAATACAAAGGCTTCAAAATGAGCTTATTCAGCCCGATGAGTTGGAAGTAGTGAAAAATTACATGATTGGGTCTTTTGCTGGTTCGTTGAATACGCCATTTGATATTGCAGACCGCTATAAAGTTATCTTCTCTGAAAACCTTCCCGAAAGTTTTTATGATAATTATATTGCTAATTTACAGGCAGTAACGAGTGAAATGGTTTTAGAAACAGCCAATAAGTATTTAGCCATAGACACATTGGTTGAAGTAGTGGTTGGAGGAAAATAATTTGGGAAACTCGCTTTGTAGAGTTGGATTTTTTTATTAAATTATAGCATTAAATAACTAAAGCTTAATACTATGAAAAAAGTTTCCAATCTTATCTACCACAAAGGAAATACCGTAACGGTGATTGATGCGTCAAAAACTGTTTTTGAAGCACTGATGATTATGTCTGAGAAAAACATCGGAGCATTGGTAGTTTACGACCACGACCAATTCGTTGGAATTCTGACCGAAAGAGACTATGCTCAGAAGGTAATCGTAAAGGGTAAGCACTCTAACGATACTTTAGTTTCTGACATTATGGAATCGGAATACGCCTCAGTGAAATTCGATGATTCGATTGAACGCTGTATGGAAATTATGTCCGAACGCCATATTCGCTACTTGCCCGTCATTGCCGATAACCATGTTGTTGGTATTGTGTCGATGGGTGACGTAGTTCGATACATTATTGAAGACCAAAAAGCAACGATTAGTCACTTGCAAAATTTTATATCAGGAGGAGTAATGTAAGAATGATGAATTATGAGTGAGGCGTTTTGAATGTAAAATTTGATATTCAATGTCTTAACTCAAGTTCCAGAGTTGTTTTTACTTAAAAGCTGAAAATACAAAAGCTTAGTGAAACTTTGGTTTCACTAAGCTTTTGTATTTTATCAATCTGAAGAATTGCTTATATATCGAATCCTGCTAAATCTTTAAATTCGTTGATACGAGCTGAAAGTTCTTCATCGCTCAAGCCAATCAAGCGTTCAGTTCCGAATTTTTCAACACAGAAAGAAGCCATCGCTGAACCATGAACAATTGCTCTTTTCATGTTCTCGAAACTGATGTCGTCAGTTTTTGCTAAATAACCAATAAAGCCACCCACAAAAGTATCACCCGCACCCGTTGGGTCGAATACTTCTTCTAATACCAAAGCTGGACAGAAGAAAAGCTTGTCGCCTTGGAACAACAATGCACCATGTTCACCTTTTTTAATAATTAAGGTTTTTGGCCCCATTGCCATAATGGTTTTTGCAGCTGTTCTGAGTGAATAATCGCCTGAAAGCTGGCGAGCCTCTTCGTCATTTACACAAAGTACATCTACCATGGTAAGTACTTTTTTCAAATCGTCCAAAGCAATATCCATCCAGAAATTCATGGTATCCATGGCTATCAACTTAGGGCGTTTTGCCAAACGTTCAATGACAGAAATCTGAACAGAAGGTGTTAAATTCCCCAACATTAAGTATTCACAGTCTTGATATTCGCTTGGAATGATAGGGTCGAAGTTTGCCAATACGTTCAATTCTGTCACTAAAGTATCACGAGAATTCATGTTGTTGTGATAACGACCCGACCAAAAGAATGATTTTTCACCTTTTTTAATTTGAAGTCCAGTTGTATCAACACCTTTGTTTTCAAGAAGTTGGATATATTCTTGAGGGAAATCTTCGCCAACAACCGCTACGAGGTTCACAGGTGTTTTGAAGTAAGAGGCAGATAAAGAAATGTATGTTCCTGCACCACCGATAATTTTGTCTGTTTTGCCGTAGGGCGTTTCGAGTGCATCAAAAGCTACCGAACCAATTGCTAATAAACTCATTTAGAATATTTTAGATATTATTGATAATAATCGTGCAATTTACAAATTTTAAAGCGTTTAGTGTAAGTGGAATTTATAAAATTGAAAAATGCTTGCTAAAAAGCTTTTTGTAAAAGATGAAAGAAATTGTAAACTATCTTGTATCTTAAAGCATCTATTTCTACGTTGAATCTACCAATGCAGGAAAAAGTATTAGTAAAAAATCAACATTAAATTTTTAAATTTGTAAGATTCTTAACAAACAATTATTCATTATTAAATAGCCAAAGAGCTTCTGAATTTGAGTACCCGTTACTTAAATAAAAACCTCTGATAAATTCTTATTGAAATTTTACTCATGATTCAACTTCAAACTGGTAAATATAAACAAGCGATTACTCGCCTTTGGAAACTTGCAATTACAGGCTTTATTACTTTTATCATCTACATAGTGGCTGTTCAGTACAATTTCTTGTGGCTTTTTGGTGGAATGCCCAGCCTTCAAGAATTGGAAAATCCTAAAAGCCAAGTAGCTTCGGTACTGATTTCAGAAGATGGTGTAGAGTTAGGGAAATACTTTCGTGAAAACCGTTCGCCTGTTGAGTACGAAGAACTTTCACCCAATATTATCAACGCTTTGATTTCAACCGAAGATGCTCGTTTTACACAGCATTCGGGTATCGACCTTAGAAGTACTTTTCGTGTAATCACACATTTAGGAAGAGCAGGTGGAGGAAGTACGCTTTCACAACAGTTGGCTAAAAACCTTTTTGATACTCGTAGATTAGACCCTACCGAAGAAGGCCCAAGCTACAAAGGCTTGTTAGCGAAGATTCCTATCGTAAGAACAGTAATTGCTAAAACAAAAGAATGGATTTTGGCTATTCGTTTAGAAAGTAGATATACCAAGCAAGAAATCTTGAAAATGTACCTCAACGAAGTAGAGTTTGGGAACAATGCTTATGGTATAAGAGTAGCCTGTAAAACCTATTTTGGCAAGGACGTAAATAATGTTACGGTGAAAGAAGCGGCAACTTTGGTTGGAATGCTTCAGAATCCTTCGATGTACGACCCTCGTCGTCATCCTGAAAAATGTATAATGCGTAGAAATGTCGTTTTTAGTCAAATGTACAAGTACGGACATTTGACCGAAGAGGATTTTAATTTTTTAAAAGAAAGACCATTAGGTTTGAGCTTTAAAGTAGAAAACCAAAATACTGGAGACGCTCCCTATTTCAGAGAAGCCTTAAAAAAGCAATTACAGGAAATTATTGCAGATATAAATTCAACACGTGACGATGAAGACAAACTGAATTTATACACCAGTGGTCTGAAAATCCATACAACCATCGACTCAAGAATACAGGCTTATGCACAATCGTCTTTGGATGAACACATGAGAGCCGAACAAAAATTGTTTTATGGACATTGGAAAGGAAGAAATCCGTGGGTTGATGAAAAAATGCACGAAATCAAAGGATTTTTGAAAAATGCCATGAAGCGTACTCAACGATATAAATCTTTGATGGAAGAATTTGACGGAGATGAAGAAGAAGTATGGAAAGTATTGAAGACACCAGTGAAAATGACTGTTTTTTCATGGGAAGGCGAGAAAGACACCACACTGTCGCCTTTAGATTCTTTAAATTATTATAAAAGAATATTGAATTGCGGTTTTATGGCAATGAATCCCAACGATGGTCATGTAAAAGCCTGGGTAGGAGGTATCAATTTTAAATACTTCAAATTCGACCACGTTCGACAAAGTAAGCGTCAGCCCGGTTCAACATTCAAGCCATTTGTTTATGCTACGGCACTTGAAAATGATGCTGTAAATTTATGTGAAAGCGTAGTAGATGAACCAGTAACTTTTGGGCGTGAAGATAATTTAGATAGCCCATGGACTCCCCAAAACTCAACAGGTAGTTACTCTTATGCAAGCATGACTTTACGCCACGCTATGGGTTTATCCATCAACTCCATTTCTGCTAAACTAATGAAAATGTTAGGCCCACGCAAAGTAGCAGAGTTTGCCAATAGAGTCGGAATCCAAAGTACTTTAATGGAAACACCAGCCCTTTGCTTGGGAGCAAGCGAAGTATCTGTATATGAGCAAGTGGCAGCGTATTGTACTTTTATGAATCAAGGATATAGAATTGAACCAATAATGATTCTGAGCATTGAAGACAAAAATGGAAATGAGTTAAGACGTTTTGAAACTACTACTAAACAAGTAATCAGTGCAGACCTTGCTTATAAAATGACTTATATGTTGAAAGGTGCAGTGCAAGAATCAGGAGGAACGGCACAGGGTTTGAATCGTTACAATTGTGCTAAAGGAAATGACATCGGTGCAAAAACAGGTACTACTTCAAATTACTCTGATGGTTGGTTTATGGGCGTAACACAAAATTTAGTTGCTGGCGTATGGGTTGGTGGCGACGACAGAAGTATTCACTTCCGAAGTTTAGCTTTAGGTCAGGGAGCGAAAATGGCAATGCCGGCTTACGCAAATTTCATGGATAAAGTATATCAAGATAAGTCGCTGGCAATGGCTGGTTTCAAAAAAGAACCTTTTAAAAAACCAGATGGAGCAGATTTAGGCTGTAATACTTATACCGTTGATTCCACACAAGTACAATTACCAACAGCTCGCCCTAAAGAGGAGGAAGGGTTTTTGAAATAAACAGAAATGTATTTCAGGAATGTTTGTCCATCATTTTGATTCCTGAACACGAAGAAATTTGACATGAAGAATAATTTGCAGATTGAACCCAATGCACAGAAACCCAAGTACCAACAAATTGTCGATGAAATTATCGATAGAATTCAGCAAGGTATTTTGAAACGTGGCGACCAACTACCAACGATTAATGAAATTACGGCTTCATTGGGTGTTGCCCGCATGACGGTAATTAGGGCTTATGAAGAACTTCGTGAAAGAGGTATTGTGGCTGCTCAACATGGAAAAGGTTATTATATTGCTTCTACCAATGTGAGGTCGTTGATGCACGTTTTCGTGCTTTTTGATGCCATGAACGCTTACAAAGAAGTGTTGTTTCATTCTTTAAAAGAAGCTTTGGGTGAAAATGTGTCAATTGACTTATTCTTTCATTATCACGATTTAAAAGTATTTGAAAATATCATCGTCAACAACATCGGTAATTATAATTTCTACATTATAATGCCACACTTCAACGACGACGTCTCGGATATTCTCAAACAAATTCCTAAAGATAAATTATTAATATTAGATATTGATGTAGAGCAATTAGATGCAGGATATGCCGTACTCTACCAAGATTTTGAACAAAATTTCTATCAAGGACTTTCAGAAGCAAGCCATTTGATTCAGAAGTACGAAAGTCTAACCCTTTTTCTAAGTAAGAATCAATTTCAGTACACTCCCAAAGGTATCATCAAAGGCTTCAATAGGTTTTGTGATGAGTACAATATTCAACGAGAAATAGTAGATGATTTAGATGTGAATAACCTTCAGCAAGGTCATGCTTATATACTTTTCTTAGAAAACGACCTTGTCAGATTTGTGAATTTTGCCAATAAAAAGCAGTTTAAATTGGGGCAAGACATAGGGCTTATGTCTTATGATGATACGCCCATCAAAGAAATTTTAGCCGAAGATGGCATTACTACTATCTCTAACGACTTCGTTCAAATGGGAAAATTGGCAGGAAGAATGGTGCATAATCGCCAAAAAGGAAAAGTAGCCAGCAACTGTTCTTTAATTATCAGAGGGTCATTATAAGCATAGTTCAAAATAGTACTATGCTTATAATGACTTTGTTTATTGGTCACTTATAATATCTAATTGCTCTTTTAGTTTTAAGGCTTTTGCTTTGCCTAAAATTGCTTCTAAGTCAGACAAAGTAGCTTTATAGATATTACTTACTGTGCCAAAATGCTTGAGTAGCTTTTCGGCAGTATGTTTTCCGATGCCATCAATACTTTCTAACTGACTGATAATGAAATTTTTAGAGCGTTTGTCTCTATGTTTGGTTATGCCAAATCGGTGAGCTTCATCTCTTAGTCTTTGTATCAGCTTCAACGATTCCGATTTTTTATCAATGTACAAAGGAATGCTATCTTCGGGAAAGTAAATTTCTTCTAAACGTTTAGCGATACCAACAATTGGTATTTTTCCGTACAGTCCTAAGCTCTTGAGTGCGTCCGTTGAGGCACTTAGTTGTCCTTTACCACCGTCAATAATAATCAAATCTGGTAAATCAGCTTCTTCTTCCAAAAGCCTTGAATACCTACGAGTTACTACTTCTTTCATCGTAGCAAAGTCGTTAGGCCCTTCAACTGTTTTAGGGGTAAAGTGGCGATAATCTTTTTTAGAAGGTAATCCATTTTTGAAACAAACCATTGCCGATACTGGATTTGTCCCTTGTATATTTGAGTTATCAAAACATTCAATATGTCGAGGAATGGTTTTTAGTTGAAGGTCATTTTTGAGTGTTAGTAAAATTCTCATTTTAGCATCACCAGCACTTTCTTCAGACGCTTTTCTATCAGCTTTTTCTTTTTTGAAATACAGTACATTTTTCAACGACATTTCAAGAAGTTTCTTCTTATCGCCAATTTGTGGAATGGTATTTTCAACACCCTTCAAATCTATCGAAAGAGGAATATTACTGATTACTTCTTTGGCTTCACTTTCGTACTGTTCACGCATTTCCCAAACCATCATGGTTAATACATCTTCGTCGGTTTCATCCAGTTTTTTCTTTACTTCCAACGATTGAGACTGCGTAATGAACCCATTTTGTACTTTCATAAAATTGAAGTAAAACGAATCTTCATCCGACACGATTGAGAACACATCAACGTCTTTGATATTAGGATTTACAACCGTAGATTTACTTTGAAAGTTGACCAAGTACGCCAATTTTTCCTTGAACTCCTGAGCTTCCTCAAAAGCCAATTTACTGGCAGCCTCCAACATTTTCTCTTCAAAATATTGCTTCGGAAGGCTCATGTTTCCTTTCAAAATATTTTTAGCTTGGTCTATTTCTTTTAAATAGTTTGCCTCCGTTTGCAGTCCTTCACAAGGGCCTTTACAATTGCCGATGTGATACTCTAAGCAAACTTTAAATTTCCTTTCTTGGATATTTTTTTCAGTCAAATTCAAATTGCAAGTTCTAAAACTGTACAATTGATTGAACATATCCAAAATTGCATACATAGCTTTCTGGTTGGCAAAAGGCCCAAAGAAAGTACCTAATTTTTTATCAACTCTACGAATAGTAATGATTTTGGGAAATGGCTCATTCGTGATGCAGATAAACGGATACATTTTGTCATCACGAAGAAGAATATTGAATTTAGGTTGATACTTTTTAATAAGCGTGTTCTCCAAAAGCAAAGCATCAAATTCGGTATGAACAATGGTGAATTCCAAGTTTCTTATCTGGCTTACCAACCTTTTTGTTTTTCTATCATGCTGGTTTGATTTTGCAAAATAACTACTAACCCTATTTTTTAGATTTTTAGCTTTACCCACATAAATCACGTTCCCTTCCTCGTCGAAGTATCTATATACACCTGGTTCTTCAGGTACTTTTGCTAAAGCAGCTTTATAATCAAACACGTCCATATTTTTCTATTAAGAGAACAAAAATACTAAATAATGAGGGTTTTGGTATTCAAAATCGCTATTAGAAAAATCATAATAATAATGTAGAAAAATATTATCCTTCTCTATCAGTAAGATTTTACTTATATAAAATTTTACTATATTTTTTGCCGTATTATCGTTTTTTTCTATTGGTTGAAAATGCTACTATATTAACTTGAGTAGGAAAAATTATATTATTTTAATGATAAATACAATAATACTATTTTGACAAATGAAAAATTAAATATCTGATTATCAGTCGTTTAGCTTTGTGTAGAATAATATCACTAAATATTGAAAAAAAACAATAAAGTATCAAAATGATACAATAAACGGTATCAAAATGATACAATAGAAAAAAAAACTCAGTTTATAAAAATTATATAAAATCGTAGAATATAAATATTGCCTTTGTGTGTGAATTAAATTAAGCATATATTTACGAGGATTTTCAACCAAAAATCTAATTTTTTCAATCAAAAACCCAATTTTATTATGAACACAAAATTTTACTCTACATGGAGGGGTATGCTTTTGTCGTGCGTATTTTTATTAAGTACGTTCTTAACAATGGCACAAGACAGACGAGTAACTGGGAAAGTTACTGGCATGGATGGTCAGGGAATTCCGGGAGTCTCAGTTCTTCTAAAGGGCACCCAAACAGGTGTATCGACTGATGCGAATGGTGGTTTTGCTATCAATCTAAAATCAGGTAAAGACGTGTTATTAATTTCTGCAATTGGCTACAAAAGCACAGAAGTTAAAGTAGGTTCACAAAGTAGTGTAGAAGTTAAATTGGCAGAAGATGTTTCTGCACTTGACGAGGTTGTAGTAACAGGTTATGCAACAAGTAACAAAAAAGAATCAACTGCTGCGATTTCTACAGTTAAAGCAAAAGATTTATTAGTTACTCCTTCTGGTAACGTAGAACAACAACTTCAAGGTCGTGTTTCTGGGGTTACATTAATTACAAACGGTCAGCCAGGTACAAGTTCAATTATCCGTGTTCGTGGATTTGGAGCTTTAGGTGGTAACGAACCTCTTTATGTAGTTGATGGAGTTCCTGTAGGTTCTACTGATTTCCTTTCTCCAAATGACATTGAGTCAACAACAGTATTGAAAGATGCTGCTGCAGCTTCAATCTATGGTGCTCGTGCTGCTAACGGTGTAATCGTTTACACTACTAAAAAAGGCACTAAGAAAGCAAGAAAGATGGAAGTTACTTACGACGGATTGTACGGTGTTACTGATCCAAACGTAGCAGGTGCTCCAAAAATGTTGACTCCTCAAGAGCAAGCAGATTATACTAAAATTGCTCAAATCAACAACAACATTGCTAACGGTTACACTCGTACTGCTAACCCAGTACAATGGGCAAACGGTTTGAAACACCCACAATATGGTAATGGCGAAACTGCTACAATTCCTACTTATTTGTATGCAAATGGTCAAAGTGGTGTTTATGGAACAGTTGATGAGGCTGCTATCAGAGCTGCTTATGCTGCTGACCCATACAATACATTCTTGATTAAGCCAAACATGGCTGGAACAAACTGGTACAAAGAAATTACCAGAAGTGCTCCAATTATGCGTCATAGCCTTGGTATTAGCGGTGGAACAGACGAGAGCCGTTATTACATTGGTTTATCTGCTCAACAACAAGATGGTATCTTGATTGCGAACAGTTTCAAACGTTACAGTTTCAGAGCAAACTCAGAATTTGATTTGAGCAAACACGTAAGAATTGGTGAAAACTTACAGTTTACTTATCGTTCGGTATTAGGTCAAGCAGGTGGTAACAACGGTTTAGGTATTGCTGATGCAGAATCTGAAATCTTAGGTGCTTATCGTATGCCAACAATCATTCCTGTTTTCGATGAATTAGGAAACTATGCAAGTACTAAAGCGGGTGGTTTTAACAACCCAAGAAACCCAGTAAGAAGATTAACATTGAACAATAGTAATGATGGTAACTTCAACGCTAACGGATTCGGTAACATTTACATCGAAGTTGATCCAATCGCTAATTTAACTTTACGTTCAAGCATTGGTGGACAGTATAACGGTTATGCTTATAAAGATTACAACTACAAGTATTTAGGTGACTCTGAGCCAGAAGCAAGTAACACTTTCAACGAAGGTAGCGGTTATTCATTTGCATGGGTATTCTCAAATACAGCGTCATATAAATTGAAAGTTGGTAGCCACAATGTAACTGCATTCGCTGGTATCGAATCTTTGAATACTGGTAAAGGTAGAAACATTTCAGGTTCTGGTATCAACCCATTCTCAATGGACTTAGACTATGTGAACTTGACTAAAGTAAACAACCCACAAGTAAACTCAAACTTATTTAGCGGTGTAAACTTCTACTCATTGTTCAGTAAAGTTGATTATAGCTTCAAAGATAAATATTACGTTACAGGGTTGATTCGTCGTGATGGTTCTTCTCGTTTCGGTGCTAACAACCGTTTCGGTACATTCCCTGCGTTCTCTGCAGCTTGGCGTGTAAGCAACGAAAGCTTCATGAAAGAACTTCCATTTATCTCAGATTTGAAAATCCGTGGTGGTTGGGGACAAATGGGTAACTCAAACAACGTTGACCCAAGTAACCAATATTCATTGTTCGGTTCAAGCAAAGGAAGTTCATACTATCCAATTTCAGGTACAAACAACGGTGCTGACGAAGGATATTACAGAACTCGTATCGGTAACGCAGATGCTAAATGGGAAACAAGTACAACTACAAACATTGGTTTTGATGCAACATTCTTGAATGGTAAATTAGAAGCAGTATTTGATATTTGGAGAAAAGATACTAAAGACTTATTATATACAGTACCACTTCCAGGTGTTGTAGGTGTAGGTGCTTCTGCTCCATCTGTAAACATTGCAAGTATGCGTAACCAAGGTATTGATATTCAATTAATCAACCACGGTTATTTATCGAAAAAAGTGAAGTATGACATTACTTGGAACAGTTCATTCTTGAAAAACGAGATTACTTACTTAGCTCCAAACATTACTTACTTCTCAGGAAACGCTTATCGTGGTATCAACCCAATCAGAAACGCAGTAGGTCAACCTATTTCTTCTTTCTTCGGATACCAAATGATTGGATACTTCAACAGTGCTGAAGAAGTGAAAAACTCTCCAACTCAAGATGGTGCAGGTGTAGGTCGTTTTAAATATGCTGACTTAAATGGTGATGGAAAAATTACTCCAGATGATAGAACTTTCATCGGTAGTCCAGTTCCAGTTTATACAGGAGGTTTAACAATCGAATTGAAGTATGGTGACTGGGATTTCTCAACTTACTTATATACTTCATTGGGTAACAAAATCTTTAACATGTCTAAATGGTTCACAGGTTTCTATGGTACATTTGAAGGTTCAGGAAAAGGTGTACTTGCTAAAGATTCATGGACTTCTGCCTTGGGTAACAATGCTAAAGCTCCAATCTGGGAAAGTGCTTCAAACATCTCTACAAGTGGTGCTGAAAACTCATGGTACGTTGAAGATGGTTCATACTTGAGAATGACAAACCTTACAATTGGTTATACTTTACCAAAGTCTGTGTTGAACAAATTAGGTATCGCTAAAGCTCGTGTAAGTGCAACAGGTACAAACTTATTCACTATGACAAGTTATTCTGGTATTGACCCAGGTGTTGGTGGTGCAGTTGATACTAACTTCGGTATTGATGTTGGTAACTATCCAGTAACAAGAGGTTTCAACTTGGGCTTGAACCTTTCATTTTAATCAAATAAGTTAAATAGAATGGTCTTCATTTAATGGAGTTTTAAACTGAACATGGATTTGATGTCATGTACTATGATTTGAACATTTCAATAAAAGGAAACTATTAAAAAATATTTTCAATGAAAACAGGTATTAATATAAGAAAAACGTTGATAGCTACTATGGCAGTAGCGTCAATTACCTTCTCATGTAAAGATAGCTTTCTCGAAGTATTACCAACAGGTTCACTTGGAGAAGCTCAATTAACAAGTGCTGCGGGTGTTGAAGGTACACTTCTTGGTGCGTATTCAATGATGCTTGCTAAAGGATACACACAGGTTGCAGGACCTAACAACTGGGTATTCGGAAGTATCTTAGGTGGTGATGCAAACAAAGGAACTGACCCAGGTGACTTCTCTACCATCAACCCAATTCAGCGTTATGAGAGTAACTCGACAATCGGTGATATCAACGGTACTTGGAATGCTAAGTATGAAGGTATCAGTAGATGTAATGCTACAATTAGATTAGCAACTAAATCTACTGCTTTATCTGATGCTGATAAGAAAAGAATCATTGGTGAAGCTCGTTTCATTAGAGGTTATTTCTATTTCGAATTGAAAAAATTATTCAACAATACCCCATATATCGACGAAACGACTGATTATGGCTCAGGTGTTGAAAAAGTTACTAACAAAGCAGATTTATGGCCAAAAATTGAAGCAGATTTCAAATTTGCTTACGATAACCTTCCTGAAACTCAAGGAGCTGCTGGTAGAGCTAACAAATGGGCTGCTGCTTCTATGTTAGGTAAATCATATTTGTTCCAAAAGAAATATACTGAAGCAAAAGGAATTTTTGATTTAGTAATTGCTAATGGTAAAACTACTAACGGTAAAAAATATGGCTTAGTAGCTCAGTATGCTCAGATTTTCAATGCTGCTAATGACAACAACGAAGAGTCTATTTTTGCAACTCAGTCATCAATGAATACTGGTGATGTTCAAAACTCAAACGCTTATGACGTATTGAACTACCCTTACAACACTGGTGCTGATGGTCCTGGTAACTGTTGTGGTTTCTTTGCTCCAAGCTTTGACTTAGTAAACTCGTTCCGTACAGATGCTAATGGATTACCATTATTAGATAATTCATACAACAGTGCTACAAATGCAGTTAAGCATGATTACGGTGTTGAATCTAAAGATGCTTTCACTCCTGATGCTGGAAACCTTGACCCTCGCTTAGACCACTCAGTAGGTCGTCGTGGTATTCCTTATTTAGACTGGAGAGATCACCCAGGTAAAGATTGGATTCGTTCACAACCTTACTCTGGTCCATATTCAACTAAGAAATATGTTTATTACAAGTCTCAAGAAAATACATTAACAGATGGTAGTGGTTGGACAAGAGGTTATTCAGTAATGAACTATACAATTATCCGTTTTGCTGATGTATTGTTATTAGCTGCTGAGGCAGAAGTTGAAGTTGGTTCTTTAGCTAAAGCTCAAGAGTATGTAAATATGGTACGTGCAAGAGCTGCTAATAAAGCTTCTTGGGTTACTAAGAATGGAAATCCTGCTGCAAATTATGTAATTAGTACATATAATACTCCATGGACTGATAAAGCTGTTGCTCGTGCTGCTGTTCGTTTTGAACGTAGATTAGAGCTTTCAGGTGAAGGTCATCGTTTCTTCGACTTAGTTCGTTGGGGTATTGCTGAACCAACACTTAATGCTTATTTAGCTAACGAAAGTAAGTTATTAAGTACAATGTTTGGTGGTGCTAAATTTACAGCTGGAAAGAGCGAATATTTACCAATTCCACAAAACCAAATTGATATTCAAGGAAAAGATATTTTAACACAAAATCCTGGATATTAATATTCGTTTTGTAAGTAACATGAGTCATCCCGAATTTTGGGTATGACTTGACAAATAAAAACCTCCTTGTTTATTTTGTGAATTACGACAAACACAAAAAACAGGAGGTTTTATTATGCCCAAGGCACATCTACAAAAAAACGATAGTTTTACAAAAAAAGCAAATGCTTCTTCTTTTCTTCTTAAAAAAATAGCTGTTTACCTTTCTGATTTACAGCTTACTTTAGACAATCTTCTTGACAAACGTCTTGTTGAGACTTTCTATAATCTATTTGTTGCTATTCTTCTGAACAGGAATCGCTCTATTGGGTTGCTTCTGAGTGAGTTAGGAGGCTTTATTTGTGGATTCAATCATGCTCCAGCTGGAACAAAACGTATCAGTAACCTTCTACGTTCAAAGAAATGGACAGCTACTGTGATTGATGATTTTCTATTTGCTCGCAGTAAAAAACGCATTGAACAACTAATCCAAATAGGAAAACGTCCCTTGTTAATATGGGACGATAGTAAAATTGAGAAACATGAGAGCTGGTTTACTGAGGGACTATGCAGTGTAGAAAGTAGTAAAGCAAAACGTCTGACAAAAGTCAAGAAAGGATTTTATCGTCCACCCGTAAGTCGTATCTGTGTGCCAGGTTATCGCTGGACTGCTACCTTACTTTCAGCTTTGGGTGAAGCTCCAAGTGTTTGTCAAATGTCATGGTGGACTACCAGAGGAAAGTACAAAGAACACGGTAGTAATATTATTTTTAGGATGCTGGAAAAATTGCATAAATCTATTGGTAATGGTGTTTTACATGTACTTGATAGAGGTTATGCAAATGCTTGGACTATCGAGTGGTTTACGCACTTTAAACAAGATTTTTTAGTTCGTTGGAAGAAAAATCATCTACTTATTCATGCTGATAAAGGTAAAAAGAAGACACATTTACTCGCTCGTTCCTTCAAAGCTAAACATCGTAAGATTGTATTTGATAACCAACGTAAAATAGCCAAGAGTATTTCTATCGCATGGGCAGAGGTACAACATCCTGATTTTGAAGAACTTCCTTTGTCTTTAGTGATTGTTAGAGATAGGAAAAATCATCAATCTCCTTTGTATCTACTTACTTCAATTCAAATTGAGAATATCGAAAAAGCATGGGAAATGTGTCATTCCTATATGCACAGATGGTCTATAGAACAGACCTTTAGATTTTGTAAAACAGAATTAGCCATTGAGTCTCCAAGACTATGGTTTTTTGAGAATACATGTAAGCTGCTTGGAATCGTAGCACTTATTTACGACTTCATGATGAATCTGATTAACAATTGGGGAAATTGGATTCAATTAGTATTAAAACAATGGTGTCATAGAACAGGAAATCGGTACCGAAGTACTTCGATACCGATTTACAGATTAAGAATAGCCATTTACAATATCCTATGGATAAGCTTTGCCCAAAATTCGGGATGACTCATGTTTATTGATATTTTACTTCTTTTCTCTGGTAGATTTTACGATTCTCACTGCTGTCATAATGATTACTGCAAATAATACCAATCCAACGATTCCCCAAATCCAATCTATGGCATTTTTAAGTACTACTAAAAAAACAATTGCAAATAAGAAAATAGTAGCAATTTCATTGTATAACCTTAACTGAAATCCTGTAAATCTAAAGTGGTCTTTTCTAAGTTCAAGGATTAATTTCCTACAATAGAAGTGATAAATAATTAATCCTACAATAAAGGCTAATTTTAAATGTAGCCAACTGTGCGAAGCGAAACTATCCCACCAAGTCCAGTAAATCATTGTAATACCTGAGAGTACAGTAAGCCACATGGCTGGAATCATAATGGCATTGAATAATACCTTTTGCATTCGTTTGTACTCGTTCTGGAGGATAATTCTTTCGGCTTCTGGTTTATTGTTGGCTTCGGTATGATATACAAAAAGTCGTGGTAAATAGAATAAACCAGCAAACCAGCTTGTTACAAAGATGATATGTATGGCTTTGATATGATTGTATTCCATAAATGTTAGTTAGTTGATGTAAAATAAACTATGAGTGTTAATTAAAGTTTAAATGTCAGCATTTTAAACTCAACACTCATCACTCAAAATTCACAACTCTTACTTATGTGATTTCTAAAAGTTCTGGCTCGTAAACACGATGATACTTTTTGAAAAAACTATATACTTTCATTTGAATTACTCCTAAAATAGCCTCTTTAAAAATATGTGCTGACATTTTTGAAACGCCTTTAGTTCTATCAGTAAAAATGATAGGTACTTCGGTAATTTTAAAACCATATTTCCAAGCTGTAAATTTCATTTCTACTTGAAAAGCGTAGCCTACAAATTTGATACTATCTAATTTGATTGTTTCAAGTACTTTGGCGTTGTAGCATTTGAAGCCCGCCGTTACGTCCATGATGGGCATTCCTGTAATGAAGCGAACATAATAGCCTGCGAAATATGACATTAAAACTCTTCCCATTGGCCAATTTACGACGTTTACACCGCTAATATACCGTGAACCTATTGCGACATCAGAACCGTCTAAAACACACGTATTATAGAGCTTTACTAAGTCTTCTGGATTATGAGAAAAATCGGCATCCATCTCAAAAATATACTCATAGCCATGTGCAAGAGCATACTTAAACCCATGAATATAAGCTGTACCTAATCCTAATTTTCCTTTACGTTCTTGTAAATGCAAACGACTTTTCCCAAACTCAGCTTGCAGTTCTTTTACTTTTTGTCCTGTACCGTCTGGGGAGCCATCATCAACGATAAGTAAATCAAAACTTGGTTCAAGACTCATTACTTTACGTACAATGGATTCAATGTTTTCTATTTCGTTGTATGTCGGTATTATTACAAGACGAGAGATCATTTTTGAATTTTTGGGAAAATTGTTTTTAAAATTTAACAAAGTTACGAAAAACTATATCATTTATTAGCCTTGCTAAAAGCAAACATAGTTTAAATCAAGCGTGTTTATCTGAATACTTCTTTGATATTTGAGCAAATTCTTAAAAGTTGTACTTTATCTCTTTTTACATAATTCCTTATACGATAAATGATTAAATAGAGATGATTAATTAACAAGTCCGACTTTGAGAATTCCGAACATTGTCTTTCCTCTTTGCCTTTATTAAATACATATTGATTGAAGAACAACTATTTGATAGTAATAAGTATCCGAGAAGTAATTTGCTGGTAATCAGTACTTACGCTTATATTCTAAAGACTTTAGTCGTTGTTTACTAACGTAGTTTTGATATTTTAAATTGTAAAAAAGAACCTTTTAGAAAAACTCATAAAAATAATCTAAATAAAATGGATATTTTTTTTGTCTTTCATAGATGGAATGGTATTTTTGCATTAAATTTATAGAACAGTATAGAACACAATTGTAAGAATTAATTAAACAATCAATATTACAAACAATGGCAAATATCACATTAGGCGACAAAGAGTATTTTGCAGGAATAGGTAAAATTCAATTTGAAGGAAGAGAATCAGATAACCCATTAGCTTTCAAATGGTATGATGAAAACCGTATTGTGGCTGGTAAAACAATGAAAGAGCAAATGCGTTTTGCCATTGCTTATTGGCACACATTCTGTGGAACTGGTGCTGACCCTTTTGGTCCGGGTACAAAGGTTTTTCCATGGGATGCTAAAAACGAAATTGTAGGTAGAGCAAAAGATAAAATGGATGCCGCTTTTGAATTTATCACAAAAATCGGTGCTCCATATTACTGTTTTCATGATATTGATTTAGTAGATGAAGGAAGTTCATTAGCTGAATATGAAAGCAATATGCAAGCGATTGTTGACTATGCAAAGCAAAAACAAGCTGCAAGTGGTGTGAAATTATTATGGGGAACTGCCAATGTTTTCTCAAATCCTCGTTACATGAATGGTGCATCTACTAACCCTGATTTTTCAGTGTTAGCTCATGCAGGAACTCAAGTAAAAAATGCGATTGATGCTACCATTGCTTTAGGCGGTGAAAACTACGTATTCTGGGGTGGTCGTGAAGGATATATGACTTTGTTGAATACTGATATGAAACGTGAGTTAGCTCATTTGGGTCAGTTCCTTACAATTGCTCGTGACTATGCACGTAAAAATGGCTTTACTGGTAAATTCTTTATCGAACCAAAACCTTGTGAGCCTACTAAACACCAATACGATTTTGACTCAGCGACAGTAATCGGTTTCTTGAAAGAATACGGTTTAGAAAATGATTTCATGTTGAATTTAGAAGTAAACCACGCTACTTTGGCGGGTCATACTTTCCAACACGAATTGCAAGTAGCTGCTGATAACAATATGTTAGGAAGTATGGATGCCAACCGTGGTGACTATCAAAACGGATGGGATACAGACCAATTCCCAACTAATTTGAATGAATTGGCTGAGTCTATGCTTATTATATTGGAAGCTGGAGGAATTACTCAAGGAGGTATCAACTTTGATGCTAAAACTCGTCGTAATTCAACTGATTTAGATGATATTTTCTTAGCTCATATTGGAGGTATGGACGCTTTTGCTCGTGCATTGGTGATTGCTGATAATATCTTACAAAAATCTTCTTATAAGAAATTACGTAAAGACCGTTACGCTTCTTTTGATGCTGGAAAAGGTGCTGAATACGAGGCTGGAAAATTAACTTTAGAAGATTTAAGAAACTATGCTTTTGAAGTAGGAGAGCCTAAAGTAACGAGCGGTAAGCAAGAGTTATTTGAAAATATTATCAATCAATTCATTTAGAATTCATTGATACTTATAAAAAAAGGAGAAAATCTTAATGATTTTCTCCTTTTTTTATAAAAGCCTTATTGGATTAGTATTCCCAAAGGTTATGTTCCATTTCCATAATACGATACTCTAATTGCTGAGATTGAATAAGCCCCTGCTTTTCGCTACCATAAATTTCATCTAAACTTTTATCTTCTGGGTTTCCTTTTTTGATTAAACGAGCATGCTGTAAACGTAAATCGAAGGCATCTGCCATGTTTTTGTGTTGTGCTTCGTTCTGTGTATTATACCAAATACAGTTCGGATTGCTACGGAAAAGCTTATCTAAATCTTTATATTTGAATGAAGCAACGGTTTTATCAAATCCAGCAGCAGTTTTGTTGGCTGGAATGATAATTGTGATTGCCTGAATATCATAATACAATCTTGAGCGTTGCTTATCAAAAATAGCATCTTCTTTGATTTCTAAGATAGAAAGCTCTTTAGGATAATACAAATCTCCTGTTACAGTACTTGTTTTTGCAGGGGTTTTAGCACCACCAGCGGCAGGTTTAGTATCTCCCCATCCATCATCAGCACCACTTGCAGCAGAAGTTTCAGCCCCAAAACCAGCAGCCTTTTCAGCATCAGATAGTTCTTCGTTACTACCAGCATTTTCTACTACTAAATTTCTTAAGAATTCTTCTTTAGAAATTTTAGTTTTCAATGAGTCATTTCTGTATGGAGTTAATACCCCACTTTGTACCCACTCCATTAAATATTTGGTAATTTCATTTCCTTTTGAGAAAAAAGGCTGATTTTGTTTTTCATTCAAATCCATTCTTCTCCAAAGACGCATTTTCCACATAATATTGGATTCATCTATTGGACGAACTGAATCTGGATTTTTGCCTTTAGTATCTCTTTCTTGTGCCGAAACCATCGTTGAAGACACAACTGAAAAAAGAAGAACTCCAGTAATTTTGATGAAATTTTTCATAACATTATTTGTCAATATAAGTATTGCACTAAACTGATTATCAAATGCTTGTAAACTTATAGTTTCATGCTTTGAATAACGAAAAGTAGGTATTTCTATTTTCCGTGATTCAAAATATAGTTTAATTCAAAGGAATATTTTTAATCATTTGGAAAGGAATATTTTCCACAACGCCTTTAAAGTTCTTTCTTTGAACACCTCTAATTTCAATATAATAACGGTCTCCAGCTTGTGCATTTTGTGCTAAAGAACTAATACTTCCACCTCCAGGTAAAGTAATATCAGATATTTTTTTAGAACCTCTTGCTAAGGCTACATAAATTTCAGAAACACGATATTGAGCATCTTCAGGATTGGTTGCTTTGAATGATTCGTCAGCAATAGCACGAGCTTCAACACTCCTTAAACCAGAAGCACTTGCTCCACGTTTTTCATCTAATTCACCACCACCGCCAAAGATTTTCACATCTGGTCTTGGTACTTTTCTTACTCTAAATTTCTCAGTCCCTAAAAGTATTCCACCGTTAGTTACATTCAATTCCACCGAAGCAGAACTTGGTACTACGGTTACTTTTCCGCCACCTGCTGAGATTACTTCTGCACCGTTGGCACTAAAGCTTGGTTGCCATAAAGCTCCTAAGCCTGGGCTAACAATACTTAATTTATTAGCACAACCTAAATATAAAGGAGGTAAACTTCCTGCTTCGATATTATAGGTTGGTTTCAATACAAAGTATTCTTGGTCTAAAGTTCTTGTTTCAGGACCGTTTGGACCATTGAAAGAGATACTTGCGGTATAAGTTTTTCTTGAAAGTCCACGGCTATCGTACTGTCCACCTTGAGCTTTGAACTTAATTTGACCTTTACCATCTCTTACAGGAACTCCAGTACCATTAAAGCTCATTCTTGGCGTAATTCCACTTGAATAAGCTGCAATAAACATTTCAGCTTCATAATCCATACCAGCAACAACAGTGTTTGATTTAGCTGAAACCATTGCTAAGATTTTATCAAACTTGATGTCTTTAATACCTACTTTTTCAGCTAACTGACCTAAAACAGTACTTTCATAACGACGAACCTCTGATTGTTTTTGGCTTAGTGTTGCCAAAGCAGCTGGTACTGGTGTTTCGGCAAAGTTTAACTCAGCGAAATCTTTGTTTTTGTTATTTGCGTCTTTAGCAACGGCAGGGTCTTCGCTTCCAGAAAGAGCAAGTGGCGTAAATTTTGTACTTTTATCACTGTATGATGATATTTTAATTACAAAATTGTCAAGCTTAGTTTTTAAGTCATAAGCCAAACCATCTTTTTTGCCACCAATCATTACCTCATATACTTTTTCGGTTTCTTTCATTCCTACTAAAGTACCAGTTTCAGGGTCAACACCGCCTGATTTTTCAATAATGACACTCTTTAAATTATCAAGTTCGCTAACCATTGCGTCTGATAATTTACGTACTTCTGAAGCTTGTCTAATAATATCAGCGTATTGAGCAGGATTTGGCGAGTCGTTTACTTTTGCTTTAATCCCTTCAACAGTTTGGTTATTTTTTTGCACGGCTGAACTGTTTGCCGCTTCTAAGCTATTATTGAGTAATACAAATTTTTGTAAAAGTGCATCGCTTACTTGTAATGCAAGTAAGGCTGTAAGCACTAAATACATCATCCCAATCATCTTCTGACGGGGCGTTTCTTTCATTCCAGCCATTTTCTTATGTACTTATAGGATTTTTAGTTTAAGTTTTTAAGTAAAATAATGATGCTATTTAACTTAAATTAGTTTCCTTTCATTGCCGATAACATACTTCCATAAACATTGTTTAATGAAGTTAAATTAGTCGTCAATTTCGCTAATTCTTGCTTAAACTGTTGTGTATCCTTACTTGCATCTGCCATGTTTTCCATAGCAACGGTTAAGTTACCGTAGAATGCGTTCATTACTTTAAGGTGTTTATTGGTATCTTGTAATTCTAATTCATATACAGCGTTTAATGCACCTAAATTTTGAGTTACTTTTTGGAATTGTACACGATATTCTTTTGAATCTTGAGTAACATTTGCCATTTCAGCCACAGCATTTAATGTTACACCGTAAGCTTTGTTGATTTCTGTTAATGTTCCAGCGGCAACTTTTACATTTTTAGCATATTCACTTGTAGCGATTGTAGCATCGGTAATTGTACCTATTTTAGAAACAGTATCTGTTAATGATTTCATGCCTTTTCCTAAGTTTTCAAAAACATCAGGAGTAATTTTTGCATTAGCCAACATCTCATCCATCTTAGCTGTAAGACCAACGCCAGCACTTGGTGTTGATACACTTCTTTTAGGTAATTCACCTTTATAGTCATTTGCTAATTCAGGATATACTTTTTCCCACTCATAATGCTTTTCTGGTTTTATTGTAATATACAAAAAGCCGAATAAAATAAAGATACCAGCTTCTGTAAACATCCCCACCATTAACATTTCATTGGCGAAGTTCCAGTGTAAAATTTTAAATAAAGCTCCAACGATAACTACTGCTGCTCCAAAGCTGGCGATAATGTTAATAATTCTTTCCATTTGTTTTTGTAATGATTTTGAGTGTAATGTTAAAGGAGAATGATTTTATGTTTTGGAATAATTATTATTAAAATGAAGCGAGAGAACTTTGTCGTGTTAAGACTGGATTCCCTCGCCTACGATTTTTTAAAAGCGATATTTTATCTAAATTCTTTACCTGATGAGCGACCCAAATGGTTCATTGCGCATCTAAATCCGATATAAGAGCGTTTTTTTGTTTCATATTCATACGAACGTGTACCTGTTTCTAAAAAATAGGCAACGTCTTTCCATGAACCACCACGAATTACTTTACGAGGCTCGTCTTTGTCATCATTCATGGTATTTAAGTCCCAAGTGATAGCCACAGCATTATCTGCATAAGCATCCAGACACCATTCAGCTACGTTACCAGCCATGTTGTAAAGACCGTAATCATTTGGGTTAAACTGGTTAGCAGGAGCAGTGTAAGCATAACCATCTGCATCGTAATTTCCTCTGTGAGGTTTGAAGTTCGCTAATAAGCAACCTTTGCCATTAGCTATGTAAGGGTTACCCCAAGGATATTTAGCAGAAGCTTTGCCACCACGAGCAGCCCATTCCCATTCAGCCTCTGATGGCAAACGGAAACGTGGAGAAAGATACATTCCTTCAGAAATTCTGTAATCGTTATAAGCCTTTGTTCTCCAATCACAGAAATATCTTGCAGCAATCCAACTTACGCCAACTACTGGATACATATCAAAAGCAGGGCTTGAGAAGTAGTATTCAGTCATAGGATCTCCGTTGTGATAGGTAAAGTCTTTACTCCATACAGTAGTGTCAGGATAATATTCAGAAAGTACTTTTTCTTCGCCCAAGACAGAAATAGAGTCTGTAAGCAATACATTAGTAAATTGGCGATACTCATGATTGGTAATCTCTGTATCGTCCATATAAAATTGAACAACAGTTACTCTTTTGTTGAATCCAACAGCCGTTGAAGCAATATCCTCATCAGCTTGCCCCATCATATATGAGCCAGCAGGGATTAAAACCATTCCCAGTGGAGTAGTCTGTTTCCATCCTTTACGGCTTGTAGCGGCAATTTCGCCATTAACAATCCCTACGTCTTCTTTTTTGTTGCTTCTACGTTTACTGTTTTTACCCTTTGAAGCTTGTTCAGCACGACCTCTACTACTTCTCGATTTCGTACTACTGGTTTTGCCTTTACTGCCACCAGTACTACAACTATCAAGTAATAGCGTAGAAGAAGCCACTAAAAGTAGTAAAAATATTTTCCTGTAAATTCCACTGTGGTTCATAGTGTCCTAACTTGTTTTATTGATACCTGTAAATAAAATAAGGTAATTATTTCTTGAAATATAAATTGGCTTCTAAGAATACTTGCTATGATAAAATGTGATGATTAATTGCTAAAGAAAATCAATTATTGTGGTTTTTATCGAAAATATACGATAATAATTGTTAAATCTTTTTAAAAACGACATCAATTGTACCAATAGTATAGTAAAACAAAAACAAAGTTAATATTTTTTTTCTAAGTAAAGCTATTGTCAAATTGTGTTTTGAAAGCTTCGTATTTTTCTTTGTTTTATTTTAGTGTCTAAATCTTGGTGTACGTACTGGCGTCTTTTTACCTCCGAATAATTTAGGAGCAGGAAGTGCATAACTCAATAAAATCTCGTGTGAAGTTGGAGCTTTTGCGATATTGCCAACTGTTGTTAAATCTAACGAATATCCCAAACGAAGTGCATTGCCCCTCAACATTGAAATTCCTGCAATAACAATACCCGCATCATTTAAGCGATAAGTACCACCCAACCAATATTTCTCTGAATAAGTAACGATTGCCCCACCTTCTAAGCTACTTGAAGTGAAATCACTTCTCCATAATGCTGTTGGGCTTACCTTTACTTCATCAGACAAGTAATAGTCATAACTTGCGGTAATGTTTAATATTTGTTTCAAGGCATATTCATTTGTTCTGCTTACGCCAAAACCATATTTGGGTGTATTGGCATGATTCAAGCTAACACCAATCTGATAGTTTTCTGCTTTGTAGAGAAGCCCAAAAGATAAATCTGGCTTGGTTTCATTGATTGTTTTTGAAACAGCATCTACAATGGGGTCACCACTTTCGCCTGCTCTGAAACGAGAATCAAATGTTTTGGTATGAAATCCACCTTTAACCCCTAATGAAATAACTGAACCATTTGATAAACCAATTTGATAGGAATAGGATAGTAACATATTTTGGTAACCGCTTCCAGAAGGAGTCTTATCATTCAAAAACTGAATACCTAAACCACTGTGAAGTCCATTGAGTGGCAAGGAAGCCGTAAAAATTTGTGTGCCTAATGAACCAGAACCATCATAAGTAGTTTGATAGCCCGACCATTGATTACGGTAATGTAACTGGAAACGCATTACTCCATCAGTACCTGCGGCGGCAGGGTTGATGTATAATGGATTAAACATATATTGGCTCAATTGTGCGTCTTGTTGCCCAAAAACAGACCAATTTGCTGTTAGCAGTAGAATTATGATAAAAAATTGTAAATTCTTTCGCATAGTCGTTTGTTAGTACAGATATGTATAAATGGTACTGGAATTTCAAATCTAAGCAACATTTATTTAATATTCGCCAAAAATATACATCTCAGACATTTCTAACGATAATTTATTACTAATTGTTGTAAAGATTGGCTAAAAAAAAGATACCCATGAGCTTTTTGAACTCATGGGTATATAAACTTCTTGAAATTATGTCTATAAACTATTTGCCTTTTTGATATAAAGTTCCAATGCACCCGTCATAGATGGAGCATTTGGTAGCGGAGCTTGAATATCCAAAATTAAACCTGCGTCAATAACTGCCTTAGCGGTAGTTGGTCCGAAAGCGGCAATACGAGTTTTGTTTTGTTTGAATTCTGGAAAATTCTGAAACAATGATTTAATACCAGACGGACTAAAGAATGCAATAACATCGTAGAAAACACTTTCTAAATCTGATAAATCAGAAGAAACCGTTTCATACATTACTGCCTCTGTTAGGTGCAAATCGTTTGTACCCATAAATTCAGGGATGTCATTACGGCGTTTGTCCGAACAAGGGAATAAAAACTTTTCAGTTTTGTGCTTTTTGATTAACTCCAGTAAGTCAGCAGCAGTCTTTGTTCCAGTAAATATTTTACGCTTACGAATGGTAATGTATTTCTGTAAATAATTAGCCGTTTGTTCAGTAATACAGAAGTACTTCATATCAACAGGTACTTCAATACGTGCTTCTTTACAAATACGGAAAAAATGATCTACGGCATTACGGCTTGTAAAAATAATGGCAGTATGATCAAGAATATTAATTTTTTGCTTCCGAAAGTCCTTAAAAGCAACGCCTTGAATATCAATAAATGGACGAAAATCTACTTTAATGTCGTATCTTCTTTCCAACTCAAAATATGGCGATTTCTCGTCTGTTGGGCGTGCTTGCGTAACTAAAATGCTGGTTACTTTGGTTAATCTGTCTGGATGTGCGGTTAAAGTTATTTCGCTCATGCTCAATGCAGTTAAACTTGATTGGATTAATTTTTGGGCTATTGAAATGAACCAATGAGGGTCATTTATACATTTAAAATGGATTAATTATGCTTCTTTAAATGGCAAAACGAATGCCAATTATCAGAGGTATTAATTCAACGATGCAAAGGTACGAAAATAAATACAGATTTTTTAATGAGGTCATCTTATTTATCGTAAAGTACAGGAGGGCTAAACGACTCACAAAAAATAATGAAATTGGTAAGAACAAGTATTTATCTGCATTTTGAGTTATCTCTGGAATTGAAATTGTGCTGATTGTCAGTAATATAAGTACTAATAAAAAAAAGATACTCGACGACTGAATTATTTTAAAAAAATGGACATTAATGATTTTATCAAGCCTGTAAAGATTTGAAAGTACTGCTAATGAAACATACTTGAAAATGAATGCTGTAAAAATTATGGCGGTAATTTCTAAAAAGTTGGTTAATAGCGTACCAAAAGTATCGCCGTCTTGAAGAATGTTACTTGCCGAAAATAAATCTGTGTCGGTATGGCGAATCAACATAAAAATAAAACCCAAAGTGATACTTAGGTTGATAACAAAAAGCAAATTCCCAAAGTCGAAAGGTTTGTTTACGACAAAAGAATCGTCCCGAATACTTATTGTTAATAAATCTTTAACACTGAAAAATCGCTCAAAAGATTTAGGTTGATAATTATATAAAAACGCATAAACACAAGCTAAGAGTAGCAAACCTATCACAAAGAAATTTTGAAAAGGCGAAGCATCACGTGGAATAATTGTAAGGAGTGATTCTGAAAGTTCAATTACTTTTTGACTTTTCGAGATTTTATTACCTGTATAAACTAAGATTTCCTCAAGGTTGGTATTTGTGCCATAAATGGTTAAAAACAGTTTTGTTTTTTTATAGACACTTTGAAGGCTGTCAACATCCAAGACTACCCATTGATTGACAGGAAGTTTTTTCTGAAGAGAAGCGTCAATAAATAAGTAATTCTCTTTGGAAGAATAATAAAGGAGCTTGTAGGTTTTGTAGTTTTCAGTATCAAAAAATAAACTGAATGAATTATAATTTTTGTGCTGTTCACGTACATAAGGAACATAGGCTTTGTAGCGTTCATCAAATACTTGCCAGTCATCTTTATAATCATGCACTAAATAAAAGGCATTGTTTGGACCAACAGTATCTTTGGCTTGAGTACTTTGTGGAAAGCAATACAAAACACTTGTAACAAGTAGCGTAAACAAGTGTTTTTCTAAACACAAAATCCAGCATGATTTCAAGAACCGTGCTGGATTTTGCTTAACAATATTTTGGATGAGAAATTTCAATTCTTGATAGTTTTGTGCAAAATTAGAAAAAAACCACCAATAATCTATTGAAACTCATACTACAATCCTAATGCTTTTAACATCGTAGCACCAATGTCAGCCGGAGAGTGTACTACATGGATTCCGCAAGATTCCATAATAGCCATTTTAGCAGCAGCAGTATCGTCTGCACCACCGATGATAGCACCAGCATGACCCATTCTACGACCTTTTGGTGCAGTTTGACCAGCGATGAAACCAACTACTGGTTTTCTGTTACCGTCAGCTTTAATCCACTGAGCAGCCTCAGCTTCCATACCGCCACCGATTTCACCAATCATTACAATACCTTCAGTTTCTGGGTCGTTCATCAACAATTCAACTGCTTCTTTAGTAGTTGTTCCGATGATAGGGTCTCCACCGATACCAATCGCAGTAGTTTGTCCTAAACCAGCTTTTGTTAATTGGTCAACGGCTTCGTAGGTTAAAGTACCTGATTTTGATACGATACCAATTTTACCTTGTGTGAAAATAAATCCTGGCATGATACCTACTTTACATTCGCCAGCAGTCATTACACCTGGGCAGTTTGGCCCAATTAAACGACAATCTTTATTCTGAATGTATTCCTTAGCATAAATCATGTCTTTGGTTGGAATACCTTCTGTGATACAAATAATCACTTTGATACCTGCATCAGCAGCTTCCATAATTGCATCAGCAGCAAAAGCAGGTGGTACAAAAATGATTGAAGTATCAGCTCCTGCTTTTTCTACTGCTTCTGCAACAGTATTAAAAACTGGACGGTCGAGATGGGTTGAACCACCTTTTCCTGGTGTTACACCACCAACTACATTAGTACCATATTCGATCATTTGCTGAGCGTGGAATGAACCTTCAGACCCAGTAAAGCCTTGTACGATTATTTTTGAGTTTTTGTTAACAAGTACACTCATTTCAGATAAATATTTGGTTTGTAAAAATCAGTTTTTTTGTGAAATTACTATATTTAATAGTAATCAAAGTTATAAAAATACAGTACTTCCTTAAATTTATCGTAAAGGTATAGTTTGCAAGGCAAAGGACAAAAAGGAATTTAGAGATTGAGTACTTTACTTATTTGGTTTTAGTTTTAAATATTTGATAATCAATTGTTTAAATGTATTTCTATTTGTGGAAATATAGTATAGATGGATTGTTTTACGTATTTTTATTTAGCAAATTAATTCGATAAGCTCGTATGGCTATTCAGAGCTATCAAGATAAAATCTGTTTATTCAGTTTCAATCCATTTGAATTTTTACTGAATCTGTGTCTCAAAAATTAAATCATTTAAGTACTCATTTGTTCGTAATCGTACAAAAAGTGTTCGTTTTCGGACAATTGCCTTTCTGGACAGATTGCCTAAGTGTCTCATAACTAAGTGTTTGATTTTTTTGGTTTTGTTTTTGTCATTTCTATTATTCAAAAAACTTTCCCTCAATCTATTGATATGTTAGAACTCAATAATATTTTTCGTTGGTATAATTCAGGAGCAAATCGTGCTTTTGTGTTAAGAGACATCAGTCTTTCGATTCAGCAAGGTGAATTTGTCTCTATTATGGGGCCGTCGGGTTCGGGTAAATCTACGCTTTTGCATATTTTGGGCATGATGGATGAGCCTAATGAAGGTACTTATACATTTATGGGTGAAAATGTATTGAAAATTAAAGAGAAGCAAAGGGCAGAATTATATAAGAAACATATCGGTTTTGTGTTTCAGGCTTATCATTTAATTGATGAACTGACGGTCTATGAAAATATCGAAACGCCTCTACTTTATCACGGTTTTAGTTCGTCCGAACGGAAATCTATGGTGGCTGATATTTTGGATAGATTCAATATTGTAGGGAAGAAGGATTTGTTTCCCAACCAACTTTCTGGCGGACAACAACAGTTAGTAGGTATTGCTCGTGCCATTATCACAAAACCTAATTTGATTTTGGCAGATGAACCAACGGGTAATTTGAATTCAAAACAAGGACAGGAAATTATGGAATTGTTTAAGACATTGAACGAAGAAGGCGTAACCATTATACAAGTAACTCACTCTGAAAAAAATGCTACTTATGGAAGCAGAATCATTGAGTTGTTGGATGGGCGTATCGAAAAATAATAAATATAGTTTTGGTTTAAGTTTTAGTCGCTCATCGAATTTCGATGAGCGACTTTTTTATATTAATCTTTTTAAATTAACCGTCGTAATAATTACCTCTTTTCCTCTTTTTACTACCAAATTAATCGGTTTTCCTTCGCCTTTTTGAAAGAGTTTATAGATTTCACTGATAGAAATTTCTTTTGAAGAACGATTATTGATGAATATTACTTTGTCGCCTTGTTGAAGCCCAGCATCCTGAGCAGGTGAATTTTCAATGATTCTTTCAATCAGAAAATCGTGGTAATCTGCTCCGCCTGCCATCAATTCCATACCACTCATATTGTGTTCAAACGGCTCTTTCATCTTTTTGTTGATAGGTTTCAAAACCACATAATTATCGTGGTAATTGAAAGTAACCTTGAATCTCCTCAGAAATTCGCAACCAATATTTCCTTGTCGTTCAGCATAAATAGTAGGTCTTAAACGATAAGACGAACTATCGGGAAATGATGCTACGACGTTATTTAATTCAAATTTGCCAAATCTTAATTTGGGTATTCGCCCAAGATTGCCATTGATAATGCCACTCAAGCCTCTTCCAAGTTGAGCTTTAATTAGTTTACTTGGCAATTGAATGTTATATTTTTTGTTGGCTTCGATAGAAATTGCGTGTCCAGCACCAGTATCTAAAAGTACTTTCATCGGAACACTTTTTTCGCCATTCACTAATTCAACAGCCGATAAGTAGGGTTTATTTTCTTCTATCGAAATCGGAAAACGTTCACCTTTTGAAGGCTTGTACTTATAGTGTTCAGGATTTTCGAGAATTAATTCATTCATCAGAAAATCAATAGTTACCACAAAACGATTGAATAAATCATACCCAATAATTCCATGAATGGGCTTGCCGACAAACTCGCTTAGTTTTAGAAAATCATTTTTCAAAACCACAATGTTTTGTCGATAACCAATCATCGCCTCCATTCTTATGGTATTATCTAATACGATTCCGGCCTCAATATCTTCGCCAATGCCTGCACCTGCAATTTTTACATTTCTGCTAAATTTCATATTGAGGGCTTTGGCAATCTTGGGGTCGGTAAGTAAAACGCTACTAACACCAGTATCCAAAATGAAACGTAAAGTATCAGAATTATTGATTTTGAGGGGTATAATCACTAAATTCGCATGAAGTTCAAAAGGAATGCGAGTGAGTTTCCGCTTTTTTATTAGCTGAAATCCAAATTTTTCTTCTTCTATGGGTTTTACTTTTATCTTTTTAGAAGAAGAATATTTCAAAGTATTTTCTGGAGAAATACTAACGATAGCTTGTTCAGATGCACTCAAAGATTCTTGGCAATACCCTGTCAGTGGTAAAGTGCTGAACAATAATATTTTAGGCCAAAAGAGTTTCATGGTATGATAAGAGATTTCTTACTCTAATGTAGTGTAAAAATTATCATTTTCCAAAGAAATACTATTAAAATGTTAATGTTTGTTCGTGAAAAAGTACAGATTTTAGCAAATGTTAAAGTTCTCGAAAGCATTAATCGCTTTAGAATAAGTAGTGGAAAGTAGGAGGGAAGTTTTTTTAGCAAATTATCTAAAAATATCAATAATAATTAATCAAAAAATCAATGAGAAAGCAAATTGTAGCAGGTAACTGGAAAATGAATAAAACGGCAGAAGAAGCCTTGATTTTGGCTTCAGAAGTTGTAAACATGGTAAAAGACGAAGTAAATACTGATGTGCAAGTAATTATTGCTCCGCCAGCGATTTATTTATCTACTTTACAAAAATATACCGAGCCAGTTGCTAATATTGGTATTGCTGCTCAAAACTGTTCAAACAAAGCTTCGGGTGCTTATACAGGTGAAATTTCTGCATCAATGTTGAAGTCAATCGGTGTTACACACGTAATTCTTGGTCACTCTGAACGCCGTGAGTATTTCAAAGAAACGAATGAGCAATTGGCTGAGAAAGTAAATATTGTTCTTGAAAATGGTCTAACGCCAATTTTCTGCTGTGGTGAGCCTTTAGAACTACGTCAGGGTGGCGAATTCCTTGCATTCGTAGCTTCTCAGTTGACAGACAGCCTTTTCCATCTTTCAGCAGAAGAATTATTGAAAGTAGTAATTGCTTATGAACCAATTTGGGCTATCGGAACAGGTTTAACAGCTTCTTCTGAACAAGCACAAGAAATGCACGCTTATTTGAGAGCTCATTTGGCTTCAAAATACGGTCAAGAAGTAGCAGATAGCATTTCTATTCTTTACGGTGGAAGTTGTAATGAAAAAAATGCTCCTGAATTATTCGCTTGTCCAGATGTTGATGGCGGTTTGATTGGTGGTGCTTCTTTAAAATCACGTGAATTCACAAATATTGCAAAATCGTTTTAATTGCAATTTTAAAAATATAAAGGCTTGGAAACGAAGGTCTCCAAGCCTTTTTTATACCTCAGACTTATGAAAATTGCAGCTACGGTTATCTTGTATCATCCAGCAAATAATACGCTTCAAAATATTCAGAGCTATTCTTCGGCAGTAGAAAAAGTATTTGTTTTTGATAATACAGAAGGTGAGCAAAGTACAATTGAGGAGGCTCTCTTGAAAGATTCAAAAATTCAATATTATCACGATACTCAAAACAGAGGTATTGCTGAAAGGCTAAATCAGGCAGCACAAAAAGCTGTTGAAGATGGTTTTGATTGGCTATTGATGATGGACCAAGATTCTTCTTTTGACGAAAATGCCTTACAACTCTATATTGATTGTATCAAAAAATATCCAGATTGTACTAATGTGGCTCTTTTCGGAACAAATTATGGTAGAAACAAGCAAGTATCGAGTAGTACAGTTATAGAAAAAGAAGTGAATTCGATGATTACTTCTGGCACTATGTTGAATTTGAAATTATACCCCGTGATTGGACAGTTTGATGAAGCTTTATTTATTGATGCCGTAGATGTAGAGTATTGTTTAAGGGCAAAAACAAAAGGCTTTTCTGTGATTCAGTTGATGAATATTTTTTTGCAACATGAATTAGGAAAAATGGTGCATCGAGCCTCAATCAAGACTATGTTTTTAGTAAAGAAATACAAGGAATTACACTCTGCTTTAAGGTGTTATTACATCTATCGTAATAATCTTTATTTACAAGAAAAGTATAAAGATTTTGATAGAAAGGTAATGAAAGACATTGACGGCTGTGCAATGTCGCATCTTGAAAAAGGAGTTTTTTATGGGAGAAATACCAAAGAACTTATTAAATATTTGATAAAAGCTCGTCGAGATTTTAAGCAAAATCGAATGGGTAAGTTTCAAGATAAATTCTGAGTAAGCCTATTTTTTTATTCGATAAGTACCCAGCGTTGGGAAATGGTCTGAATAAGGAATATGTCTGTGAGTTTCAAAATTTAATACCTCAATAGATTCACTACAAAATTGATTGTCTATTCTTACAAATTTTGGGCTACGATTAAGCGTAAACCCAAAACCATTACCAGCTTCTTCAAAAGCATTATTTAGCCTATCTCTGATATTTCCATAAGCATTTCCATAAGGCGTTTCGTTGAAGTCGCCGCAAACAAATACAGGGTATGGACTATTATCAATGAGCTTTTCAACCATTTTTATTTCTTTAGAATGACTGATAAAACCATTTTTTAGTTGATAGTAAATGTCTTTAGCTTGATTTTCGGCTTTGTTAAAGGCATTTTCCTTAATGTCTGTTACTACTCTTCCTACTCTTATACCCATCGACTGTAATTGGATGTTAATAACTCGAATTGTATCATTTTTCCGAGCAATATCAGCCATAATGTAGCCATTACCATTCAAACTCCCGAAAGTGCTTTTTTTTGTTTGAATGATGGGATACTTAGAAAAAATACCCAAAGAAAAAACTCTTTCTGGCCCCCAAGGACTGATTAGAGCATAGTATGGATTGTCTTTTCTTAATGAATCTAAAGTACTGAATCGAGGCGTAGATTTCATATTATAATACTCTTGAAGGCACTTAATTTCAGCTTTTGTATTTACGGAGTAATCTATGGATTGTTTGATTGTAGCTTTCATTTTTGGGCTTTTGTCAGTCCAAAAATCACTATGATGAAAGCCATAAACATTATATGAAAGTATTCTGAAAGTATTTTCTTTTTCTTCGCTTTTGAAATGAAAGCCAACTGTTCTGCGGATAAAAGGATAACCAATTAAAAGTACAATAATAGGAAGAATCATTTTTGAAGGACGGACAAAGAGCCACGAAATAGCCAGTAAAACACAGCCAAGCATGGCCATAGGCAAGCTCATCATGATGAATCCGGCTAACCAATGTTCAAAAAAAAGCGTATAAGCAAGTAAATAAGTGAAAAGTGTGTAGATACACAAAGGAGGACTAATGAGCCATAAGAGAGAAATTGCAAACTTTTTGAACATGATAAAACATGGCGGTTAGGATTGAACAAAAATACAAACTTTACTTGTCTAAGGACGAATAAATTGAATGAATTATTTTAAATAATTATTGTTCAGCTTTTTTTGTGTTAAAACATTAAATATTATTTCTGTAATTAATTGTAAGATTAATAAAAATTTCATAATTTTGCATTCCGTTTCGGAAAACACTGGAAATCAAGTCTATTACATCGCAATTTTTGCGATTTTACATAACAAATAAAAGAATTTTATCATGGCGAAGGTTTGTCAATTAACAGGAAGAAAAACACAAGTAGGAAATAACGTTTCTCACGCTAACAATAAAACTAAGCGTAAATTTTTCCCAAACTTACACACTAAGAAATTTTTCTTAGAATCAGAAGGTGTATGGGTTCAGTTGAAAGTTTCAGCGAAAGCTATCCGTACAATCAACAAAAAAGGATTAGAAGCTTCTTTAGTTGACGCTGCTCGTAAAGGTACTTTAAGTTTATAATACTTTAAGATATTTTGAAAAGCCTCTTTGTACTCGTTACAAAGAGGCTTTTCTTGTTGTTTGTGGTTTGGTATAGATGCCAAACCTAAGATTTTAAGTATTGTACCAACAAAAAACCTCCGCAAAATTTTGCGGAGGTTTGGCTTTCTTTACAATCAAAAACTGTCTATTTTATTACTTTCATTATTCCGTTCATAATACTCCAGTGACCTGGGAAAGTACAAACAAATGGATAGTCGCCTATTTGTTCGGGTACAGTGAAGTTTAATTTGTACGATTCCTCAGGGTTCACCAAAGGCGTTGAAGCGATGATTTGAGGAATGTTTGGTACATAGTTTTTCTCTAAAGCATCCTTTTGCGTAATCATTTTGTTGGCGGCTTTCCCGATGATTTCTAAAGATTTCGGTTTGCCAATCACCAAATTATGTTGCATCGCATCTGGGTTTTCAAAGACTAATTCTACTTTCGTTCCCGCTTTTACCGTGAATTCCTTTTTGTCGTACTTCATGGCTTCTTTTACAGATTTTATCACAATTACCACTTTATTTGGGTCGGCAACTTCCTCTGATTTCACCTCCCATAATTGGAATAAGCGTGCTAATTTGGCTTTGTTGTCGGGCGTTAGTTTTTGGTTTAAACTCGCCAAGAATACTTTATCGCTCTCTTTAATTTGTACTTTCTTTCTATAATTCCAACCGTCGGCAATGCCTTTGATGACCGCCGAAGCATTTGTTTCATCCAATTGCTGACTTAATTTCAATAAAGCAATAACTGAATCAGGACTACTAACATTGGTATAACCTTTTATGGCTTTTTCCATCGCAAAAGTTGACATACTTTTCGGAACATTGAACGTTATTTTTTGGCTGTAAGCATTGTTTCTTTCGTTCTCTTCTGCGATTGAATTAGCTTTATCTACTTCAACAGAAATGGTATAAGTCCCAGCCATGTCTGAGCTCAAACCGAAATTATTTGTCCAAGCACCATTGTTGTAATTAGTAATTTTTACGCTTTCGTTAGCAGGAATACCGCCGTTGAAAGTATGACTTACTAAATCAAATTTTCTACCTACGCCTTCAATTCTAACATTTAGGTTGATTACTTCTCCTTTTGGAATGGCTACTCCGCCTTGATTTTTCACTTCAATATTGAAACTCACAGGCTCAAGTACTGCTGGATTTGCAGGTGTGAAGTTGATTTTGCTAATCACTAAATCAGGCTTATTACTTGCCGAAACAGCCGTAGCTTTTTCTTCTTTCATCATGGCAGCGTGGTCGTGATGAGCAGGCATTTCTTCGGTTTTAGCTTTTACTGGCGAAGTATTTTTAGTAAGAATCTGTAAATACTTTTTCAACAAAACTTGTTTGTGACTTGTCAATACCGAAGCGAAAGCATCAGGCAACCAACGGTCGTTGATTTCTGTTGATTGTTCCATACGTGCCAACAGTGCTTTTTCGGATTCAGCCGTTAAAGGCATTTCAGAGAAAGCTAAAAGCGTATTCAAAACCACCAGAGGTTCTTTATCATTCAATACATTTTTTTCTAACAATACTTTGATAGAAGCTTCATTGCGTGGCAATAATTGAACTGCCGTTTTACGAACGCCCGCACATGGATGCGACAAAGAAGCGATTAAAGCTTTTTGTACTTCTGCATCGTTCAATACGCCCAAACCTTCTAAGGTACGAAGTGCATGAATGACACTTGGATTAATCCCTGCTTCGTCTAAAGATTGGTCTTTGGTCAGTTCAATCAATGCTGGCACTACGTCTTTTTGTCCACGTTCTACTAACAAACGTTGTGCGTTCATTCTCCAGAACATATTCGAGTTTTTAAGAGCAGCTACCAATTCTTGTGGACGGTCTTTTGATAAACTCAAAGGCGTGTAGTTTGGTGCATCTTTCGCACTTACTCTATAAATTCTACCATGCGTAAAATTTCTTAAATCGGTTTCATAAGCATTACCTTCGCCCATTTCAAAGCCATCTGGTTTTGGATTGTGCTGAATGATGAATGAGTACCAATCGGCAATCCATACAGCACCGTCTGGGCCTACTTCTGCAAAAACTGGAGAAACCCATTCGTCAGCTCCTGCCAAAAGGTTGAAGCCTTCAACGTCACTGTAATCTGTTCCGTTTTTGGTCATTACGTTTTGATGAACTACGTGTCCTGTTGGTTCACAAACAAAAGCGATTTGATTCCAATATTTTTTAGGAAAAGCTCTTGCAGTATAGAAATTATGTCCTGCTGCCGCCGTGTATCCACCAAAAACGTCAACTTGACGGATTCTTGGTGTAATAGTTTTCATGTCTTTGTGCGTATCTGTACTTCGGCTACCGTTTGTAGCAGTTGGCGAAAGGATATTTCTGTGCGGAATAGCCATGTACCAGCCATGTGAATTATTAGCGGTTGAGCCAAAAACATCGCCAGTTTCGTTGAATGCAAAACCCCAAGTATTGTTTGAAGTAGTAGTGATATGTTCAAAATCTGAGCCATCAGGTTTGAATCTAAAAAAGCCTTGACCGAATTTTACTGAATCTTTTTCGGCAAATTTTCCTTGAAAACCTGCATAACCCAAAGAACCCCAAATCCAGTTATCAAAACCATAATGTAAGTTGGATGGCCCAGCGTGTGTATCAAAAGTACCAAAGCCCGAGAATAAGATTTTCTTTTCGTCGGCTTTATCGTCGCCGTCGGTATCTTTCAAAAACAACATGTGCGGTGCTTGTGCTACAATTACGCCGCCATTGGCAAAAACCAAACCTGTAGGAATACTCAAGCCTTCAGCAAAACGAGTGAATTTATCTGCTTTACCGTCTTTGTCGGTATCTTCACAAATCAAAATATAATCGCTTCCGCCTGTTTCTTTGCGTTCGTTTGGATAATCTTTTGTAATCAAAACGTACAAACGACCACGCTCGTCCCAAGACATGGCAATCGGGTGCATCACGTTTGGTTCGTGAGCGAATACTTCTAAATTAAAATCAACAGGTACTTGTATATGTTTGAGCGATTCTTCGGGCGAAAGTGCCGCTTGTAATAATTGTGGGTCTGGGCGTTTTTCGTAATTGGGTAATTTTGCTGGACTATAAGAAAATGCTTCTGGATGAAGTGCTGCATGAGCAGCCTGTGCTTGTTCATCTACCGACCATACGATGGCATTTTCAAGCATTTTTAAGAAATCTGGATTCGTCCAAGTATGTTCGTCGTGTCCGTAGGCAGTATAAAATACTTTTCCTTTTCCGTACTGACGAGTCCAAGTATAAGGTTCGGTTTTAGAGTCTGGTCGGTCTTTAGTTTGGTCAGCTTTAATATCACGAGTCATCAAAACATTGTTATCTGCTTGTAACTGACTGTGTAAATACGTTTCATCGAAGGCTTTGATACCTGTAATACTTTTTAAAATAGGGTGTTGTGCCTGAACAATGTTCGCTTGAATCGTATCCATTGTGTGTCTCCAGAACTGTCCACCTACCATTTTAACATATTCGGCAGAATTTCTAAAGCAATAAGAAGCACAGTGGATAGGTAAAATACCTTTGCCAGAAGCCACATAAGCCAAGATGGCTTTTTCAGCATCTGGAGTGATTTCGTCCCAATTGGCATAAATCATTAGTGCATCATACTTATTCAAATTAGCAGTATTGATGTCTTCTAATTTATCTGTATAAGTAATGTTGATGCCTTTATTTCCAAGTGCTTCCATCAAAGTTGGAACACGGTCGATGGGTTTATGATGACCGTTATCACCAAGAAACAATACTTCCAAACGACGAGCTTTCACAATCGTTTGAGGCGTTGATGAATTGTTTTTTTTCGCTTTTTTCTGAGAAAAACCTACGAGGCAAGTCAGCAATAAGCAAAGACTAAGCAATGATTTTTTCATTTTATTGATAGTATAAATTCATGAAATAATTTAAAATTGGATTTTTGAGATACTCTCATTTTTAATGTTTGTTACTGTTGCTTTTCTTACCGTGGTCTGTGGCATACAGCAGAATGCTTTTGGGCAATTGTGTTCTGCGTGCCACAGACCACGGGGAATACCAAGATTTGTTTAATAATTTAATAAACCTCAAAAATCAGGGATATAAATAATTTCTCCTCCTTTTAAAGCTGATTCATGCGATAAAATACCTACTGATGTCCAGTTAGCAGATTGTTCAGCATTTGGGAATGGATCACGGTCTTCTACAATGGCTGAAACAAATTCATGAACAAGATGCGGATGTGAACCTCCATGACCAGAACCTTGTAAGAAAGAAAGGTGTTGGTTTTCGTCGGTATCATATACACCACCCGTTGTAAATGCTTGAATTTCTTCAGGCAAGTAATGAGCATAATCTGGTACAGTTACTTTTTCTGGAATTTCTGGTTCTGGCTTTTTAGCGGTATGAACAACATGCTCTTCGTGTTCAATCAACGACCATTCAAAAGATTTTTTTGAACCATATACTTCAAAACTCTCACGGTACTGACGAGCCACATCGAACAAAGAACGATATACCAAAGCACTTAAATCTGAATCTTTGAATTTGATATGAGCAGATTCAATCGCAAATGGAGAGTTGTAATACTGATGTAATTCCTCACGAATTGTACCCGAACCAAAACATGAAACGTACTCTGCTTGTAATTTCAACAAACCAGCCACAGGTCCAACGCAGTGCGTAGCGTAGTGCATGGGAGGTAAACCTGGCCAATAACCCGGCCATCCGTCCATGTCTTGTTGGTGAGATGCTTTTAAGAATTGTACTTTGCCCAATTCTCCTTTTTCGTATAATTCTTTTACATACAAAAATTCACGACTGTAAACTACCGTTTCCATCATCATGTATTTTTTGCCTGTTCTTCTTGTCGCTTCAACAATTGCCTTACATTCTTCTACCGAAGTAGCCATCGGAACAGTACAAGCTACGTGTTTGCCTGCGTTTAGGGCTTTTAAACTTTGTTCTGCATGGTTATGAATCGGAGAATTGATGTGTACAACATCTACTGCTGGGTCAGCTAATAAATCATCAAAGCTGGTATAACGCTTTTCGATTCCGAAAGCATCGCCAATAGCATTGAGTTTCTCTTCGGTACGCTGACAAATAGCGTACATATTTGTCTGTGGATGACGCTGATAAATGGGAATAAATTCTGCCCCAAATCCTAAGCCTACAATGGCAATGTTTAGTTTCATTTTATTTAATTTATTAAGAAGGTTTTAGTTATTAGCTGTGAGCCTTGAGCCTTGAGCTATGAGCTTTGAGTTTTGGACTTTCTTTGTTTGTTAAAAAGAGATAATTGTTTATATAAAAGCCTTTAGCTATGAGCCTTGAGTTTTGGACTTTCTTTGTTTGTTAAAAAGAGATAATTTGCTATAAATTAGTATGTTAGCGATTAGCTCAAGGCTCACAGCTCACAGCTCAAGGCTCATAGCTCAAAGCTACGAGCTTGAATAAACTCCAAGCTTTCTTTCATCAATGTTTCTTCATTTTCAAACATTTTTCGCCAAATATTGGCTACCGCCAATTTTGAACTAAAAGCCTCAACCGACAAGTAAGCATCATAATTGATGTCTTTCAAAGCCTTAAAAACATCATCCCAATTCACATTTCCTTTGCCAACGGTACTTCTATCATTTTCAGATACTTGTACATGAACTAAATGCTTGCTCAGTTTTCTGATGGCATCGCCCAAACTTTTCTCTTCGATATTGGCATGAAAAGTATCAAACATGATTTTACAATGCGGATGATTGATGTCTTCAACCAATTGTAATAATTCATCAGCACAAGAAACCAAGTAGCTTTCAAAACGATTGAGGTACTCTAATCCCAAAACAATTCCTTTTTCTTGGGCATAATCTGCCAATTCTCTCAAGTTTTCTACTGCCCAATTCCATTCTTCTGGTGTAGCGGGCTTTCCTGTAAAATGACTTAGTGCAGAATGATAGGGGCCTGTCAATAAATCTGCTCCCAAAACCACAGCACAGTCAATCGCTTTTTTATTTCTTTCGAGAGTGGCGGCTCTCATTGCTGGGTCTGGACTGATTTGGTTGAAATCCGGTCCACAAATCGTTACGGCAATTCTATCTAAACCTAATTCATCTAATTTGGTACGCCATGTTTGCCAATGCTCTGGTTCTACATCAAAAATGGGTACTTCTACGCCCGTGAAACCAATTGCTTTGATTTGCTCTAACACAGGGAAAAGACTTTCGTTGATGTCTGTTCCCCACAAGAGCAAATTCATTCCGAATTTTTTCATTTTATCTTTCGTGTAATTATGTTTTTAGAATTGTTTGTTGTGGTTTACTCCTTGTATTTGATTTTTATGAATTTAGAGGCAAGACTTTCAAAGTTTAGGGCTTAGTTTCTTAAACAGATAAGAATTTTACTGATACAAAATAATCTTAAAAAAATGATAAAAAACTCCGCTCTATTGATGAGTTTTGACTGTATTTTGATATTTTTATGATTCATATAAATAATTAAAGTAAAAAAATAGGTTTTGAGAAATCCATTAAATAAAAGCATCGAATCGCCAAATCATTCTTTTACGATAAAAGAATTGAAAGAACCTTACTTCGATCCAAACTGGCATTTTCATCCGCATTATCAATTATTTGTGGTGTTGGAAGGCACAGGAACACGCTTTATTGGCGATAATATCAAACATTTTGAAGCTGGAGATATGGTTTTTGTAGGGCCAGATTTACCGCATCTTTGGCGGAGTGATGAAGTGTATTTTCAAGGAAATCCTGCTTTTACAACTCATGGCATTGTCGTATATTTTACCGAAGATTTTCTTGGAAAGGATTTCTTTGAAAAATATGAAATGACCAAACTCAAGCACTTGTTTCTAAATGCCAGTCGTGGCTTAGAAATCAGCGGAGTGTTACACGATAAGATTCTTATCTACATGAAAGAATTGTTGCTGCTACAAGGTTTTGAGGCAATCTTGAAATTATTAGAAATGTTGAATTTATTAGCCAATTCCAACGAGTATGATTTTATCAGTAGTCTTGGCTACACCAATCCTTTCAAAACTTCTGAAACCGAAAGAATGCACAAAGTACACGAGTACGTTTTGAACAATTATCGTACTTCAATCAATCTTACAGAAGTGGCTTCGTTGGCTGGCATGGCTACGGCTGCATTTTGTAGGTACTTTAAGGCAAGAACAAATAAAACTTTTTCGGATTTTGTCAGCGAATTGCGGGTTGGCTATGCTTGTAAATTATTGATGGAAGATAAATTGAGCGTCACGCAAGTTTGTTATGAAAGTGGTTTCAATACTTTGTCGAATTTCAATAAACAATTTAAAGATTTAAAAGGACAAACGCCTTCGCAATTTAGAGTAGCTTTTGGCGATACTTCTTTTAAAAAATCTCCTCAATCTTAGCTTCTTTTCCTCTGAAATTAAAAGTATCGCCTTTGCCTTTGCCCATCAGTAATGCTCCGATGGGCGACTGTGGCGAAATAATCATGATATTTTCTCCGTCGATTTTACAAATACCCACACTTACAGCCAAAAAGTAATTGCCTGTGGAGGTTTTCAAGAAAGCACCCACTGCTCCTTTTTTAAAGACCAAATTCATATCAATTCGTTCGACGATGGCTTTTTCTCTTTTGGCTTGTTCGTGCATCAAACCGTGCATATCTCGGTCGAGTTGCCCCATTGCTCTGGACGTTTCGTACTTATCGCCCGCCGAAGATTTTGATTCTTCATTAGCAGAAGCCTGAGCCGCCTGCATGGCATCGAAAGAGGTTTGTATTCTTTGGTCTAAAAAATCTTTTATATAATCGACAATCTTTTGTTTCATGTTTTTTCAGCTTTGAGCCGTGAGCAATGAGCTTTCAGATTTGTGTTATCAGCTTTTTTAGCTTTGAGTCGTTAGCTATTGGCTTAATTTCAAAAAGCTCATAGCTCAAGGCTCACAGCTCAAAGCTATAAGCTATCAAAGCGTTTCCCTCCGAATCATATAAAAAGGATTTTTTACTTTAATTTTCTTTTTATCCAACAGCAATGCCGCAGCGGTTCTGCCCATTGTTTCAAAGTCGGTGGTGATAACGGTAATGCCCAAGAGTTCTTTCAAAGTAGTTTCATTAAAAGATACAATGCCGATTTCCTTGCCTAAAGTATAGCTTGATTGACGGACTTTCTTCACCAATTCAGCCAAATCATGCTCTTCTACTACCAAATAAGCCGTTTCGGTTTGTAAAACTTCATCGTCAACATTCTCACGGATGATAAATTCCTTTTTAAAATTGATACAAAAGTAACGAACTCCACGCACAATTTCGGCTGGATAATTGCCATCGCTCGGGAAAACCAAGACAATTCGTTGATACTTAACGAGTAAATCATTGGCACTTTCTAAGGCTTCGGACACATCTCGCTCAAAATCTTGATAAACCGTTAGGCATTCGTTTTTATAATCAGGCAAATCTTTATCCAACAAAACCAATTCATCAGCCGGGATTTTCTCCAAAGCTTTCATGGCAATGCCTTTTTCTGATTCAGGAAAAAAATGAGGCATCACCACATAATAATTGTACTTGCCCATGTTTTTATCAATGATTTCATCGAAAAGGCGAGCATTATAATGATGAATTTGTAAATCAACCGAAGCTTTATCGCCTAATACTTTCAAGAAAGCATAGTAAATCAATTTTTTATAAGAACTGAGTTTATTGAAGATTAATAAAATCCTCATTTTTCTACTTTCTCCGCTATTGACATAATAGCCTTTTCCTTGAACAGAAGTGATATAGCCTTTCTCTTTTAGTTCACGATAGGCTTTTTCTACGGTATCACGGGCTAAGTAATACTCTTCGCTAAGTTCGCTGATAGAAGGAAGCTGTTCATTTTTTTTCAAAACATTTCTTTCTATATCCGCAATCACCGACTGGATGATTTGCTTGTACTTGGGAGTTTTATCGCTTGGATTGAGTTTGGGCTGATACATTTTAGTGAAATCTTGCTTGTAAAAAGGAATGTTTATTAATTCCTAAAAAATATACTTTTACTTCAATATGAGCAGGCAAGTGCATGATAGTTACTTGTGCTTTTTGATTTATCCTTGTAAAATTTTATACGATTCCAAGATGTAAAATTACAAACTATTCGGTCAAATATAGAGAAATATCAGCTTTTACTCGGTGAAATGAAGCAAAAAAATAGCTTTTTTCTGATTCCGACAACATCAAAAATGTTGCTGAAATCACTGTGGGTAAAGCATACATTTTAGAGAGAAAATAGACACATTTTAACAAGTTTTTGGGAGGTATTTAACCACACAAACAAATTTAACAATTAATCATGGGAGCAATTTTTGGCGTTATTTTTCACTTTATTGGTGGCTTTGCATCAGGTAGTTTTTATATTCCTTACAAAAAAGTTAGAGGGTGGTCTTGGGAAAGTTATTGGATTACAGGCGGTGTTTTTTCATGGCTTATTGTTCCGCCTTTAGCTGCTTTTCTTACCATTCCAGATTTCACTTCTATCATTGCCGAAAGTGCCAGTAGCGTTTTATTTTGGACTTATTTTATGGGTGTTTTGTGGGGAATCGGCGGACTTACTTATGGTTTAGGAGTAAGATATTTAGGAATTTCTTTAGGAAGTTCAATCATTTTAGGACTTTGTTCGGTTTTTGGTTCACTGATTCCGTCGGTGTATTATTACTTCAATAAAACGGCTGGAAAAGATACTATTTACGATTTGATTTCAACTAATTGGGGACAAATGGTTTTGTTGGGTTTGGCAGTTTGTGTATTAGGTATTGTGATTTGTGGAAAAGCTGGTGACAGTAAAGACAAAGATTTAGCAGGAAAAGTAAATACTGAAAATCAGGAATTTGATATTGTAAAAGGACTTACGTTTTCGATTATTTCAGGTTTGCTAAGTGCTTGTTTTAGCTTTGGAATTGAAGCAGGTTCGGCGATGTCGAATATTGCCAATGAAATTTGGGTAGCGAATAATCCCGGACAAGGCGAATTTTTGTATCGTAATAATGTAGTATATGTAGTTATACTTTGGGGCGGGCTGACTACTAATTTACTTTGGTGTATGTACTTGAATTTCAAGAATAAAACTTTTGGAGATTATACCAACCCACAAACGCCATTATTGAAAAACTATGTTTTTTGTGCAGTAGCCGGAACAACATGGTTTTTACAATTCTTCTTCTATGGCATGGGCGAGAGTAGATTAGGCAATGGGCCAAGCTCGTGGATTCTTCACATGGCATTTATTATTTTAGTAGCCAATTCGTGGGGATTGATTCTGAAAGAATGGAAAGGTGTATCAAAGAAAACACTCACTACTATTGTGATTGGAATTTTAACGATTGTCGCCTCGGTATTGATAGTAGGTTATGGAAATTCACTAAAAGGTTAGTATTCAAAAGATTAGTAGAACAATAAAAGCTCCAAGAGTAATACTCTTGGAGCTTTTATTGTATTAAATATCATAACAAATTGAAGATTTCAAGTATTCGGTAAATTTTTGGTACATTATTTGGTCGTAAATATTTGATAAATGTAGGAAATTTTATACAAGAATAGATAATTATATGAGTAAGGTATAATATCTTTATTTGAGAATTTACTTAATTCACTCTTTCTCTACAAAATATTTGTAATTTGCACCACTAATTCGCACTCAAAAAAGCATTTTTAAAGAAATCTTCTTAAATTACTTAACGGGAATATTGAAAATATTTCATTCGTCAGGTATTCGTTTGAATGCAATTTAACGTATCTGTTGATAAGGAAGAATGAGGAATCGTAAAATGAAATATTTGCCAAATAAATTAGAGATAGCAACCATAATGTCCTAAAGCTAAATAACTCATGAAAACTCAACAATGTATATTCAAAGCAAAACAGTGGAAAACCGTCAGTGAAACTTCTGGTTTCTCAGCATCGAATGCTCAATTAGTACTGGTGTTTGGCGAACGCACTTGCTTGGAAAGCATACAACCTTATCAATACTTAAAAGAATTATATCCTGCGGCGAATATTGTGATAAATTCGACTTCTGGTGAAATTTATGAAGATGCGGCACACGATAATTCAATTGTAGCCACAGCTATTGAGTTTGAAAAAACACTTGTAAAAACGACTGAAATAAATATTGCCAATCACCACGAAAGTGCTTCGGTGGGCGAAAAAATAGCCGAAGATTTATTAGGAGATTCCCTAAAAGCAATTTTTATTATCTCGGATGGCTCAAAAGTAAATGGAAGTGCTTTAATTGCCAGTTTAAACCAAAAAGTTGACGAATCCGTATTGATATCAGGAGGTTTGGCAGGTGATGCGGCTCGTTTTGAAAAAACCCTTGTGGGTTTGAATAGCGAACCCGAAGAAGGAAAAATTATCGGTATAGGTTTGTACGGTAACGACCTTCAAGTAGGACACGGAACGATGGGAGGTTGGGACGGATTTGGCCCAGAAAGAGAAGTAACAGAATCAGAATATAATATTTTATATAAAATCGGTGACAAGGCGGCACTCGACCTGTACAAAGAATACTTAGGTAAATATGTAGAACAACTTCCCGGAGCGGCATTGCTTTTCCCATTAGCCATGAGAGAAACAGAAGACGCTGAACCCGTAGTAAGAACTATTTTATCTATCGACGAAGAAAATAAAAGTATGACTTTTGCAGGAGAATTACCTAAAGGTTCTTTGGTGCGTTTTATGAAAGCCAACTTTGATAGACTCATCGACGCTTCTGCTAAGGCTGCTCAAGATTCAATAGTACCTTTTGGAAATTCACCAGATTTAGCTATATTAGTCAGTTGTGTGGGTAGAAAATTAGTACTTGGACAAAGATCAGACGAAGAAGTGGAAGCTGCCAGAGAAGTATTAGGCTCTGATACTGTCATTACTGGATTTTACTCGTATGGTGAGATTTCACCACTTAACCCGAATGCTCGTTGTGGATTGCACAATCAAACAATGACGATAACTACTTTTTCAGAAAATTGATTAGAATGGATAATACAAACCTTCATCGCTTACTCAAGAAGCAAATAAATAAAAATTTAACAGAAGACTGTTTGAAAAATGAAAATCTTCAGAATTTCATTAAGGCAGTCAACGACTCATATTTTAGCTTTGACAGAGATAAAGAATTATTTGAGCATTCCTCATTACTGAATGAGCGTGATTATGCTGAAATTAATAATAAGCTTAAAGATGAAATTAAGCAAAGAAGACTTTCTGTTCAAAAGCTGATAGAAGCTATTTATTCGCTTGAAGTAAACGAAAGTGCTGAAGTGAAGTCATTAGACCCAGACAATATGCTGGCTTTGATGGATTTTCTTCAAGTGCAAATTGATAACCGTAAAGTACTTGAAGCTGAACTTAGAAAATCTAAGGAATTGGCAGAAGCTGCAACGCAGGCAAAATCTGAGTTCCTTTCGATGATGAGTCACGAAATCAGAACGCCACTAAATGCTATTGTGGGACTTACCTACTTGATGCAACAAGAAGAAGTGTCTGAATCTTTGGCAGAAAACTTGAAAATTTTACAGTTTTCAACCAACAATTTGCATGTGTTGATTAATGATATTTTAGATTTTAGTAAAATCGAAGCAGGTAAAGTAGAGTTAGAAAAAATACCTTTTGATTTCAAGCAACTAATTTCTAATATCAAAAAAGCCAACCAAATCAAGGCTGAAGAGAAAGGAAATAAAATCAAATTAATGATTGATGACGACGTACCGAATATCGTAATGGGTGATGCCTTACGTTTGGGACAAATCATCACAAATTTGGTTTCTAATGCGGTGAAATTTACCAAAAATGGAAGTATCACAGTTGAATTGGCTCAACAAAGACGTTACGACAATTACGTTACTTTAGACGTGTCAATTTCTGATACAGGTATTGGTATTCCTTTGGAAAAACAGTCGATGATTTTCGAGAAATTTACTCAAGCTAACTCAGAAACTACTCGTCAGTTTGGCGGAACAGGTTTAGGCTTAGTAATTACCAGAAGATTACTCCAATTACACAATAGCGATATTTGTTTAGAAAGTGAAGAAGGAAGAGGCTCTAAGTTTTATTTTACTTTAGACCTCGAAATCGGTACAGAGTTGAAGAGCAAAACTATCGACAACGGTGGAAATGAGCTATTGAACGAAAATACTTTAAAAGGCGTAAAAGTATTATTGGTAGAAGATTATCCAATGAATATCAAAGTAGCTACGAAGTTTTTAGAGCGTTGGCAAGTAAATGTGGAGGTGGCAGAAAACGGACAATTAGCATTAGAAAAATACGAAACGGGCAAGTACGATTTGATTTTGATGGATATTCAAATGCCAGTTTTAGATGGTTACTCTGCAACGGCTCAAATCAGAGAATTTGATACGGATATTCCAATTATTGCTCTTACAGCTTCGGCAACCTTGAATAACCAAGACAGAGCATTTTTAGTAGGAATGAACGACTACGTAACGAAACCTTTCAACCCGAACGAGTTATTCCAGAAAATTGCAAAATATAGCTATCGCTTGTAAGTGGTTTTTATTTTTATATCAAAAAAGCCTTTACCGATTTTGTCGATAAAGGCTTTTTTGTTTGGCTACTCAAACACCAAATTGTTTCAAGTGGTGGTCTAAGTGTTTATAAAACATATTATTCCATTCTGATTTGTTCAAAACGCCGAAAGAATGCGATTCTTTTCCGTCAAAATAAGCTTCTCCCAATTCAAAAGTTTTTTCAATATAGTGTATCAAACGAGCTTTTTCTTTCTCAAAATCTCTACTGCTTTTAATAATAAAATTGGGAGCAGTCTGGGTATTTTTCTTGTAAGGTTCGCCGTTTACAACTTTGTTTTTGACAAAAACCTTGAGCATAAACTTCACTAAGGCATTCGGAACAGGGTGGGTGTTTTCATAAACAAGCTCATAACTAACATTGCAATGAGCCAGCATTTGAGCTACATCCATTTTTCCCCAAAGCCTTTGTGAGGAAGGGCTTAATTTTTCAATACGACTTAGCAACTCGGCTTTATCGTTTGGATTGAATACACTTTTCATTCGTTGAGTTTTTGATTAACTGATTGAATGTAAAGATGTTAAATTATTTTACAAGACTTGCATATTCTTTAGCAAAATAAGTTAAAATAATTTTCGCCCCTGCTCTTTTGATAGAAGTCAAGCTTTCGACCATCGTTCTTGTGCCATCCAACCAGCCATTTTGAGCTGCCGCTTTTATCATGGCGTACTCACCCGAAACGTTATAAGCAGCAATAGGAATATCGAAATTATCATTCAATAATTTGATGATATCCAAGTACGCCAAAGCAGGTTTTACCATCAAAAAGTCTGCCCCTTCGCTGAAATCAAGTTCGGCTTCAATCAAGGCTTCACGACTATTGGCTGGGTTCATTTGATAGGTTTTTTTATCACCAAATTTAGGAGCAGAATCCAACGCATCACGGAACGGCCCATAAAAAGCAGAAGCATACTTAGCAGAGTACGACATGATAGAAACATTGGTGAAACCTTTGGCATCAAGTGCTTGGCGAATAAAACCTACTCGTCCGTCCATCATATCCGAAGGCCCTACAATATCCGCACCAGCCTCAGCCTGAGCTACTGCCATTTTTGCTAAAATATGTAGCGTTTCGTCGTTTAAAATATTTCCATTTTCATCTACATAGCCATCGTGTCCGTCGGAAGAGTAAGGGTCTAAAGCAACGTCGGTCATGATAGCAATTTCAGGAAATTTACTTTTAATCTGATGAATAGCTTCTAAGTAAAAGTTGCCTTTACGGTAGCTTTCAGAGGCAATTTTGTCTTTTTTATCTTCGGATAACAGAGGGAACAAATCTATTGAACGAATGCCTAAATCTTGAATGACCGCAATTTCCTCCAAAAGTTTGTCGATAGAATACCTATAAATTCCCGGCATAGAACTTACTTCACTTGTCAGGTTTTTACCATCCATTACAAACATTGGATAAATAAAGTCGTTTACCGAAAGGCTTGTTTCCTCAACCATCGCTCTAATAGCTGATGATTGTCGATTTCTTCTTGGTCTTCTTAGCATAATTATATAATTGTTCTTTGCCTGTGGCGTACCATTTCTTTGTAAAGTACGCAAAATGCAAAAAAGTTTTTTTGATGATTCTTGTCTGTTTTGTTGAGATGTTTTTAGGTTTTTCAGAAGAAAAACAGCCTTTTTTAGGAGTTTCTTTGAGCCTCAAACCCTGAAAATACAGAATGCAAAACTACTTCTTAAACAACCGTATTTACGCAATTTTGATTCTTTTTTTCCTTAAAAAAAAGAAAAACCATGCTTACAGATTCTATAAAAAGAGCAAATGGTAAAAAAAATTAAGATATTGTTTAAAGCACCAAATATTAAAGTAAAATTAAGCATGATTTTACCTTCATTCTTTTAGATTTGTATTCGATTATTCTTTTAATATATGAAAACCGACAAGGATAAAATCCGACACTCATCAAAGGAAATTGAATATTTGCAGTTGATAAGTGCATTTTATGCAGAAATTTGTCCTTGTAAGCTTAAAGCATTTTATTGAAAAGTACAATTAATTCTATTTCAATCTTTCTTGGAATATAAATATTTTTTAATTTGATATTTATATTTCAGAACATATCCTAAAACTTAATACCGACGAATGGAAATTCAAAACCCTCTCGCATCATCCGCACAGAAGCAAAAAGTTCTCATTGAAATTGCTTGGGAAACCTGTAATCAGGTGGGTGGAATTTATACTGTAATCCGAACGAAAGTACCGTCGATGGTTGAAAAATGGGGTAATAATTATTTCCTTTTAGGCCCTTACTTTCCGCAAACGGCATCTGCTGAGTTTGAACCTATTCATGATTTAGATGATTCAATTTTAGGTAAAACCATCCAAAAGATGCGTTCAATGGGTTTGGGCGTACATTATGGTTATTGGCTGATTACTGGAAAACCTCGCATCGTTTTATTTGATTTGGCTACTATTACTCCTAAACTCAATGCAATTAAAGCTGGGCTTTGGGAAAGACACCAAATTTCTACTTTGAATGTGGAAGAGATTGTAAATCAAACCATTTTGTATGGCGAGATGATTAGAATCTTTTTAACTGAATTAAGCCAAGACCAAGAAAAGAAAACTGACCTTGTAGCACATATCCACGAATGGATGTCGGCTACTTGTGTGCCTGACTTGAAAAAAGATGGTGTAAAAGTAGCTACTGTGTTTACTACACACGCTACGATGTTGGGGCGTTATTTAGCAGGAAATGTACCTGATTTTTACGATAAATTACATACTTTCAATTGGCTTGACGAAGCTCGTCATTACGGGATTGAGGCTCAGGCTACCATCGAGCGTTTGGCAGCCAATATGTGTCATGTAATGACCACTGTGAGTGACGTTACGGCCCGTGAATGTGAATTTTTATTAGGTAAAGTACCAGATTTGATTTTGCCGAATGGTTTGAACATCACCAGATTTTCGGCCATGCACGAACATCAAAATTTGCATACGCTTTTCAAAGACCGTATTAACGAGTTCGTGATGGGGCATTTCTTTCAAAGTCAGCCTTTTGATTTAGGAAAAACCCTTTATTTCTTTACTTCTGGTCGTTATGAGTTTTCAAACAAAGGCTACGATATTACGCTTGAAGCTTTGGCTCGTTTGAATTGGAAAATGAAACAAGCTAAGATTGATAAAACGGTAGTAATGTTTTTTATTACAAAACAGCCTTATCATTCAATTGACCCAGAAGTATTGCAATCGAGAGCGGTAATGGACGAAATCCATGAAACTTGTAATGCCATCGAAAAACAAATTGGTGAAAAACTCTTCAATGCTTCGGCTTCGGCAACTGATTTGCAAATGCCAGATTTGAATGGTTTTATTGATGAGTATTGGCGTTTGCGTTTACGTAGAACGATTCAGACTTGGAAAACCAATAAGCGTCCGAAAGTAGTAACGCATTTATTGAAAAATGAAGACGGTATTACGGATTATACTCGCAAGGCAAATTTGTTGAACAATCCAGACGATAAAGTAAAAATTGTGTATCACCCCGACTTTATTGTTTCTACCAATCCACTTTTTGGACTTGATTATGGGCAGTTTGTGCGTGGTTGTAATTTGGGCGTTTTCCCAAGTTATTACGAACCGTGGGGATATACTCCGCTGGAATGTATCGCTCGTGGTGTTCCTACGATTACTTCTGACCTTTCGGGTTTTGGCGATTATATGATGCAAATCATGCGTGATTATGAACAATGGGGCGTGATGGTGGTGAATCGTAAAACACAAGATTTCCACAAAGCAGCCGAGCAACTTTCAGAAATGATGTTGAAATTTGTAAAACAATCACTTCGTGAACGTATTACGCAAAGAAACAGAGTAGAAAGTATTTCAGATACTTTTGATTGGAGTAACTTGAGAGCCTATTACGATACCGCTCAGGACTTGGCTCTGAAAAGAAGAAAATAGCTTTTTGAATTTTTGAACGAGAAATCAGTAAACATTCCTGATTTCTCGTTTTTATTGTGTGTCTTCCTTCCTATTCTTTCCTTGATTCATTCAATAAATTCAATTAAGTTTGTAATTACACAGTCGAATTTTAAGCCGCTAATTTTAACTTATGGATATTCTCAATGAAACAATCGCTTGGCTAATGAAAAGACGGTTGCCTCGAATCCAATCGTTTATGGATAATCCGATGGATACTCAGGAGCAAATGTTTCTTAATCTTATTCAATTAGCGAAGCAAACAGAGTGGGGGAAGAAGTACGATTATCAATCAATTACTTCTATCCAAACTTTTCAAGAGAGAGTTCCTATTTCAAACTACGAAAATCTTTTCCCCTACATTGAACGTATGATGCGTGGCGAACAAAATGTTCTCTGGCATTCTGAAATTCAGTATTTCTCGAAATCTTCTGGTACTACCAACGCACGCAGTAAGTTTATTCCTGTTTCAAAAGAATCATTGGACGACTGCCATTTTATGGGCGGTAAAGATATGATGACGCTTTTGGTAGAAAATAAACCCGATACCGAAGTTTTTTCTGGGAAAGGGCTTTCTATTGGCGGTAGCTTGCAGTCGAATCAATTAAATTCTCGTACTTATCTGGGAGACGTTTCGGCAGTTGTGATGAAAAATTTGCCTATTTGGGCTCAACTGATTCGCACGCCTTCGCTGGAAGTGGCTTTGATGGATGTTTGGGAAGCTAAAATCCAGAAAATGGCGGAGGTTACTTCTCAAGAAAATGTGACGAGTATTTTGGGCGTTCCTACTTGGACTTTGGTTTTGATTGAGAAAGTATTGGAGATAACGGGTAAAGATAATATTCTGGAAGTATGGCCAAATTTTGAGTTTTTCATTCACGGTGCAGTGGCTTTTCAGCCTTATCGTGAAATGTTTAGTCATCAAATTTTTCCATCGAGTACCGTAAATTATCTTGAAATTTATAATGCTTCCGAAGGGTTTTTTGGTATTCAGGACGATTTCAATCGAAAAGATGAAATGTTACTCATGCTCGATTATGGTATTTTTTATGAATTTATACCGATGGAAGAAATTGAGTCTGACAATCCCAAAGTACTTACTTTGCAAGAAGTAGAGTTGCATAAAAATTATGCTATCTTGATTTCTACCAATGCGGGTTTGTGGCGATATAAAATCGGCGATACCGTTAGGTTTACTTCTCGTTATCCTTTCAGAATTAAAATTTCGGGTAGAACCAAGCACTTTATCAATGCTTTTGGTGAAGAACTCATCATCGAAAATGCCGAAAGAGCCATTACTCGTGCTTGTGAGGCTACCAATGCGATTTTGAGTGATTATACCGCCGGCCCCGTTTATATGAATAACCGCCAGCAAGGATGCCATGAATGGATTATAGAATTTTCACAAGCTCCCAACGACCAAGCTCTTTTTAATAGAATTTTGGATGAAACCCTCAGAGAAATTAATTCTGATTACGATGCCAAACGCTATAAAGATATGGTTTTAGCTCCGCCCAAAATTAATGTAGTACCCAAAGATACTTTTTATGCGTGGATGCGGAATAGAGGTAAATTGGGCGGACAACACAAAGTACCGAGACTAAGTAATTCACGTGAATTTGTAGAGCAGATTTTGGCTGTGAGCTTAGAGCTACGAGCTACGAGCTGTCAGCTATGAGTTGTCAGCTTTGAGCCTTGAGCTATCGGCTGTCGGATATCAGCTTTCGGTGAAAAAAGTCTAAAGTCTTTTGTCTTGAGTCTTGCTTCTTGTGTCTTTAAGTCCTAAAGTCCAAAATCTTCAAGTCTTAAATCTTACTTCTTGTATCTAAAGTCTTGTATCTTGTGTCTTTAATCTTGCTTCCTAAAGTCCTAAAATCTTAAAGTCTTAAAGTCCATTGTAAAAATGAAAAAACTTATTCCGACCACAAACGAAATAAAAATCACTGGAGCAATTTGGATTGAAAATCAAGATGGCTCAGAGCGATTTTTAGGAAAAGGTCGTATCCAATTATTAGAACTCATCATCGAACACGGCTCAATTTCCAAAGCCGCCAAAGCAATGGAAATGTCTTACAAAAGAGCTTGGGATTTAATTACTTCTATGAATTCACAAGCCACAAAACCTTTTGTAGTGACTCAAGTAGGTGGAAAAAGTGGCGGTGGTGCAATCGTCACTCCTGAAGGACTTCAAGCCATTGAAGCCTACAAATCTCTTCAAGCACGCTTCCAAGCTTTTCTTGCACAAGAAAATAGTTGAATTAGTGGTCGGATTTCGGCGGTCAGCTTTCGGTTTTTGCAAACGCTTTTTTATGTACTTTCTTTAATTAAAGTTCTATTTTTTCTTTTCCGAAATCAGATTTCGGATTTTTGTGTTACTTCGTTATATTTGTTGAAATATAGCGTTTGATATGGATTCAAATTTTCTTTTGATGCTTTTGCTTTTAAGCATTGTCGCATTTTTATATTCCTCTGTTGGTCATGGCGGAGCGAGTGGCTATTTGGCAGTAATGGCGATTGTGGGTGTTTCGCCTATTTTGATGAAATCTTCCGCTTTGATGATGAATCTTGCCGTTTCGCTTTTTTCTTTTTTGGGTTTTTATCGAGCAGGTTTTTTCAAGCTCAAACTTTTTTGGCCATTTGCCGTAGCCAGTATTCCCTTGGCGTATTTAGGCGGAACGATGACGCTTTCAGATTCCATTTATAAGAAAATATTAGCCCTTTGTATCTTGATTTCTATCGCTCGTTTATTGTATCAGTTCAAACAAGAAGAAGGCGAAAACCGTGAAGTGCCGCTTTGGGCTGGACTTACTTCAGGCGGTGTAATTGGTTTACTTTCGGGCATGATTGGCATTGGCGGAGGCATCGTACTCAGTCCTTTGATGCTGTTGATGAAATGGGCAAAGCTCAAAGAAACCGCTGCCGTTTCGGCACTTTTTATTTTTGTAAACTCTCTTTCGGGCTTGTATGGTCAATTGATGAAAGGAAGTATTCAATTGCCTGCCAACCTACAATGGGCAATAGCCGTAACCATTATTGGCGGTTTGTTTGGCTCGTACTTTGGTAGCCAAAAATTCAATTTACCCACACTTCGCTACTTATTGGCACTGGGCTTAGTAATTGCTTGTGCCAAGTTGATTTTTACTTAGAAACTTATTTTTTAAACGTATGAGAAAACCGATACACATTTATCTATCGTTATATTTTAATAAATATAGCGTTTTGAAAATGACGAATACACTTTTACTGATTGGCATTTTATCATTCAATCTAAAAGCACAAAATAAAGTACAGCAAATTGTGTATAAAGACAGCGTTCGACAGTTATCAGAAGTAGTGGTAACGGCTTCAAGAACACCCGAAAATGTGTTGAAATCGCCGATTAGCATTGCTTTGTTGGATAATCGTGCCATTCAAAATTCGGCAACGCCTTCTTTTTATGATGCCCTCGAAAATATCAAAGGCGTTCAATTACTTACCCCAAGTTTGGGTTTCAAAGTGTATAATACTCGTGGTTTTGCCAATCCGACCAATGTGCGTTTTGTGCAATTGGTGGATGGCGTGGATAACCAAGCACCACATATTGGTTCGCCCATTGCCAGTGCTTTAGCTCCCACAGATTTGGACGTGAATCAAGTAGAAATTTTACACGGAGCAGCCTCGGCACTTTATGGCATGAATGCCCTGAATGGTTTGGTCAATATTTTCTCTAAAAACCCTTTTGAACATCAAGGATTGAGTTTTCAACAAAAAACGGGGGCGAACCATTTCAACGATAATAATACTTCGGTTCATCTGTTTAGTGAAAGTTCGATTCGCTGGGCAAAGGCTTTTAACAGTACTTTTGCGACCAAAATTAATTTTGAATACTTGACAGGCTACGATTGGATTTCGGATAATAATACTGATTTGAACCCGAATGGAAATGCGTCATTGAATCTTTTTGGAACAGATAATCCTGCTTATGATGGCATCAATGCTTACGGAAATGAGTCGTCGAATCGAAGAAATTTGACTTTGGGCGGAAAACGTTACTCCGTTGCCCGAACAGGTTATTTAGAAAAAGAAATTGCAGATTTTTCACTCAGAAATATCAAAGGCGATGTTGGTTTATTCCTTCGTCCGAAAAAAGATTGGGAAGTTTCTTATACGTATCGTTTCGGCATTTTAGATAATCTTTATCAGCGAACCAACCGTTTTAGATTGAGCGATTATCGCATCGACCAGCACAGTATTAGTTTTAAATCGCCTTCGATTCAAGCAAAAGCCTATTTGACCCATGAAAATACGGGGCAATCTTATAATATTCGTTCGATGGCGGAGAATATCGAGCGTACTTTTAAAACAGATGATGCTTGGTTTACAGATTTTACTAATCAATTTAATGCCAATACAAAAGCTGGAATGAGTGTCACAGATGCTTTGCAATCAGCAAGAAATCTGGCTGATAAAGGCAGACCACAACCTCACACGGCTGAATTTGATGCTTTGATTAAAAAACTGGGCGACATTAATAACTGGGATATTGGAGCGGCTTTGAGAGTACAATCATGGTTGTATCACGTAGAAGCTCAGGCGGATTTGACGCAACAATTATTCAGAACTTTACGTGAAAAATATGGATTGAGTATTCTGACGGGTTTTGATTATAGAATGTTTGAAGTACTGCCCGATGGAAACTATTTTATCAATCCAGTAGAAGCAGGCAAAAATTTGACTTATAACAAAGTAGGCGGTTTTGTACAATTGACGAAATTGTTGTTGAATGATAAACTAAAACTCAATGCTTCGATGCGTGCCGACAAAAATCAATATTTTGATTTACGTTGGAATCCAAGATTGGCGATTGTTTATTCTCCAACCGATGACCAAAATATTAGAATTTCCTACCAAAATGCCTATCGTTTTCCAAGTCTTTTTGAAGCATTTTCTAACGTAAATAGTGGAGGCGTGAAAAGAGTAGGCGGTTTGCCAATTATGTCGCAAGGAATTTTTGAAAATTCATACTTCAAAACTTCCATTGATGCTTTTCAAGCTGCCATTACCAATGATGTGAATAAAAATGGACTCAGCACAGCACAAGCCGTAGTGAAAAACAAAGGTTTGTTGAAAAAGAATGATTATGGCTATATTCAGCCAGAGTCGGTAAATAGTTTTGAAATCGGTTATAAAGGACTTTGGTTTGATAAACGCTTGTATGTGGATGTTGATTTTTATTATAATCAATACCAAAATTTCATGGCACAGGTAGAAACAAATTTACCTTTAACCCAAAGTGCCAATGCCGATTCTATCGCTTTTGCGTTAAATGACCGCACTAAAAATCAGCGTTATCGTTTGTGGACAAACTCAAAAACTACAGTTTTTAATTATGGTGGAAGTATTGGTTTGCGTTACAGGGTTTATAAAGATTTTATGCTTTCAACAAATGCTTCTTATGCACAATTAGACCGCAAAATCACAGACGACGGTTTGGAAGAAGCCTTCAATACACCTCGTTGGATTTTGAATTTTTCACTCAGTAATCGAAAAATTACTGAACATTTGGGCTTTAATGTAAATTGGAAATGGCAAGAAAGTTTTCTGTGGCAATCGTCATTAGCAACGGGAAATGTACCTGCATACTCTACATTTGACGGACAAATTACCTACACTTTACCAGCACAAAATTTGACGTTGAAATTAGGAGGAACAAACCTTCTGAATAAGTATTATTATAACTTTTTAGCAGGACCAAGCGTGGGCGGTTTTTATTATTTGAGTGCAACTTTGAATCTTTAGATGATTCAAAAGAAGAGATTTAAGATAGATAGGAACAAATTCATTATTCTAATTTTTCTACATTATCAAAAGCATCATCGCATAATTGTAAAACTCTATATCTTTTATTAAGCCTTCTTTTTATGTTCCGAAAGTAAAATAAGGAAATTTATATTTTACTTTTAAGCCTGAAAGTAAAATATAAACTTCCTTATTTTACTTTTTTCCATTAAAAAGGGGGTTGGAAGAAAGAGTAAATCCCAAATTCTCAATTCTGCCAAAGTAAAAACAAAAACAACACTACCCAAAGTAAATCTACAAAGTGCCAGTAAAAGACTATTAAATTGATTTTTAATTGGTTGGGTGGATTTACTGAATAAACGAATGATTCGATATATGAGGCTCTTTTGATGGCTTCCAGAAAAATTTTTATTAAAAAAAACAAGCCAATTACAATGTGTAAAATATGCAAGCCCGAAAGTATATAAATAAAACCTCGTGAAGTACGGATGGAAGCGTCGGCGTTTAATGCGAAAAGTTGTTGCCAGCCCCATAATTGCATTCCTACAAACAAAAATCCGAGCAAAAGCGTAATGCCCATGTAAATTCTATAACTCAAGAATTTATCTTCCTTAAAGTTTAAATTTGCCAAATGAAGCGTTAGGCTACTGATCAAAATCAGTAAAGTACTTACCCAAAAAACAGCAGGTAATTGTATTTTTCCAAAGCCCGCATCAGGTCTTTGCAAGCCCAAATAGGTTGTTAATAAGCCTAAAAACATCAATCCACTTCCGAAGATTGACATTTGAAGCATAAATTTAAAAGGTTCTCTGCGTTGCATATCTTTTTAACAGTTATCTGTTAATTGTTATCCGTTAATGGTTTAGTAAAAGGAATAAATTTAGGGAACTATTTCATCCAAAATGTACTCTTCGATAACCGATAACCGATAACCGATAACCGATAACCGATAACCGATTATAGTTTCCCTTGCCAAATGCTATATTTTTCAAACTGCGTTTTTGTATCTATTTCTTCGTCAAAAATCCCAAAAACCGTAGAGCCTGAGCCTGTCATACTTGCGTAAGCTGCACCGAGTTCATACAATTGATTTTTGATATTTTCGATAATGGGATATTTGGGCAAAAGATGTTTTTCAAAATCATTTTTTACCAAATCTTTCCATTCGTTTACGGGTTTCTGTAATACTTCTTGTAAATCAATTTCATTTTTCAACGGTTTCACGCCCGAATAAGCCTCAGCGGTTGAAATATGAATATTCGGATTCACCAATACGATGTACCTTCCTGCTAAATCGACAGCAATGTTGGCAAATTCATCGCCTTTGCCAAAACAATATTGCGGGCGATTTTGAATGAAAAATGCACAGTCGCTTCCCAATTTACGAGCGTAGTTTTCCATTTGTTCCACTGATAAGTGTAACGCAAAAAGCTCATTCAAAGTTTTGATTGTAAAAGCACAATCTGCTGAACCACCGCCCATACCTGCTCCAATTGGCACAACTTTGTGGAGGTGAATACTTACGGGAAGAATGTCAAAATCTTGCTTTAAAAGATGATAAGCCTTTAAGCAAAGATTACTTTCGGGATTTCCTGGAATATCCAAGCCTGTACTTCTGAAACTTAACGTTTCGGCGGGTAAAATTTCTAAAATATCGCACCACCCAACGGGATAAAAACAAGATTCAAGATTATGAAAGCCGTCTGCACGTTTTTCGGTGATGTATAAACCAATATTGATTTTTGCGTTTGGAAAAGTAACCATTGGGTTTGTTTATTGGAATTGAAAAACAAAAATACTTTACAAAAAAGCTATTTTCATAATTTTAAAGCCCTGTCTGGATAATCAGTGATGAGCCCGTCTGTGCCTAATGCTTTCATGGCTAACATATCGTCGATTTCATTGACTGTCCACGGAATTACTTTGATGCCTTTTTGGTGGCACATCGCCACTTTCCCTTTTGTTAATTGCTTGAAGTACGGACTAAAAACGTCGGGCAAAAAGCCTAATTTCTGCAAAGAAGGTTCAACACCTTCACGTTCGACCAATGCCGACAAAGTGAATTTTGGATACTCATTATTTTGAATTTGCTGATGCCAAAACCGAAGGATGTTAAAATCAAAACTTTGGATAATTACTCTTTCGGAAGGAATTAATTGTTTCAAAACCTGATAAACCAAATCAGAAAATACTTCAATACTTTCAGGTTGGGAAATTCCATACTCTTTTTCTTCCGACTTGATTTCTATGTTATAATGAACCGCTTTGAGTCCTCTTTGTTGAATATAATTTTCACAAAAAGCCAACATTTCGCTCAACAAAGGTTTATGAGTTGCCAGTTTTTGTTGTGTTGGAAAAAGTTTATTTCCACGCAAACCTGTATCAAATTGCTGAATTTCCTGATAATTCATTTGATATAAATTCAGCGTTTTTTCTTCTTTTTTCAGTACAGGCGAACCGTTTGGATGCGAAGTAAAAAGTGCATTCATATAAGGCTCGTGCGAAACAAGTACTTGGTGGTCTTGGCTGATACAAACATCCAATTCTAAAGTATCAACACCCAAATCCAACGCTTTTTGAAAAGCTGGAATGGTATTTTCGGGCATCAGTCCACGGCAACCTCTGTGACCTTCTATTTCAAATGTATTTTGTTGCATAAGAAGTGATTGAAAAAGCAAAATGCTGTAAGCTTTAGGCTAAAAGTAAAATGTTGTGCTTGACTAAAATAGGTTGAAAAAAAATCAATAGCAATTTTGCCTACTGCCTGAAGCCTACTACACAACAATAGTATTTTTTCTAAAAGCCGTCGGCGTATTTCCTGTATATTTTCTGAACTGTTTACAAAAATGGCTTTCGTCGGTATAGCCAAATTCGTCTGCAATTTCTGTTAGCGTTAGTTGGCTGTACAACAAACGGGCTTCAATAAGCTTGATTTTATGTTTGGTAATGTACTGTTTCAGCGATTCGCCAGTATGTCTTTTGAAAAAAATACTGATATAAGCAGGAGCATAATTAAATACTTCGGCTAAATGTTCTATGCTTAGTTCCGAAGGTTTGTAAATATTTTGCTTGATATACATTAAAATCGCCTCTACGGAATCTTGTAAATTGGGTTTTACGGGTGTTTGTCCAAATAAATTACGAGCCAGAATCATCATCATACTTCTCATTAAACTATCACGAATGATTTCAAAATATTGAGATTGATGATTTTCATACTCACTTTCCAGTACGGTTAGCAAATGATGAAGTTTCTGTTTTTCTTGTTTATCTTTCACGATAGAGCCACGACTTTGCGAAGAAGTATATAACAGCGTTTTCATGATTTGTTGCCAAGTGCTGTCTTTTTCGCCAATCTGTTGATGAAAAGATTCATTGAAACGAATAAAGCAAAATTCTGTTAAATCTTGGATTTCAAAATCGTGATAATCTTCTGGCCCTAACAGAAAAACATCGCCTTCGGCGTATTGAAAAGTATTGCCATTGATGTTATGAATACCGTTTCCTTTCAAGATAAAAATAATCTCGAAGTAAGTATGTTTATGAACCGAGTGCATCCATTTTTTAGCCTCGAAATGATAAATATTAAAAGGAGTATGGAGGATATATCTTTTCATTTTCGTATTCAATATAGTTATAAATTTACCGACATATATTGGATTTTTACAATTTATACAGATTTGCTTTGACGTAGTTTTGTAGAGTATAACCAATTATCCAATAACTCATACAACTATGAAACGCATATTATTGTTAATTACCCTTTTAGCATCTGTTATTTTACTGCCTTCCATGAATCAATCAGACGAATGGGAGCTACTTTTAGACAATAATCTCACAAAATGGGAAAACTATCTGAGTTATCGTCATAAAAGTGATTATAATGGAAAAATACCGAAAGACTCTTTAGGCGTTGCTATTCAGCCAATCGGTTATAATAAAGATGTGACGCATGTTTTTTCGGTACTGAATGAAGCCAGCGGCCCAGTCTTAAAAGTAAGTGGAGAAATATACGGTTGTTTGTTCACAAAGAAATCGTATGAAAATTATCATCTGAAACTTCAAGTAAAGTGGGGCGAAAAAAAGTATGAACCACGCATCAACAAAGGCAGAGACAGCGGGATTCTCTATCATTCAAACGGCGAAGCAGGGGCAGAATACTTTCGTTCGTGGATGCTTTCTCAAGAATTTCAAATTATGGAAGGACATACTGGCGACTTTTGGTGTCAAGCTACTTCTGCCATTGATATTCGAGCGTTCCCGTCTGAAGGAATGATGAATAACATTGCTGATGAAAAACAGCCCTTTATTACTTTCAAAAAAGGAAGTGATTTTTACTGTATGCGTTCAGGAAATTATGAAAGTCCTGCTGGCGAATGGACAACCGTAGAACTTATATGCTTTCAAGGCAAAAGCCTGCACATTGTAAACGGACACGTAGTAATGGTTTTGAAAAACTCACGCTATATCACTCCCGAAGGCAAAGAAGTACCCATGACCAGCGGAAAAATTCAATTACAAAGCGAAGCCGCCGAAGTATTTTATAGAGACATTCGTATAAAACCAATAACAGCGATGCCAAAAGCTTATGAGAAATTATTTTAAGTATTTTATTAACTATAACAAATTGAAAAATCAATGAAAACCATAAAGCGACGTTCATTCTTGACCAATGTAGCCATTACTTCGGCTTTAGGAGTAGCAGCGACTTTGCCAACAGAAGCAAACACAAAGAAAAAAACTTTTATACATCACGTATATTTTTGGTTGAAAAATCCATCAAGCGAAGCCGATAGAAATAAGTTAATCGAAGGACTAACAGCTTTATCGAAAGTACCAACTATTCGTTTTCATCACATTGGTTTGCCTGCCAGTACCAATCGTAGTGTGATAGAACGTAGTTATTCAGTTTCGTGGATGTTGTTTTTTGATAATTTGGAAGAAGAAGAAGTATATCAGAAACATCCGATACATTTGAAGTTCGTTGAAGATTACTCACATCTTTGGGAGAAAGTAATTGTATATGACTCAGAGCAAGTATAGGTAGAAAGTGATTTTTTAGAATCAAATTAATGTCGTATTAGGTGATTGACAACAGCCTTAATACGACATTTATGTTTTAAAGGAAGACTAAAAATCTTACATTTTTTTAATTGAATTAATAAATTGGGGATTTTTTTTAAAAGGATAAAAATAAATATTTTGAAATAGTTGATTAGAAACCTAATTAAAAACAGGATTTTTCTGTGTTTAAATGGTAAAATCTGCCGTCAGGTAAGATTCCCCAAAAAAGATTTGAGTTTAGTTACATATCGCTGTCTGGATAGGATATTAACTTATTATTATGTGCGTCAATCCTTTTATCAAAAAATTACGTACAGTAAATAGTTAGCAACAATTATTAAAACAAAACTCACTTATGGAAATTGAACTTCACAAAGACCAACAGACCGTCATTAGGGGTATTGGGTTTTATCAGGCGGTCGGTGGATTTACAGGATGCGGTTTGGCTGCGTATCAATTGTTACAAGCTGAGATTAATAATCTTAGTATTGCAATACTTTATTTGTACTGTTTTGGAGTGAGTATCTTCTCTATCTATGCAGGGCTGTTACTTTTAGAAGGTAATCATAAAAAGGGATTGCCGTTTTCATTAGTTACGCAAGTACTTCAATTATTAAATTTTACGCTTTCGGGAGTTACTTTAAAGTTTGTTTCAGGTGTAATGCTGTCGATAGGATTTAGTTTTACAGATGTATTCAAACTGATTTCAGATTTTTCTTTGGAAGAGAACTCGCTTAATTTCAATCCCAATGATAATTCTGTGGTAATTTCAGTAAATATCATTGCTTTAATTTTGGTTTGTTTAATCAACAAAGTTTACAATGAAATAGAAGAGCAAGAAATTTTACTTGAAGAAGAAGACAGCCAAATGTACTATTAATATTTACTTGAACTCTCTATTTATACTTAAACTATACCACGGGTTTTTACTCGTGGTTTTTTTGGGTTTAGGAAATGGCTAATCTTTATTAAATGTAGGATAAGAAAACAAAATAATATAATTTGCGTGAAATTTTCACGAATATGCTAATCAGATTTGTATTAAATAATGTACTGTCTTTCGGTAAACAAAAAGAGTTTAATCTATTCCCTAACAAACGATTAGGGACTCTGAAAGAACATATCTATAAATTTCAAGACTTTGAGGTATTGAAGCTATCAGCCATCTATGGAGCTAATGGAGCAGGGAAATCTAATCTTATACATGGATTGGCTATGCTGAAATTCTTGCTTTTGGAAGAGCATATTCCTTCAAAATTAAAAAATGGGCAATTCAAATTTCAAAATGAAAAATCAGTTACTTCTCAATTGATTGCCATTGAGTTTATGCAGGCTGATACAACATTTTATTATGGAATAGAGATAAAAAATGGGATTGTTTTAACTGAGGAATTATACGAATCTGGATTAGGAGTTAAAAAAGATATTTTAATTTATGAACGAAAAACAGATTCTTTTGAAAAAACAACTATCCAGTTTTCAGAAAAGTTTGAGAAAGACGAAAGAAGTCAAATCATAAAAGAGGTTTTACTTCAAGAGTTTGTTAGACCCAACAAGCCTATTTTGAAATTACTTGCCAACAGAGATAATGAGCATTTGAAAGTTATAAAAAAAGCATTTGATTGGTTTGAAAACTCTTTAACGATTATTATGCCTGACTCCAAAGCAACTGCCTTACCTCAGCGAATAGATTTAGATAATAAATTTAAAAACTTTGTCGATGTAATTATGAGTTCTTTCAATATTGGTATTACAGGTTTGTCAGTTCAGAAGATAGCCATAGAAGATTACTTTGGCAAAAATGACCAAGAAGAGCTTGAGCGAATTAGAGAGAAAATAGATGAATCGGAAAATAAAGTAGTTTCTGCCCGCCTAAATAATGGCGATGAATTAAATTTTGTCAAAGAAAACAATCAGATTTTTGTAAAGAGAATACAGTTTAGTCATAAAGGTGAATCATCCATGATTGCTACTTTTGATATGAATGAAGAATCTGATGGAACTGCCAGACTATTAGACTTTACACCTGCTTTTGAAGGGCTAATAAGTGGCAATAAAGTATATGTTATTGATGAAATTGAAAGAAGTATTCATCCTTTGTTGATTAAAGAACTGGTTAAAAAATACTCCTTAGATACGGAAACAAAAGGACAACTTATATTTACAACTCATGAGTCGAATTTGTTAGACCAAGAGATTTTTAGACAGGATGAAATTTGGTTTGCAGAAAAAGATGATTCTGGAAGTACAGATTTATATTCGTTAAGTTCTTTTAAAGAACATAAAACCATTGATATTCAAAAAGGATATTTAAATGGCAGATACGGTTCTATCCCTTTTTTAGGAAATTTACACGACTTAAATTGGCATCATAATGTTACTGAAGAACAGACCATTTAACCGAGAAGAGCCTGAAAGAAGTGCCACAAAAATCTACATATTTTGTGAAGGTAAAGATAGAGAATTCAAGTATTTTCAGTACTTCGAAGGTATCGATTCAAGATTGAACCTTATTGTACACGAGTTAGCTTCAAGTGATGATAATTCACCTAAAGGTTTATTGCTATTAGCACAAAATTCTCTGATAAAAAGTGAAAAGAATTTAGAACCTAAATACGATTATAGAGAGGACGATAAAGTATGGATTGTTTTAGATACAGATAAAGATATAACGAATAGTCGAAAACCTCAATTAATAGATTTAAGAGCCTACTGTGATAACAGAATAAATTGGAATGTTGCTCAAAGTAATCCATGTTTTGAGGTTTGGCTATATTATCACCAAGAAAAAAATAAACCAGATTTTAAAGGCATAGATGTATGCAATGAATGGAAGCCTTTTGTAGGTAACACAATTAAAGGAGGCTTTAATCCACGGAAGCATCCTATTCTCATTCAAAACGCTATTACTAATTCTGAGCCACATTTTCAAGTCAATGATAATGGTTTTCCAGTCGTTGCAACTACAGAAGTATTCAAACTTGCTAAAGATATTTTATCAATAGGTAAAATTAGCGACAAGATTTACCATGAGTTATCCGAAAATCACGATGATAACTTAAAGCCGTAGTACTTACGGCCCCCAATCTCCCCTCCAAAAAATTTAACATAACTTTAACGATTTTTATACTTACTTTTGCAACCCAAAATTTTAGGTGTAAATGCAAGATAATCAATATATTAGTTTTTCGCCCACTTCTATTATGCAGGAAAAGGTATTTTCAAAAGAGGCTTTCGGGAAAGATTTTGCTTGGGGAGTGGCTATGGCGGCTTTCCAAAATGAAGGTGCTTGGGATAAAGATGGTAAGGGTGAATCTATTTGGGATAAGTTTTCTCATAAAAATAAAATCAAAGATAAACAAAACGCTAAGGTAGCTTGCGATTTCTATCATCGTTTCGAGGAGGATATTTTACTGGCGAAGTCGCTCAATTTTAATACTTTTCGTTTTTCTATTGCTTGGACTCGTATTTTGCCCCACGGTACGGGCAAAGTAAATCATGCAGGATTGGAGTTTTATCACCGAGTAATAGATTGTTGCTTAGAGAACGGATTAGAACCCTACGTTACGCTGTATCACTGGGACTTACCCCAAACTTTAGAAGACAAAGGCGGTTGGACAAACCGTGATATTATCGAATGGTTTTCGGCTTATTGCGAAGTCGTTACTCGTGAATTTGCTTCTAAAGTAAAATACTGGATGGTTTTGAATGAACCCGCAGGTTTTACAGGTTTGGGCTACATGACGGGCTATCATGCACCCGGTCGCTTGGGAATGAGGAATTTCTTGCCAGCCGTGCATCATGTAGCCATGTGCCAAGCCGAAGGTGGAAGAATTATCCGCAAAAATGTCCCCGAAGCTGTGGTTGGCACTACTTTCTCTTGCTCATTTATAGAGCCTTTTACCGATAGCGACAATGACAAACGTGCCGCTAAACGCATTGATGCTTTATTGAATCGTTTGTTTCTTGAACCTACTTTGGGTTTGGGTTATCCAGTGCATGAGTTGCCTTTTCTTCAAAATATGATGAAAAAGTACGTTCATGCTGGTGACATTGAGAAACTGGCTTTTGATTTCGACTTTATTGGCATTCAGAATTATTTTAAGTTAGTGGTGAAAAGTGCCTTCTGGATTCCTTATTTGAAAGCCCTTGAAGTAAAACCGAAAACCAGAAAAATTGATGCTGTGACGGAATTAGGCTGGGAAGTATCTCCCGATGGCATGTACAATATCTTGAAACAATTTGGTGCATACAAAGGCATCAAACAAATCATTGTTACAGAAAATGGTGCGGCTTTTAAAGATGAATTAATTGACGGAAAGATAAATGATAGCCAAAGAATAGCCTTTTATCAATGTTATTTACAGCATATCTTGAAAGCCAAACAGGAAGGAGTAAATATAAATGGATACTTGGCTTGGACACTCACCGATAATTTCGAGTGGACAGAAGGTTACAAACCCAGATTTGGGCTGGTTCACATAGATTTCAAAACACTGAAAAGAACAGTAAAAGAGTCGGGGAGATGGTTTGAGGAGTTTCTGAAGTAGCTTTCAGCTATGAGCTATGAGTTTTTGATAAACTAAGCTCATGGCTCATAGCTGAAAGCTATTTTATCTTTCAATAAACTCCTTAAATGCCTTTCTATAAGTATCCGAAATCGGTAGAAATACTTTGCCGATTTGTACTTTTTCTCGGTGAACAGATTCTATCCATTCCAAGGCTACGATATAGGAATTATGAATTCTGATGAATTGTGTTTCGGGCAATTGTGCTTCCAACGCTTTCAAGGTTTGTAAAGCCACTACTTTTTGTTGCGTAGTATAAATGGTTACGTAATCTTTCAAACCTTCAATATACATAATTTCTGAAAGACGGATTTTTACCAATTTTGTCCCATCTTTTACAAAAATAAATGCCTGCGTAGCGTCGGGCTGATTAACGATTACTTCTTTTATAATTTTTTCTTGAATCACTGGAGCTTGTGGCTGTGGCTCAGGATTAGAAGTATTCAACCGCAAGGAAGCTTTTTCAACTGACTTCAAGAATCTTTCAAAAGTGATGGGTTTTAATAAATAATCCAATACATCTAATTCATAACCCTCAATAGCATACTCTGAATATGCCGTTGTAAGAATAATTAAAGGCTTTTTCTGTAAAATTTTTAGCAAAGTAATACCTGTAATTTCGGGCATTTGAATATCCGAAAAAAGTATATCAACAGTATTTTCTCTGAGAAAATCCAAGGCTTTTAATGGGTCAGAAAAGGACTGTACTAATTGCAAGTACGGTACTTTCTGCACATAAGTTTCCATTAAACTACGAGCCAAAGGTTCATCTTCAACAATGATACAAGTATGAGACATATTTATTAATTGTGAGTGAGTGATTATTTTAATTGTGATTGAGCGAATTGCGAATTAATGAGTAATGTTTTATAGAAATCACTAATTCACTCAATCACAATTCACAATTAAATTACAAGCGTTAGTTTTACTTTATAATCCGTTTCTCCGTCTTCTACGTCCAATTGGTACTTGTTGGCGTAGCTTAAATCTAATCTTCGGCTAACATTTCTTAAACCAATGCCAGACTTTTCATGGATTGAGGACTTCAATTTACTGTTTTCTACGGTATAAATCAACGACTGGTTACTCACAGCTAATTTTACAGAAATATAAGCGTTGGTAGAATTGTTACTTACGCCATGTTTGAAAGCATTTTCAAGAAAAGTAATCAGAATCAAAGGTACAATTTGAGCCTGTGTAATGTTGCCTTCGATTTCAAAACTAATGGGAATTTGATTATTCAAACGTAGTTTTTCAAGACTAATATAGTTTTCGATGTACTCGATTTCTTTACTTAGCAACACCTTCGCATGATTGGAGTCATAAATCATATAACGCATCATTTGCGATAATTTGGCAATTACTTCCGTCGTATTGGGCGAATTGGTAAAAGCCAAGTAATACAAATTATTTAAAGTATTAAACAAAAAATGTGGGTTGATTTGTGCTTTCAAGAAAGTAAGTTCAGCCGTTAGTTTTTCATTTTCTACTTCTTTTCGCTTGGCTTCAAGCTCCAACCAGTCTTCGGCAAACTTCAACATTCCTACAAAAATGACAATGAAAATTGTACTAACGGAATGTTGAACAACAAATTTACTGCTATAAAAATAGCCAATATGTTCACTTTCAGACATTTGGTGTCTTTTTACAAACACATAAATAGTGATTAATACAGCGAAAATTGGAAGATAGCCAAATAAGTAAGCGATGACATTTTTGTTTTTAAGAAAACGAGGAAGAAAAATAAAATAATTGATATAAGCCGCCATCGCTACGCAACCGACATGAAGAATAGAAGTAATTAATGCTTCCATTAAGTCAGCTTCTTCGCCTGGGCGAGCAAAACTTACTTGGTAGTAGAAGAACGAGAAGTAAACACACCAAAAGGAAAGGTGTATCAGAAGGACTCTGTTCCGTTGAATGAAAGTTTGCATATTTTAAAGAGATAATAAATAATTTGGTATTTGGTTAAATCAAATTTCAGCAAAAAATCTAATAAATACTCTGCCTTACTTTCTAAATAGCTCTAAATCATTTCTGTATTAGATAAATGCTCTTGTTGGGCCGTTATTTGGGTGAAAAAAAACGACTGTTCGGTAATATCGTGGAGATTGCCGAATGGTCGAATAGCTTTCCTTGATTATCTATTCTAAATATTAATCTCAAATTATTGCTTTTGATTTGTACAAGTTTTTAGCAAAGCAACCAATAAGATTATTATTAACAGTCAAAATATTTAGAATTATGAAAAATATCCTCAACCTTATCGCTTTAATTCTCCTCACGGGGAAAATGGCATTTGCACAATTCCCCGGAGGACCACCACAGGGCGGAGATGGCAATGGAAGAAGCCGTTCAAACGCACAACAAGCTCCAAGTTTTGAAATCAATACGCCAAAAGGAAATTCTAAAATTTCAGGATACGTTATTGACTCAAGTGCTACACTTGCTGTTGAATATGCCAATATTTCTTTAATTAATAAAACTACCAAAAAGCCAGTTGATGGAACAATTGCCGACGATAAAGGTAAGTTCTCAATGACAAAAGTGGCAGTTGGCGATTATAAATTGGTGATTTCGTTCATCGGTTTTGAAACAAAAACAATTGATAATATCAAAGTAGAAAAAGGGAAAGACATTGATTTGGGCGTGATAAAATTAGCTACCATTTCAACAATGCTTGACGGCGTAACTGTAACTGCCGAAAAAGCTTTAATTGAAGAAAAAGTGGATCGTTTGGTTTATAATGCCGAAAAAGATATGCTTGCCAAAGGTGGTGATGCCGCAGATGTTTTGAAAAAAGTACCAATGCTTTCGGTAGATTTAGATGGAAACGTTTCGTTGAGAGGAACTACTAATATTAAAGTATTGATTAACAACAAACCTTCAACCATTGTAGCAAGCAGTATTGCAGATGCCTTGAAGATGATTCCTGCGGATTTGATTAAAACAGTAGAAGTAATTACTTCGCCCTCAGCCAAATACGATGCTGAAGGTTCGGCTGGGATTATCAATATTATTACCAAGAAATCTACCATCGAAGGCTTGACATTGAGTATTGATTCGGGCGTTGGTTTACGTGCATCAAACTTGGGCTTGAACGGTAGCTACCGTAGCGGAAAATTGGGCGTTACTTTGGGTGGATTCGGAAGAGTATTTTATAATAAAGCAAGTACAATTTTAGACCAAACGACTATAAAAAATGGTATTTCACAATTGACGAACCAAACTTCTGATGCCAAAGACAATGGTTTATTCGGAAGATACAACTTGGGCTTCGATTATGAAATTTCTAAGAAACAGTCTTTGAATGCTTCAATTGCTTTTGGTACTCGTAATTTAGAACGTAACCAAGACTACATCACAAAATCATTTACAAATTCTGTACTTTCTTCAACAGGTTATAGAAATGTAGATAGCAAAGATTTATCCAATTCAATAGACATCAACGTTGATTATATTCATACTTTCAAGCCTCAACAAGAGTGGTCGATTTCTACACAGTATAGCCAAAACAATTTAACCAATAATTTTGATGCGAATATCTTGAACGGTGCAAGCGAATTATTGAGTCGCCAGAAAAACTTGAATGGTAATACCAACCGAGAAATAACCGTACAAACCGATTATACAACGCCTATTAAACAAAACCAAATTTTTGAAGTAGGGGTGAAAAGCATCACTCGCCAAGTAGATAGCGACTATCAATATTTATTCGCAGGAAGTACAGGCGGATATAGCACAGATGCTACAAACCCATCGGGATACTTGAATTACAAACAGTATATTTCATCGGGTTATGTCTCTTATACTTATTCAACGGCAAACAAATATACTTTCAAAGTGGGTACTCGTTATGAATACACAACGATTGATGCCACAACAAATAAAAGTTCGATAGCGATACCATCTTACGGTAATTTAGTGCCAAGCATAAATATCTCAAAAAGCTTAGGAAATGCTACCTTGAAATTGGCTTATAATAACAGAATTCAGCGTCCAGGTTTACAACAATTGAACCCTAATTATAATGCTTCAAACTCTCAGAATATTTCAATTGGTAACCCAAGTTTGAAGCCAGAAGTTACCAACAATGTAGAGTTGAGTTTGAGTAAAAATATCAATCGTTCTTACTTGAATTTATCACTTTTCGGTCGCCAAACGAATAATTCAATCGTTCGTTTGAGTACGCCTTCTGATACTTTACCTGGTGCGATTATCACTACTTATCAAAACATCGGAAAGCAACAAACCTTTGGTGGTAACTTATTCGGAAGTACTTCTATCACACCTAAATGGACAATCAACGGAGGCGTAGATTTGTATTACAGTTACTTAAATGGACAAACTTTAGACGCCAACGGAGCTTATGTAATGACCAGTAATTCGGGAGTAACCTTCAGCGGTCGTTTATCGTCACAATTACAATTGCCAAATGGCTGGGGACTCCAAGCTTTCGGGGGATACAGAGGAAATCAAGTACAATTACAAGGTTCACAAATCGGTACAGGGATGTATTCTTTGGGTGTAAAGAAAGACATCAACAACAAAAAAGGAAGTATTGGTTTAGCCGCAGAAAACTTTTTCGGAGGTATGACAATGACTTCAACACTTAATTCTGCACAGTTTAGCCAGAAAAGTGTGAACAATATTTACAACCAAAACATCAAATTAACGTTCAGTTACAAGATTGGTAACATGAAATTCGTTGAGCAGAAGAAATCTAAGTCTGTAAAAAATGATGATGTGAAGGCAGGTGAATCGAATAACTAAAAAAAAAGCGTATTTTCAATCAAATTTCTCACAATAAAATCACTCAAATCAAATGAAAAAAATCGTAATTTTGCTTTCGTGTTTGGTAGTTTCAGTTGCCTCTTATGCTCAACAATGGAAAGTTGACAAAGCTCACTCAAAAGTTGGATTTACAGTAACGCACTTAATGTTGTCTGAAGTAGATGGTAACTTCAAAAATTTTGATGCTACTATTACTTCTTCTAAAGATGATTTCACTGATGCTGTCTTTGAAATTTCGGCAGATATAAGTAGCGTTAGTACAGACAACGAAATGAGAGACGGACACTTGAAAAAAGCAGATATGTTTGATGCTGAAAAGTTTCCAAAGTTCACTTTCAAGAGTACGTCAATTACAAAATTAGATGGCAAAAAATATAAGTTAGCAGGCAACCTTACGTTAAAAGGTGTAACTAAGCCAGTAACTTTTGACTTGACATTGAACGGTGTTGGTAAAAACATGAGAACTCAGAAACCAATCGCTGGATTCAAATTATCAGGAACTATCAAACGTACAGACTTCGGTGTAGGTGGAATGCCAGACGCAGTAGTAAGCGAAGAGGTTGAAGTAAGAGCCGTAGGTGAATTCGGAAAAGAATAAGATATACACAAACAAAAACACACGTAAAATTGTGTTTTTGATTGAAAAAAGAAAGGCTTGCTGTTTTACGGCAAGCCTGTTCTATAAATAAGGCTTCATATTGAAAAACTGACCATTATTTCCTTCCATTTATAGCTGTTACCCAACATGAAAAATAAGAATATTATTAGCTTAACTATTGGTTTCGCTTTTTTAAGTATTGCCGTTACGGGTATTTTATTGTACATCAAGCAAAAATCTCATGCTGCCGAAATTACTCATACCGTTTTTGGGTTGATTTTTATAGGTTTTGCTATTTTCCATATTATGAATAACTGGTCGTCGATTACTGGTTACAGTAAGGAACGTAAATCAGGAAAAATTCAGAAAGAACTGATTGTAGCGGCTTCTATTTTTGTAGTGATTTTGATTGGTGGTGTAACGGAAGTGTTAGAACCAGTTGCCGAAGCTGGACGAGTATTTGCTAAACCAAGACCCAAAAGACCAGAAGCACTTTCGTTTGAAGAAGTAAAAACAAATCAAGAAACGAAAGGAAGTGCTTTGAAAATCTTAGTGGAAAAAAGCAAAGAAACAGAATTGCCAGTTATAACTGCTTGGGTTGAAGATTCAGCAAGAAATTTTGTAGATAACATTTTTGTTCCTGCTAAAATTGCCAATATGCCCGAAAACGAAGAAGAAGCTCGTGAAGGGCATTTTGATATTGCCGATTTTAATCCTTCTACAATTGAAGCTTGGCAAAGTAAGGCTAAGGTAAAAACGGCCAACTTTGAAAAAGAAACACCCCACGAAAACTTTGTTCTGAAAACCAATACCAATGCCAAAGGTACTTATTTTATAGTATTGGCTGTGAAGAGTAAAGACAAAACTGAACTTTACGAAGCAGCAATCAATCCTTCAAAAGGAGAAGTATTTAAACTGAAATCAAAAGAGAATACTTTATTGAGTAGTGTGTTGGTAGAGTTATAAATGATGGTATTTTTCACCGTTATAAGAAATACTTATAACGGTGAAAACCTTTTCTAAGAATTTCCCGTAAAACGATATAAGTACGGAGCTTTGTTGGCAGCCCCCGTCATTTTTTTATCTAATCTTTCCAAAATTCCCAAACTTAGCATTTTCCGCTGGAAGTTCGTTCTCAGTAATTTTGTATCCAAAACGGTTTCGTAAAGATTTTGTAAATCATTCATCGTAAAAACCTCTGGGAGTAAATTAAAGCCAATCAATTTTTCATCCAGAAAAAAACGAAGAGTTGATAACGCTTTTTTTACCATTTCAGAGTGGTCGTAGATTAAAGTCGGAATTGTGTCAATATCGTACCACTCACAAGTATTTGAAAGTGCGTCAGGGCTTGGCGTGGCTTTGGTGAAGTCAATCAAAGCATAATAGCCAATTGATAAAAAACGCTTCATCAAATAATGGTCTGGACTCAACTCTTTTCCGTCAACAGCAAGCATCAATGCCTTTAGTACTTCGTTACTTCTTCTATTTTTATCGCCAAAAACATAAAACTGTTCTAAATAAATATTGGTTAATCCTGTTCTTTCTTCTAAGATTCTTTGAGCCGCTTCATCTAAATTTTCATTTTCTTTAATGAACCCACCCGGTACTGCAAACCAATCTGTATTCTTAAAATTGAGCAATAATATTTTTAATTGACTATCGTGGAACCCAAATATGACGCAGTCAATCGAAATTCCGGGGAGATAGTCATACGAACGGTCGATGTTACTCATATGATATGTTTAAGGAAGATGTTTAAGTAAATTTTTGCTTAAATGTAAACAAAAATTTGGTAACATAAAAAGGATTAATTATTATTGTATCGAATTGATACAATAGTTTTTTTTCTATTTTATCTAAAAATATAAATATAGAAAGATGTAAATCCTTTCATTATCATTTCAAAATGATTTTTTAACCTACAATTTGTAAGAATAAAAGGCATGAAGTTCAACCACTTATTATAAGATTTGCTGTGGTGTTTTCTGAAGATATTTTGTTTTGAAAACCTGATTTTTGGGCTTTTAAGACTTTAAAAAATTGAAGTACAACTATAAATAAATACAGACGCAAACTTGGCCGCCGACAAGTTGAGTCTAATCGGCTTAACAAAGTATTTTTTCAACTCTTTCAATATAATTTTTCTTAAATTTTATGCGAAAACCTCTGCCAAATGCCAAAGTATTTATGAGATATACCTTTTGATAAAACATTAAAAATATTCAGATTCAATGTTTGAATAAATTCAAAGAATCATCAAGAATAGAACTTAATGAAAAAGATATATCCCAAAACTTGGCTTTGGCAGAGGTAAATCTCAGTTAGTCGTTAGTGATTGATAAATAGAAGTGAATAGTTAGAAACGATTTACATTTACCTAATCACTAATCTTCTAATGATTCAAACAGGGAATAACCTAAAATAACTATGCAAAACAGAAGAGATTTTCTTAAAAACACAGGAGCTTTGGCAATGGGTGGGATGCTTTTACCTAATTTATCAGAGGCATTCGGAACAAAACTAAGCCCCAAGAATTTTGGAGTACAGCTATTTACAACAATGTCGATTATCGACAAAGACGTAACAGGTACGCTGAAACAAATTGCTGATATTGGTTATAAAGAAATAGAGTCAGCTTTTAGTTTACAAGGTGGTTATTACGGGATGAAGCCCAAAGAATTTGCCAAAGTAGTAAGTGATTTAGGAATGTCTTGGCAAGCACATCACGTAATGGGTGCGCCATTCAGAATGCCAGCTCCAAAACCGGGAGCACCAGCTAATCCGAATGCTGAGATGTTGAAAAAGATGCCTCCAATGAAATCATTGATGAACGATACGCAACAAGTAGTAGATGAAGTAGCGGAAGGCGGAGCAAAATATTTAGTGTGTGCAAGTATCCCTGTAAAAACCTCTGAAGACATCAAATCTTCTTTAGAAATTCTCCAAAAAGCTGGAGAGGCTTGTAAAAAAGCAGGACTTACTTTTGTTTTTCACAACCACACCGCAGAATTTGAAAAAGTAGATGGACAATTGCCATTTGATATTTTCACTTCACAAATTAGTGCAGACTTGTTGAAATTTGAATTGGATTTAGCTTGGGCAACCAAAGCAGGAGTAAATATCCCAGAATTATTTGCCAAGCACCCCGGTCGTTTCCCATTATTCCATGTGAAGGACTTAAATAAAGAAACGCTATTGCCAGTAGAAGTAGGCACGGGCATTGTAGATTTTAAGGCAATTTTTGCATCGGCAAAAACAGCAGGCGTAAAACACCTTTTTGTAGAACAAGATGGAGCTCCTTCGCCAATCAATAACCTGACAACAAGTTTTGGAAATTTGAAGAAAATTACGGCTTAATAGCCATGACAATACAAAACTCCCCATGAAGTAAAGTACATTTACTGATGGGGAGTTTTTGTGTTTTATAGCTATCCTTGAGTATTGGTAAAATATAATCAACAATTACTTTGATATAATTGTTGAAGATGTTTGATAGAAATACTGATATACTTGGGATTTGAAAATAAACTTCGTTTTCTATCACTCCACTCTTCTAACTTTTGAATGATGGTAGTTTCATCAAAAGTATTTTGTTTAGTAATAATGAAATCTATTGATGAGAGTTGCTCAAGAGCAAAGTCAGAATAAAAGCCTTCTAAAAACTCAGTAGTTTTTAGAGCAATTGTCAGAAGCTCTTGATTACTCTCTACGTATTTCCGAATGGCATCATATCCGTCTCCAACCAAAGTGATGGGTTCAAAAGGTTTTTTACTCATATCACTATATCCCATTAAATAACTACCATTTAGGGCATTGAGTACGAATCTTACTTTTCCAGAATAAGGGCCGTAAAATTTAGGTTCAAAATCAAGTTTAAAGTATTTTTTTGCTCCAAATCTTTGTAGAAAATAGCATATTTTCTCACTTGAAAATTCAGATACGTACTCACCATTTTTTACCAAATCAAATAATACATACAGTAGTAAAGCCCTTGCATCGGTAAGTTTTGCTCTTTCTTTGGCTAATTGTTCTTTAATTTCACTGGTGGGTTCATATACAAAAATGTCTGTATCAAGATGATTTAATTTTTGTTCAATAATTCTCTTGACTTTTTCCCATTTAAGACCACCATTTCCTGCTCCGAGCGGAGGTATAGCAATACTCTTGATTTGATAATTTTTGATGACACTAATCAGGTCGTCTAAGCCCTCTTCTACAAAACTATATTCAGAAGGTTTTCTCCAGTCGTCTTTAGTAGGAAAATTAATGATTATTTTTTCACCAGTACTTAAACTATTATCTTGAGTAACAAACAATTTTCCGATAGCAATTTTATCGTTTTTGCAAGCATCAACATATTGCTTAAAATTGTTTGGGAATGCCTTTTTAAACTGCAATGCAATCCCCTTTCCCATAACCCCCTGTGTGTTTACGGTATTAACTAAAGCGGCTGCATCGCTTTCCAATATATTGCCAATGATATACTTTGTCATGTTTTTCTTTTAAAAATAAGCATTGGGAATTATTTTAATCTTTGTTTCTTCAATTCCAAAAGCGATTAACTTTTGTTTCGCTACTTCGTTGTAGCATCCAAAACCTACTAAAAGATTGGGGGCTAAATCTTCTGCCAACAGAAATTCAGCTTGTTTTTTTCTTTTGATATTCAAATTATCATGTCCTCCCCAATAAGAAGCTTTTATTGCTTGCCAGTCTATCAAATTTGATAAATCCCTAATTTTACTTTTGTCATAAAACGTTGTAAAATTATCAGTTGCGTGTCCATCTGAAAAATAGTATTCATAATTAGCATCAATAATACTTTTTACTGAACTTACTAAATAAACGATATTTTCAGGTGATGTTGCTTTGTCAACAAAGTTGCCACCGTTTTGAATTACGTAAAGCATTGGCATTTTTATTCCAAAGTAAAAAGGAATAAAATCGCCTAAAGTAATTGTTTGACTGTTGTATTCGTTGCCATTATTAACATTGATATTTTTTCTACTTCTTGTATCAATCAAGCTTTTATCGCCAATGGAAATAAAGTTAGGATTGGCATTTGGTGAGTTTTTGTGCGTAATTCCATATTGTAGAATATGAGGGACATTCTCGATATGGGTAATTCTATATATTTTAATCTGCTCAAGTTCCATTAACGCTTTCAATCTGCTAAGTTCATAGAGAGAAACTACTTCAACTATCAATTTACAAATATCCTTGTTTTTAGCAAAAAATATAAATGTTTTACTAAACCAGTATGTTTTGACTGTATAATTTCACGAAGGACTTAATTGTAAAAAGAACTTTTGCTTGATTTTGTTGACCCTAATTTATAGATACATCAGTTGAAACCAAAGCTTTCAAAACCAATTTCGAGCTTTTTCACTTATCTTTGTAGTCCAAAATCTCAAAAAAGAATCAGTGAGTAATTTGTCGGTGAATTTATCATCCGAATTCAAAATCGAAATCATACATTGAAAAAGCTATTCCTTCCCAAAGTACAGAAATCTTTCCAAACGGAAATACCTTTGCCTTCTTCTAAGTCTGAATCAAACCGTGCTTTGATTATCAATGCTTTAGCAAAAGGGAAAGATAATTTGTCGAATCTTGCAGAAGCTCGTGATACCCAAACTATGATGCGTCTATTGGCTTCTGATGATGCCGTAGCGGATGTGATTGACGCTGGTACTACCATGCGTTTTTTAACAGCTTACTTTGCCGTAACTGGACAGAAAAAAACAATGACAGGTACGCCAAGAATGTGCGAACGCCCGATTGGTATTTTGGTTGATGCTCTTCGCTCTTTAGGTGCGGATATTGACTATCTGAACAAAGAAGGTTATCCACCTTTACAACTGAATGGTTTTCAATTTGCGGGAAATAAAAACTTGTCTATCAGAGGTGACGTTTCTTCTCAGTACATTTCTGCTATTTTGATGATTGCTCCTTTGTTGCCCGAAGGCTTGGTACTTACCATTACAGGTGAGTTGGGTTCAAAACCATATATCGAAATGACGATTCAGCAAATGAAAAGTTTCGGTATTACTGTAACGCCCGATTGGGACAATATGACTATCACTGTACCAGCACAACAATATGAAGTAATTCCTTACGCTATCGAATCTGATTGGTCGGGGGCAAGTTATTGGTTTGCCATTGTAGCTCTTTCTGAGTTTGCAGATGTTGAGTTGGAATTGTTGGGCTTGAAAGAAAATTCGCTTCAAGGCGATTCTGTGATTACCGACATCATGAGTCACTTAGGCGTAAAGTCTGAATATACAGGTAGAGGTTTTAAATTAACCAAAATTCCTGCTGATACTGCTTTGGCTTGGGACTTTACCAATTGTCCAGATTTAGCTCAAACAGTTTGTGTAGTAGCGGCGGCTAAAAATATTCCTCTTACTTTAACGGGCATAGAATCATTAAAAGTAAAAGAAACCGACAGAGTATATGCTTTGCAAACGGAGTTAGCAAAAATCGGTGGAAGTTTGGTAGAAGTTGAGAAAAATCATAAGTACTTATTAACAGCCAATGGCGAGGCAATCAAAGCAGATACTGCAATTCATACCTACGACGACCACCGTATGGCTATGGCATTTGCTCCGCTGGCATTGGTTTCAGACATTACCATCGAAGAACCCGATGTTGTTGTAAAATCATATCCTTCTTTCTGGAAACACTTAGCTAAAATCGTTACGATTGAGGCATAATAAAAAGGCTGTCCTTAAACTTTAAGGACAGCCTTTTTATTTCAATGATTAAAGCCCAAGTAAGCCGTACTTAATCATACAAAAGATAGCTCTAAAGCCATCTTTCCAGTTGATTTTTTTCCCTTCTTCATAAGTCCTTCCGTAGTACGAAATCCCCACTTCATAAATTCTTATTTTAGGAATTCTGGCAATTTTGGCAGTAATTTCTGGTTCAAAACCAAATCTTTTCTCTTTTAGCTCAATTCCTTGAATAATACTTGTTCTAAAAAGTTTATAGCAAGTTTCCATATCCGAAAGGTTCAGATTGGTAAAAGCATTTGAAATAAAAGTGAGTAATTTATTGCCGATAGAGTGGAAGAAGAACAACATACGATGCGGTTTTCCGCCCATAAATCTCGAACCATAAACCACATCAGCGTGTCCGTCAACAACCAATTTAAGTAATAAATTGTATTCGTGAGGATTGTACTCCAAATCAGCATCTTGAATGATTAGGAAATCGCCCGTAGCTTTGCTAATACCTTTATGAATCGCCGCCCCTTTGCCTTGATTTACTTCTTGTTTGAAATATTGGATTTCAAGATGTGGGTAATCTTTTCTAAAATCTTCGATAACTGCGGCTGTTTTATCTACCGAACAGTCATCAATAATAATAATTTCTTTACCAACATTATCAATCAAGACTACACTTTCTATTACTTTCAAAATTTGAAAAATAGTTTTCTCTTCATTATAGGCTGGTATAATAATGCTTAATTTCATTTAGGTTATCTGCTTAAAAGATTAGTAACGATTGGAGGTATTTCAGTTAATTTTTTAATAAATAATGACCAGTTCCATACGTCGTCGGTAATATTACACCAGCAATTATTAAAGCCAAGCATCAACTTGAGCGTGTAAAATACTGATAGAATAGAAAAGGCAAAGATAATATTTCTATTAATAAATCCAGACAAGTACGAAATCATAAATAAACCCGTAATGATAAACAGAGGTAAATGTTCGGTAAAAGTTCTATAACCAAACGAACAGCCCAAAGTATAGCACCACCACGAACCGTACATATACGAAAACACCATTAAAATCAGCAAAATAAGTACATTGTTGATTTTATCGGTTAATGTTTTAATTTTCAAAAAATAACAAAGCGGAATAAATAACAAAGGACTGTAAAGTAATAAACCACAACTTGGTGATAAAAATACCTCAGCAATAAATGGGTTTTTTAGATACAGAAAAGATTCGTTTGGATAAGATTCAGCAATGAAAGAACCAAATATAAAACGATTGTACAAGGCTTGAGGAATATAAGCAATGATGCAAAAAAGAATTGTTGGAATAATAATTTGCTTAATCAAGGCTACCTTCTCAGAAACGTATTCGGCAAGAGTATCGTATTTTTTGAAAGTAAAAAGTACCAAAAAAGGAAAAATAACCAAATTGTTCATCCTAATAATAAACATTAGGGCGATACTGAGTGAAATCAATAAAAAGTATTTTCTCGTTTTTGCCGTAGATTCATAATGATACAAACTATACATAAACAAACTATTGGCAAAAAAAGCAAAAATATGATACATCCCCGAAGCGATGATGGTATAATAAAATATATTAGTACCTACACAACAGATAACAAACCAAGCTAAACGCATTTTAAAAGAAAAATGCTTTGAAAGTATGTTGTTTAATAAAGATAAACTTAGGAGCAAGTAAAAAACAGCTGCGATATTGCTGGCATACCTATACGGAAGCGATAATCCGTCTTTTTCATTAGCTAAAGCATGGGCAATCAACCAAAATGGCGACATCAATAAAGCCGTTCCATACTGATACTTGGTAAAGATTTTTTCATTTTTTATCGAAAAACCTCCCATAATGTCCAATTTATCTTTAAATTTTTGAGGCATTTTTTTTGCAGAAAAATCATACAAGAAAAAGCCTGAAAGATAAATGGCATGCCCCCCTTGGTCGCTACAAAGTACCGACCTCGAATCGTAAAAATTTAGCTTTGAATGATAAAACGTAGCAACAAACGACAAAACAAAAAAAGAAGTAATAACAAAAAAAAGAGGGAATGACTTAGAAGAAAATATTGCTTTCATCAATGTATAATTTGTTTTGTCTTGTTTATAGAAAATTCTTTCTGAAAACAATCTACCGAGGTCATGATTTGAATTTATCCGAAAAGTCTTAGAAAGACTTTAATTAATGATAGAAGCTGTAAAAAAGCGATTTGAAATTCGAATTGTGTCGTAAAGATAGTTGATAGTACCCTAAATACTTTTAAAGCGAAGTTATTTTTTAGGAATCAGCCGAGAAGCCTCTGTAAAACAAGAGCTGGTTTACAGGAAAAACTTATATTGAAAATGAAGAGTTTGAATATCATTGAAATTCAGTAGCCAAAGTGCTAACGCATTTTACACTACTGAATTTTGAATCCATAAGGACAGTGTTTGCAGCCATTTTTACAACAATAACCTCTTTTTAGATGATAAGTACTTGTAAAGACCATAAACCCTTTATCATCAATATAATAATCTTCGGGCAAAAGCCCATGTTTGTTGTTATCTTTCTCTTGTTTCTTGCCCATAGCTATTTAACCTCCAATTTTGAAAAATGTTCATTTTTGTATAATTTTGGTTAATTATCACGCTCATAATCAATCCTTCGATTATCCATGAACGAACTATTTTTTAAACATCAACGCAATACAATACTTTTAGAAAAAAGTATCAGTAGTCGTGTGTTTACAACGGCTTCGCTCTACGGGCATTTCTGTAAAATTCACCGAATCCTTTCTGTCTTTGTACAAATCTTGTACGTGATTGGTCTGTATGGTCTATATTAAGTAGTCGCTGCTTTTTTGACATTACAACATCATCAACTATAATTCTTGACAGCCTTTGTCATCATTTTATTATATTCAATTTCCAATGACAGAATTAAATTTTGCCACTGCATCGGCATCTGAAAAAGCCATGCAGCTTGAAGACCGTTTCGGAGCTCATAATTATCATCCAATGCCTGTGGTACTCCAAAAAGGAGAAGGCGTTTTTGTATGGGATGTAGAAAATAAAAAGTACTTTGATTTTCTTTCGGCTTACAGTGCCGTCAATCAAGGACATTGTCATCCTAAAATTATCAATGCACTGGTAGCTCAAGCACAAAATCTAACGCTTACTTCTCGTGCTTTTTATAGCGACCAATTAGGAATCTGTGAGAAGTTTCTTTGCGAGTACTTTGGCTACGACAAAGTACTGATGATGAACTCAGGAGCAGAAGGAGGGGAGACCGCTCTAAAACTTACTCGTAAATGGGCTTATAAAGTAAAAGGTATTCCGCAAAACCAAGCAAAAACGGTTTATGCCGCAGGGAATTTCTGGGGACGTACCATTGCGGCGATTTCTTCATCGACTGACCCATCGAGTTATTCAGATTATGGCCCGCTTTTACAAGGTTATGAAATTATACCTTATAACGATTTAGATGCACTGGCGGAGGTTTTGAAAGACCCTAACGTAGCTGGGTTTATGGTAGAGCCTATTCAAGGAGAAGCAGGAGTAGTTGTACCTGACGAAGGATACTTGAAAAAAGCCTACGAAATGTGTCGTGAAAAAAATGTACTCTTCATCGCCGACGAAGTACAAACAGGCATCGGGCGTACAGGTAAGCGTTTGGCTTGCGACCATGAAGGGTTTTTACCAGATATTCTTATTCTTGGAAAAGCACTTTCGGGAGGTACTTATCCTGTTTCAGCCGTTTTGTGTAGAGACGAAATTATGCTAACCATCAAGCCCGGCGAACATGGTTCTACTTATGGGGGCAATCCTTTGGCTTGTGCCGTTACTGTGGCAGCTTTGTCGGTAATCAAGGACGAAAAATTAGCAGAAAATGCAGATACAATCGGTGTGATTTTCCGTGAAAGAATGAATCAATTAATCGAAAAACGACCAGATTTGATTAGATTGGTAAGAGGAAAAGGTTTGTTGAATGCTATTGAGATAAACACCGATGAAGAAAGTGAAATCGCTTGGAATCTTTGTGTTGCTTTCAAAGAAAATGGTTTATTAGCCAAGCCAACACATGGCAATAAAATTAGATTTGCTCCGCCTTTAGTGATTACAGCAGAGCAAATGAACGAAGCCTGCGATATTATCGAAAACGTAGTATTGAATTGGTAAAAACTTTTATTGAAGTCTCACTAAGCAATTGGTGAGACTTATTTTATTTCTCTTCTTAAACGACTCAGCGACTGAGGAGTAATACCCAAATAATTCGCCAAATAAATCTGTGGCGTTCTTCTGATAAGTTCAGGTTTTGATTTCACCAAACTTTCATAACGCTCACGGGCAGTTTCAGAAATAAAAGAACGAACACGTAACTCTTGTTGAACAGTATAAGCTTCAAAGAAAACTCTTCCCAAACGCTCCCACTTTTTAGAATGTTGAAACAAATAATCTAAATCTACTTTCGAAATCATACAGATGTCACAATCTTCGATAGCCTGAATGTAATCTAAACTTGGCAAACCCATAGAATAACAGGCCGTACTGGTAAGTATCTGATTCTCGAAAGTCAAACCAAAGGTTATTTCAGTGTTCTTCTTAACAAAATAAGAACGTAACATTCCTTTATTAACAAACATGACATCGGCATTAAACTCTCCTTTTTTAACCCAGAAATCTCCCTTTTTCAAAGTAATTTCCTTAAAAAGAGGTTGAGCTAAATCAATATCTTCTTCAGTGAAGTCAACGTGTTTTTTTATAAAGTCTATTAAATGTTGTTTCATTCTAAAAATGAATTAAGTGTTATTTGATTTTTTTAACAAACAATAAAGAGGTTTCTCTGTGTATTATTGATGAAGTTGGAAAACGAATCCTAAAGCTTATTTCAAATTAACTGTTTGTTAGGCAATCTTCAGAAATTATTTCTTTGGCTTTCGCCGAAACTGCTAACTTTGACTATTAATTTCCCATAAAGTCACAAAAAGCTAATCTAAAAAATGAAACAATATGTAATTTATGCTTTTGATGCAACAGACGAAAATGCACTTAATCGCCGAATGGCGGCTCGTCCATTGCATTTAGAAACAGTAAAACAGCTTAAACAAAATGGTAATTTCTTAATTGGCGGTGCAATCTTAAATTCATCCGAGCAGATGATAGGTTCAACAATGATTGTACAATTTGAAGATGAGGCTTCTTTTCAAGACTGGTTTAGCAACGACCCATACAATACTATGGGTGTTTGGGAAAAAGTAGAAATTAATCCATTCAGAGTAGCAACAATAGAATGATGTTTAATCAGCCTTTTTAAATAATTGGACAATCTTAGAAAGTGGTTTCATCCACAAAGTGTACCATCTTGGGCGTAACCCGTTGATTTTCCACGCTTTTCTATCTTCCATATTAGCACGATAACGATGTTTGAGCGAGGCAGTACTTGTTCCTCCGTTTCGCATCGTCATTAGAGTAATGGGTAAGTATTGTACCGACAAATGATTTTTGTAGAGCATTCGGAGCATCAACTCATAGTCGCCCGAACAAGTAAAATCAGTTTTGAAGTAACCATACTTTTCAAAAGCTTCCTTTTTTACATAAAAGCATGGGTGTGGGGGCATCCATCCTTTTAGCCAGTTGGCGTATTGATATTCTCCAGCTTTCCAAAAACGCACGATTGTATGAATATCTTCTGGATTAATAAATTGTATATCTCCATAAACCGCCTCAGTATTGAATTGTAAAAAAGTTTTTACCACATTACTGATAACTTGACTGTTGGGGTAAAAATCATCACTTCCTATTGTACCAATTATTTCACCTGTTGCTATCTTAACGCCTTTGTTCATGGCGTCATAAATTCCTTTATCAGGTTCTGAGATAAACTTGATTTTATTTTGAAATGTTTTTAATATTTCAACAGTCTCGTCTTTCGAGTTACCGTCTATTACGATATATTCAATATCGGAGTAATCTTGGGCTAAAACACTCTCAATCGTCTGACGAATCGTTTTTGCACTATTAAAAGAAACGGTAATGATAGAAACTTTCATTGAAAATACATTTTTGTCGGGCTACAAAGATAGAAAAGTATTTCTTTGTTCCTTTAGTGTATTTATTGCCTTTTCAGAAAAATCAAAGAGCGTAGTACGTATATCATTGAATACTTGAAGGAATTACGTAAAATCGAAGCTTTAAGATGCTAAGTTGAAAGAAATTTTTAAAATATTTATTTACGCTAAAAAAAAGTAAATATTTTTTTTATAACTCATTGTAATTCAAAAAGAATCCTCTAATTTTGCAGTCCGATTAAGAGACAACGTTTTCTTTGTTTTTATATGGGTTGGCAGAACTCAATAAAAAAATACGAAAATAGGCAAAACGAATTACTCTTTCTCGCTATTGCCGCAAGTTTACTTGCAACCGTGTCAGAACTGATATTGTATTACAACACTGAATGCCCAGTCTGTAATTAGAATATTAAGCTACACAAGAAACGTTTCGTTTTTCAACGTTTACGGTTATCGTTTTAACCGTTTCTTCGTCTGCATACGCACATCTCTTGTAGCTTATCCTTTAGTTTCTTTCACAAATTTTATTTCGTGAATTAATTTGTATAGATTTTGTTTATACCAAATAAAATTCCGACCTTTGCAGTCCGTTTTACGTTCCCGTTTGGGGTCTAAGCGTAAGTCGTTCATTCACAATCAATTATTAACGTTTTATTCTAATAAAATGTCTGGAATTATCGGAAAGAAAATCGGTATGACCAGCCTCTACAACGCCGACGGTTCTGCTGTCGCTTGTACGCTGATTGAAGCCGGTCCTTGTGTAGTAACGCAAGTAAAAACAGTAGAAAAAGAAGGTTATAACGCCATTCAATTGGGTTATGGCGAGAAAAAAGAGAAGCATACAACTCAGCCGCTCTTAGGTCACTTCAAAAAAGCAGGAACTACTCCAAAGAAAAAACTCGTAGAGTTTAAGTCTTTTGAAAATGAACTTTCACTTGGTGAAGTAATTACCGCAGAATTATTCGTAGAAGGCGATTTCGTCGATGCAATCGGAACTTCTAAAGGTAAAGGTTTCCAAGGGGTTGTTAAGCGTCATGGTTTTGGTGGTGTAGGAGGTCAAACTCACGGTCAGCACAACAGAGGTCGTCACCCAGGTTCAATTGGTGCTTGTTCATTCCCATCTCGTGTATTTAAAGGTATTCGCATGGCAGGCCGTACAGGTGGTAATCGTGTAAAAGTTCAAAACTTACAAGTATTGAAAGTTTATGCAGAGAAAAACCTAATCGTAGTGTCTGGTTCAATCCCAGGAGCGAAAAACTCTTACGTAATCCTTGAAAAATAGTGTCAATTTGAAGATTTGAAAATGTGCTAATTTGAAAATGACATTTCATGACAAGTTAGGAAATTAAGATAAGTTTTATTTCAAATTTTCAAATAATCAAATTTTCAAATTAAGAAGAAATAATGGAATTATCAGTTTTAAACATAAAAGGCGAAGATACAGGCAAAAAGGTAATTCTTTCTGACGAAATCTTTGGCATCGAGCCAAACGAACACGTAGTTTGGTTAGACGTGAAGCAGTTCTTGGCAAATCAGCGTCAGGGAACTCACAAATCAAAACCAAGAGCAGAAGTAGCTCGTTCAACTCGCAAGCTTAAAAAGCAAAAAGGTACAGGTGGTGCTCGTGCAGGTTCAGCTAAATCTCCATTGATGAAAGGTGGTGGTCGTATTTTCGGTCCAGTTCCAAGAGATTACTCTTTCAAAGTAAACAAGAAAGTGAAATCTTTAGCTCGTCAATCAGCTTATGCTGCTAAAGTACAGTCAGGTTCAGTAACAGTGTTAGAAGGATTCTCTTTTGAAGCACCAAAAACTAAATCTTACTTAGCATTATTAAACGCATTGTCTTTAAATGATACTAAGACATTGTTAATCTTGCCAGAAGAAAATCAAAATGTTTATTTGTCAGGTCGTAATCTTCCAAAAACGAAAATTGCTACAACAGGACAAATCAATACTTATGATTTAGTAAACGCATCAAAATTGCTTATTGTAGAAGGAGCAATTTCAAAAATCGAATCATCTTTTAGTAATTAGTTATTAGTTAATTGTTATTCGTTATCCGTATGAAAAACGTTTAGCAGATAACAAATAGCGAGTAATAAATAACGAAAATAAGAAAATGAGCATTATCAAAAGACCAATTCTTACTGAGAAATCTCAGGACTTACAGAAAGGCGGTCAGTACGTTTTCGAAGTAGCAAACAAGACAAACAAAATCGAGATTGCGAAAGAAATCAAGAAAATGTACGGTGTTGAAGTTACGGCTGTAAACACACTTCGCCAATTTGGTAAGAAGAAATCAAGAAGTACAAGAACTAAAGTTACTTCTGGAGTTACTTCAACATTCAAAAAGGCAATCGTAACTATCGCTAAAGGTGAAGTTATCGATTTCTATGATGGAATTTAAATTATAATTTGAATTAAGCTAATTTGAATATCTGGAACTCGATTTCATTTTCAAGTTATCCAATTTCAAATTACTTAACTATGGGAGTTCATCCCGATAAATTGAACAAAGCACAGAAATGGCAGCTACTAGAAAATTAAAACCAACAAGTCCGGGTTCACGCCACAGGATTGCTGCGACTTTTGAAGACATAACCGCTTCAAGACCGTACAAGCCTTTGTTAGCCCCAGTAAAAAGAACAGGTGGTCGTAATGCAGATGGACACCGTGCCATGCGTTATATCGGTGGAGGTCACAAACGTCGTTATCGTTTAGTTGATTTCTTCCGTAATAAATTCGATGTTGAAGCAACAGTTTTAACAGTAGAATACGATCCAAACCGTACAGCTCGTATCGCTCTTATTGAATATACAGACGGCGAAAAAGCGTACATCATTGCTCCAGCAGGAATTACAGTTGGGCAAAAAGTAATCTCAAGTGCTACAGCAGCACCAGAAGTAGGTAACACTATTCCATTAGCGAATATCCCAACAGGTACAATTGTTCACGCAATTGAACTTCGCCCAGGTGGTGGTGCAGAGATGGCTCGTTCTGCGGGTACTTATGCACAGTTGTTAGCTCGTGATAGCAAATATGCTACGTTGAAATTGCCTTCAGGCGAGATGCGTATGGTATTGTCAAGATGTTTAGCTACAGTAGGTTCGGTATCTAACAGTGACCACATGAATACCGTAATGGGTAAAGCAGGTCGTCATCGTTGGTTAGGTCGCCGTCCAAGAGTTCGTGGTGTAGTTATGAACCCAGTCGATCACCCAATGGGTGGTGGTGAGGGTCGCTCATCAGGAGGTCACCCTCGTTCACGTAAAGGTTTATTAGCGAAAGGTAAGAAAACTCGTACGCCGAAGAAACAATCAAATCGTCTAATCATCAGTAGAAAGAAAAAATAGGTAGATGGCACGTTCATTAAAAAAAGGACCTTATATTGACTACCGCCTTGACAACAAGGTGCAAGTCATGACCGAATCAGGAAAAAAGTCAGTTATTAAGACTTGGTCACGTCGTTCGATGATTTCACCTGATTTCGTTGGGCACACTTTCGCAGTGCATAATGGAAACAAATTTATTCCAGTATTTGTGACAGAGAACATGGTAGGTCATAAATTGGGTGAATTTGCTCCAACACGCAACTTCCGAGGTCACACGGCAAAAAAAGATAAAGGCAAACGTTAAAAAATTATGAGTTATGAGTTATGAATTATTTACTTAACGAATCAATTCATAATTCAAAATTCAAAATTCATAATTCAAAAAAATGGAAGCAGTAGCTAAGTTAAATAATGTTCCGACTTCACCTCAGAAAATGAGAATCGTGGTTGACATGATTAGAGGTCAGAAAGTAAATAAGGCTCTCGGTATTTTGAAATACGAGCCTAAGGTTGGTGCAAGACACGTTGAGAAATTGTTACTCTCAGCCATTGCTAACTGGCAAAATAAAAATGAGGATGTAAAGTTAGAAGATGCTGACTTATATGTTAAAACCGTTACAGTAGATGGCGGTAGCTCATTAAAGCGTTTGCGTCCGGCTCCACAAGGTCGTGGTCATAGAATCTTGAAACGTTCTAACCACATCACTCTTGTAGTTGCCTCAGCAACCGCACCAACAATAATCACAGAATAATTAGAGAAATAATCTAAATATCAAAAAATGGGACAGAAAATAAACCCCGTTGGTTTTAGACTTGGTATCGTCAGAGGTTGGGATTCTAACTGGTATGGTGGTAAGAGTTTTGCCGATAAATTAGTTGAAGACGATAAAATTCGTAAATATGTTGCCGCACGTATTCCAAAGGGTGCAATCTCTAAGGTAATTATTGAGCGTACTTTAAAGCGGATAACTTTGACTATCAATACTGCTCGTCCGGGCGTTGTAATTGGTAAAGGTGGTCAAGAAGTTGATAAAATCAAGGAAGAATTAAAGAAAATCACAGGGAAAGATGTTCAAATTAACATCTTTGAAATTAAACGCCCTGAGATTGATGCTAAATTAATTGGTGAGGCTATCGCTCAACAATTAGAGGCTCGTATTTCTTTCCGTCGTGCTATGAAGCAAGCTATCGCATCAGCTATGCGTGTAGGTGCTCAAGGTATCAAATTGAAACTTTCAGGTCGTTTAGGAGGTGCTGAAATGGCACGTTCTGAAGGATACAAAGAAGGACGTATTCCTTTGCACACACTTCGTGCTGATATTGATTACGCTATTTCAGAAGCATTAACAGTTTACGGAAAAATCGGTATTAAAGTATGGATTTTCCGTGGTGAAGTTTACGGAAAACGTGACCTTTCTCCAAATGCTGGAATGGCTGCTCAACAAGCTGCTGGCGGAGCTGATGCTCGTGGTGGTAACAACCGTGGTGGACGTGGCGAAGAAGGCGATCGTAAAGGTCGTGGTGGTCGTGACAACCGTGGTGGCCGTGACGATGCACAACGTCGTAATAATAACAATAACAACCGTGGTGGCGGAGCTAACAAACCTGGCGGAAATCGTGCGGGCGGTGGCAACAAACCAGCGGGTGGTAAGAGATAATTCGTAAATTCTTGTCAGTGGTCAGTAGTGAAATGTAAGAAAGTGTTTATTTTCTTAATTCTTGAAGCCACCGACCCATAGACTTAATAAGACAATGTTACAACCAAAAAGAACCAAGTTCCGTAAGCAACAGAAAGGTAGGATTAAAGGAAACGCTACTCGTGGTCATGAACTTGATTTCGGTACGTTCGCTATCAAAGCTTTGGAACCAGGACGCATCACTGCTCGTCAGATTGAAGCGGCTCGTATTTCAGTAACTCGTGCCATGAAACGTGAAGGTCAAGTTTGGATTCGTATTTTCCCTGACAAACCTATCACTAAGAAGCCTGCCGAGGTACGTATGGGTAAAGGTAAAGGTGCTCCTGAGTATTGGGTAGCAAGTATCAAGCCAGGAACAATCTTGTTCGAATCGGCTGGTGTACCTTTAGAATTGGCACAAGAAGCACTTCGTTTAGCTGCTCAAAAATTGCCACTTCGTACTTCATTCGTAGTGCGTAGAGATTATCAAGAAGCACAATAATTTGAAAATTTGGTTAGTTATGATTTGATGGCTTTCCAAAGTTTATCAAATCGGTTAATTAATAATTCAGATTATCATATTTCATAATCAAAGTCATGAAAAACGCAGAAATCAAAAAATTAAGCGTAGAAGAATTAGTAAGTACTTTAGCCTCTGAAAAAGAGGCTTTAGCTCGCCTAAAGTTTGCTCACGCTATTTCTCCAATTGAAAATCCGTTACGTATCCGTGAGGCTCGTAAAGTTATCGCTCGATTGGAAACTGCTATCTCAGCAGCGAAATAAATCAATTACTGAAAAGTAATTTTAACAGACCTCATCAAAATAACGCTTGAGGTCAATCGTGTAACAACAATTAAAAAATCCAACGATGGAAGAATTAAAAAGAAATCTGAGAAAAATCAGAGTAGGGCGTGTAGTGAGCGACAAGATGGATAAATCAATCACTGTAGCCGTAGAAAGAAAAGTAAAACATCCACTTTATGGTAAGTTTATGAAAAAAACTTCAAAGTTGATGGCTCACGATGAGAACAATGAGTGTGGTATTGGTGATACAGTGAAAGTGATGGAAACTCGTCCACTTTCAAAAAATAAGCGTTGGAGATTAGTTGAAGTTATCGAGAAAGCGAAATAATTTCCTTCCCAACAATCCACATTAAAAGAAGTTAAATTTTTCGTTAAAATCAGTATTCCAATCATAAAATGGTACAGCAAGAATCAAGACTCGGCGTAGCAGATAACTCAGGAGCTAAAGAAGTTCTGGTTATCCGTGTGTTGGGCGGTACAGGAAAAAGATACGCTTCAATTGGTGATAAAATTGTAGTGACTGTTAAATCAGCACTTTCATCATCAAATATGAAGAAAGGTACGGTTTCTAAAGCCGTAGTAGTAAGAACTAAAAAAGAGATTCGTCGTAAAGACGGTTCATATATTCGTTTCGAGGATAACGCAGCCGTATTGTTGAATGCCAACGACGAGCCACGTGGTACTCGTATTTTCGGACCAGTTGCACGTGAATTGCGTGATGCAGGTTTCATGAAAATCGTTTCATTAGCCCCAGAGGTGCTTTAATCATAATTCGTATCATGGAAAGAAAGTTTAATAAGCAGCCAAAACTGCACATCAAATCTGGTGATACAGTTATCGTTATCGCTGGAAACTCAAAAGGTCAGACAGGCGTAATCAAAAAAGTATTAGTTGATAAGCAACGTGCTATCGTTGAAGGCGTAAATCTTCAAACTAAACACGTAAAGCCAAACGCTAATACTCCACAAGGTGGTATTGAGAAACGTGAAGGTTCTATTCACATCTCAAACTTGGCAGTTGCTGAAAATGGCAAGCCAGTACGTACAGGTCGTAAATTGAACGAAGAAGGAAAGTTGCAAAGATTTTCTAAAGCAACAGGAAAGTTCATTTAATTAAATCTCAAGTAAATAGCTTTGCTTTGGTAGAGCTATTCAATTGAAAAAGTGGGTCGGAAATCCACATAAATTTTCATAAAATGACAACTACAAGACTGAAAGATAAGTATGTAAATGAAATCGTTCCTGCTTTAAAGGAAAAATTTCAATACAAATCAGTAATGCAAGTTCCTAAAATTACTAAAGTTGTAATCAACAAAGGTATCGGAGCTGCCGTGGCTGACAAGAAATTGATTGATACGGGTATTGAAGAAATCACCCTTATCGCCGGACAAAAAGCCGTTGCTACAATTTCTAAGAAAGCAATTTCTAACTTCAAATTACGTGAAAATATGCCTATCGGTGTGAAAGTAACGTTGAGAGGTAACAAAATGTACGAATTCCTTGACCGTTTGATGACTGTATCACTTCCACGTGTACGTGACTTCAAAGGGGTGTCAGACAAAGGTTTTGATGGCCGTGGTAACTATACATTAGGTGTTAAAGAACAAATCATCTTCCCTGAAATCTCTATTGACAAAGTTAATAAAATCTCAGGTATGGATATTACATTCGTAACTACCGCAAACACTGACGAAGAGGCAAACGCATTGTTGAAAGCATTAGGAATGCCTTTCTCAAATCAGAAGAAGTAATTGATTTAAGTTATCTGTTGAACTGTTATTAATGATATTGTTCGTTTTGAATCAATTCTTCAATAGCAATTAACTGATAACGGAAACAGATAACCGATAACACATAAAGATTCTCAACACAATGGCAAAAGAATCAGTAAAAGCAAGAGAAAGAAAAAAAGAAGCAACCGTTGCTAAATATGCTGCTAAACGTGCTGCATTAAAAGCTGCTGGTGATTATTTAGGGCTTGATAAGTTACCTAAAAATGCTTCGCCTGTACGTTTGCACAACCGTTGTAAACTAACTGGTCGTCCAAGAGGTTATATGCGTAAATTCGGAATTAACCGTGTTACGTTCCGCCAAATGGCATCAGATGGTTTGATTCCAGGTGTAACAAAATCAAGCTGGTAGTATCCTTCGGCATAAGATAATTGATAGTTAAGTAATTAGATTTATTTTAATATTAAATTATCTTGCCTTCTTAATTTTAATTCCGTAATTTTGCGAGCCTTTTCAGGAAAGGTTCGTTTCAAATATCGAAAACAATGACAGATCCAATAGCAGATTACTTAACACGATTGAGAAATGCCATCAAGGCACGCCATAGAATCGTTGAAATTCCTGCTTCTAACATCAAAAAGGAAATCACTAAAGTGCTTTTTGATAAAGGATATATTCAAAACTATAAATTTGACGATACAACTGTTCAGGGTACCATCAAAGTTGCTTTGAAGTATAACCCCGTTACTAAGCAGTCGGCAATCGTTAAATTAGAAAGAATTTCTAAGCCAGGTTTACGTAAGTACAAAGGTGCAACGGAGTTGCCACGTGTATTGAACGGCTTAGGTATTGCAATTCTTTCGACATCAAAAGGGGTTATCACCGATAAAGAAGCTCGTGTGTTAAACGTTGGTGGTGAAGTGCTTTGCCACGTGTATTAATATTTCTTAACGCTGAAAGAAGTTTCCATCAATGTTATCTTTTAGAGACGTGATGGCTTCCATCTAAGCAAAACTATTTACAAAAATGTCAAGAATTGGCAATAAAGTTATCACGTTACCAGCTGGTGTTGGTGTAACAATTGATAAAAATCATGTGTCGGTAAAAGGCCCTAAAGGTACTTTAGAGCGTACAATTGATCCAGATATTATTGTTGAAGTAGAAGGTACTGAATTAGCAGTTAAACGTCCTACTGAACAAAAACGTCACAAAGCTCTTCATGGTTTGTACCGTTCATTAATCAATAACATGGTTATTGGTGTAAGCGAAGGTTATAAAGCACAGATGGAAATTGTTGGGGTTGGTTACAAAGCTTCAAATCAAGGCAATATTCTTGAGTTAAGTTTAGGTTATTCTCACTCAGTATTTATTCAGATTCCAAACGAATTGAAAGTAACTACTGCTATGGAGAAAGGTCAAAACCCTAAAGTAACTTTAGAAGGAATTGATAAAGAATTGATTGGTCAAGTTTCAGCAAAAATTCGTTCATTACGTAAAATTGAACCTTACAAAGGTAAAGGTATTCGTTTTGTGGGTGAGCAAATTCGTAGAAAAGCTGGTAAAACTGGCGGTAAAAAATAATTATAATTTGCAATTATTGAGATTTGAAAATTTGAAAATGTATTGTTTTCAAATTTTCAAACTCTTTATGTTTCAAATTGAAATCGTGGGTCGGTAATCCACAAAACTTATAAACATTACAATGGCTACGCAAAAAGATTCAAGAAGATTACGCATTAAACGGTCAATCAGAGCTAAAGTTTCTGGTACTGCCAGCAAACCAAGATTGTCGGTGTTCCGTTCAAATACGGGCGTTTATGCTCAGTTGATTGACGACGTTCAAGGACATACCTTAGCAGCAGTTTCAACAAAAGAATTGGGATTAGCAAACGGTAATATCGAAAATGCTAAACAAGTAGGAGTAAAAATCGCAGAAAAGGCATTAGCGGCTGGTATTTTAGCGGTTGTTTTTGACCGTAACGGATACTTGTATCACGGTCGTGTAAAAGCAATTGCCGACGGTGCAAGAGAAGGGGGTCTTAAATTCTAATTAGTTAATTTGACCATATTATTACCATAATAATGTTCAAATTCACAAATTTTCAAATTCAGAAAAAATGTCGCAATTAATATCAAAGCCAATAAAGGTTAACGAAGGCGAATTGAAAGAAAAAGTGGTTGCTATCAACCGTGTAGCAAAAGTAGTAAAAGGTGGACGTCGTTTCAGCTTTTCTGCAATTGTTGTAGTAGGGGATGGAAAAGGTATCGTTGGATTCGGTTTAGGTAAAGCTAACGAAGTAACAGATGCTATCGCTAAAGGTATCGAAGATGCAAAGAAAAATGTATTCCAAGTAGCTTTATTGAAAAACTCAGTACCTCACGAACAAATTGGTAAATTCTCAGGTGGTTTCGTATTGTTAAAGCCTGCTGCTCCTGGTACTGGAGTAATCGCTGGTGGTGCGATGCGTGCTGTATTAGAATCTGCTGGTGTACATGACGTATTAGCAAAATCAAAAGGTTCTTCAAACCCACATAACGTGGTTAAAGCAACAGTTGATGCTCTTGTGAAAATGAGAAACCCGCATACAGTTGCCTTCCAAAGAAGTGTTTCTTTAGCAAAAGTGTTCAACGGATAGAGTTACGAAATTATGAATTATGAATTATGAAATGGCTAATAGCCTTGGTAATTCACAATTCATATTTTTGAATTCATAATTCAAAATAAGCCATGTCAAAGGTAAAAATTACACAAGTAAAAAGTACAATCAAACGTCCAGAAGTTCAAAAACGTACTATGCAAGCTTTAGGTTTGGGTAAATTGAACAAAAGCGTTGAAAAAGAATTGAACCCAGCTATCGCAGGTATGATTCGTGCGGTTCAACACATGATTGTAGTTGAAAATATCTAAGATTTTAGAGGTTATACTCAAAATCAAGCGAGTTACTCCACAGGGGAGTAGCGTTTAGCAAACTTTTAAAAATTAATACAATGAATCTTTCTTCATTACAGCCTGCTTCAGGCTCAACAAAAGTTAGAAAAAGAGTTGGTCGTGGTGCTGGTTCTGGTTTAGGTGGTACTTCAGCTCGTGGACATAAAGGTGCAAAATCACGTTCAGGTTATTCTCGTAAAGCTGGTTTTGAAGGTGGTCAAATGCCTCTTCAAAGACGTGTTCCGAAATTCGGATTTAAAAATATTAACCGTGTAGAGTATAAAGCTATCAACCTTGATACTCTTCAGGCATTAGCTGATTCAATTGGAGTAACAGTAATCAACCATGATGTACTTTACAACAATGGATTGGTTTCTAAAAACGATTTAGTTAAAATCTTATCTCGTGGTACAGTAACTTCAGCTTTAGAAGTAACAGTTAAAGGTTTTTCTGAATCAGCTAAAGCTGCTATCGAAGCAGCAGGCGGAAAAGCAATTGTGGGGTAGTTTGAAATTATGTAAATTTGAAACTTCAAATCAACTTCAAAGTTTTTGTTAGTTATCGAGTTTCTAAATTCCCGATTTTCAAATTAATTAGATAAACAACAGAAATATTTGAGTAATCGTGTAAAAAGCTGGCAACAGATTTGTGATTAAAGAAAAAGTTGAACAATTTCAGTTTTCATTCATTATTTGACGATTATTTAAACAGATAGCATGAACAAGTTTATTAACACTATCAAAAACATTTTCTCAATAGAGGAGCTAAGAGGTAGAATTCTTAACACCCTGTTGTTTATCACCTTTTTCCGTTTAGGTTCATATATTGTTTTGCCAGGCATTGATGCTAATAAGTTAGAACAAAAAGGAGATGGCGGTTTATTAGGTTTGTTGAATATGTTTTCGGGTGGAGCATTTAACAATGCTTCAATATTTGCTTTAGGTATTATGCCTTATATTTCTGCTTCTATTGCAATTCAATTATTAACAATTGCTTTGCCGTATTTCCAAAAGATGCAGAAAGATGGGGAATCTGGAAGAAAGAAATTAAATCAAATTACACGTGTTTTGACAATTTTTGTCACTGCTGCACAAGCAACTGCGTATTTACAAACTACTATTCCTGCCGACGCCATTATTGTTAGTGCATGGTCTTTCCGTTTGTTTTCGGTAATTATTCTAATTGCTGGTACAATGTTTTGTATGTGGTTAGGTGAAAAAATCACAGATAAAGGAGTAGGTAATGGTATTTCAATGCTAATTATGATTGGTATTGTATCTCGTTTCCCTGGTTCAATTATCGGTGAAGCTCAATCTCGTGGTATGTCTGGTGCTTTATTGTTTGTGATTGAAGTTGTAGTTTTATTCTTTGTTGTAATGGGAGCTGTAATGGTTACTCAGGCGGTAAGAAGAATACCTGTACAATATGCTAAACAAGTAGTAGGTAATAGAGCAGTAGCTGCAAGTGGAGAACGTCAGTACATTCCATTAAAATTAAATTCGGCTGGTGTAATGCCAATCATTTTTGCTCAAGCATTAATGTTTGTACCGGGTTTAGTAGCAGGTTCTTTTGCTGAAAAAAGCGAGTTCGCACAATCAATTGCTCAGAAATTTAGTGACTTTACTTCAATAGAATATAATTTGTTATTTGCGTTCTTGATTATCGTGTTTACATTTTTCTACACGGCTATTTCAATTAACCCAACGCAAATTTCTGATGATATGAAAAGAGGTGGTGGTTTTGTTCCGGGTGTTAAACCTGGTGAAGCTACATCAAGTTTCATTGCAGATATTTTAGATAGAATTACTTTGCCGGGTGCAATCATGTTAGCTGTTATCGCTATTCTTCCTGCACTTGCAAGTTTATTTGGTATCACTCGTGGTTTTGCTTCTTTCTTCGGAGGTACATCTTTACTTATCTTAGTAGGTGTAGTATTAGATACTTTACAACAGATTGAAAGTTACTTGTTGATGCGTAAATATGAAGGCTTGATGCAATCAGGTAGAGTAAAAGGTAGAACAGAGGCGATTGCTCAGTAAATTTTAAGGATAAACGTATCCTTGACACAATAAATAATGATTTATCTAAAAACAAATAGCGACTTAGAAATAATAAGAGCTAATGGAGTTATACTTGGTCAGACTCATGCTGAAGTTGCCAAATTATTGAAACCAGGCATTACAACGAAAGAGTTAGATAAAGTTGCTTACGAATTTATTAAAGACAATAATAGTATTCCTTCTTTTTTAAATTATAATGTAAGTGGAAACAAGTTCCCAGCTTCATTATGTATTTCGGTAAATGATGTTGTTGTTCATGGGATTCCAAATAATTATCAGCTTAAAGACGGAGATATTGTTTCAATTGATTGCGGTGTATTTAAAAATGGTTTTCATGCAGACAGTGCCTATACTTATGCAATTGGAAACGTAAATGAAGAAACCCTTCGTTTGTTGAAAACTACTAAAGAGTCATTATACCAAGGAATTGAACAAGCAGTACTTGGTAAAAGAATTGGAGATATTGGCTTTGCCATTCAATCTTATAATGAGAAAGTAGGTTTTACCATTGTTAGAGAATTAGTAGGGCATGGTGTTGGGAAATCTCTTCACGAAAAGCCAGAAGTAGCAAACTATGGTAGAAGAGGAGATGGAGCAAAGTTGAAAGAAAACATGGTAATTGCCATTGAACCAATGGTAAACCAAGGAAAGAAAGCCATCCATCAAGAGAACGACGGTTGGACAATCAGAACTCAAGACCGTAAGCCATCTGCCCATTTTGAACATACAGTAGCAATTAAAAAAGATAAGGCAGACATTCTTACAACGTTTAAGTTTATAGAAGAAGTAATAGCTAAATCAGAGTACATCGTTAATATTTGAAAATTTTCAAATTGAATTTATGGCAAAACAATCATCAATAGAAGTAGATGGAATTATCATTGAGGCTCTTTCAAATGCTATGTTTAGAGTAGAGTTAGAAAATACCCATCAAGTGATTGCCCATATTTCTGGTAAGATGCGAATGAATTACATCAAAATCTTACCTGGTGATAAGGTGAAATTAGAAATGTCACCTTATGACTTAAGTAAAGCAAGAATTGTGTACCGTTACAAGTAAAATAGGCAGTTGGCAATTGATAGTCTCAGTAAATTTTACGGATGCTTTTTGTAAAACTGTAATTAATAGAAACATTAATAAATACTAGAATGAAAGTTAAAGCGTCTATCAAGAAGCGTAGTGCTGAATGTAAAGTAATTCGTCGTCACGGAAAACTTTATGTTATTAACAAGAAAAATCCAAAGTTCAAACAAAGACAAGGATGATTATTAACATGGGGTAGTTGAGAAACTTCCTTCATTTAAAATCTAAAAAGCTAAAAAAGTATGGCTCGTATTGCAGGGGTTGATATTCCCGACAAAAAAAGAGGCGAAATTGCTTTGACTTATATCTTCGGAATAGGTCGTAGCACTGCTCAGAAAATTTTAACACAGGCTAATATTTCTTTCGACAAAAAAGCTGGCGAATGGAACGATGAAGAGGCAAGTGCAATTCGTGCGATTATCGCTGGAGAATTCAAAACTGAAGGTCAACTTCGTTCTGAAATCCAGTTGAACATCAAGCGTTTGATGGACATCGGTTGTTACCGTGGTCTTCGTCACCGTAAAGGTCTTCCATTACGTGGACAGAGAACTAAGAACAACTCTCGTACTCGTAAAGGTAAGCGTAAGACTATTGCGAACAAGAAAAAAGCTACTAAGTAAAAATTAGACTGAGTTTAAGAATTTAATTTCTTAATTCGTCGAGTTCTAAGATGAGAAGGTTGCCCAAAGGGAATGTACGAACTCAAAACTGGAATTGAAAAACAAATCTAACAATGGCACAGGCTAAAAGAAAAGACAAAGCAAAGAAGAGAGTTGTTGTAGTTGAGCAGCATGGTCAAGTACACATCAAAGCTTCTTTTAATAACATCATTATTTCTATTACTAACAGTCAAGGACAAGTAATCTCTTGGGCTTCTGCTGGTAAAATGGGCTTCAAAGGGTCTAAGAAAAATACTCCTTATGCTGCTCAGACTGCTGCAACCAACTGTGCTGCAGTTGCTGTTGAAGCTGGAATGAAAAAAGCTGATGTATTTGTAAAAGGACCAGGTTCAGGTCGTGAATCTGCTATCAGAACTATCTCTAATGCTGGTATCGAAGTATTATCTATCAAAGATATTACTCCACTACCTCACAACGGATGTCGTCCTCCAAAACGTCGTAGAGTTTAATCTTCTTAAAAATTTACTGGAAACGTTAATTAGTAATTATTAACGTTTCCTTTTATTTACAATAATTACTTCATCGAACAAAAGAGGTTTGATGACTTATTAACATTAGAAATGGCAAGATATACAGGTCCAAAATCAAAAATTGCTCGTCGTTTTGGTGAGCCAATCTTAGGTCCAAGCAAAGCGTTAGCTCGCAAAAACTATGGCCCAGGTCAGCACGGTAAAGGTAAACGTGGTAAAGTTTCAGAATATGCTTTACAATTGAAAGAAAAGCAAAAAGTGAAATATACTTATGGTATCCTTGAAAAGCAATTTGAAAATCTATACCACAAAGCAGCAGTAAGAGAAGGTATCAAAGGTGAAAACCTTTTGAAACTTTGTGAAGCTCGCTTAGACAACACTGTTTATCGTTTAGGAATTGCTCCTACTCGTCGTGCAGCTCGTCAGTTGGTTATTCATAAACATATTTTGATTGATGGTGAAATTGTAAACATTCCATCATATTCTCTTAAGCCAGGACAATTAGTAAGTGTACGTGAGAAATCTAAGTCATTAGAAGTAGTTTCTAACTCACTTGCTGGAAAAGCTGGAAAACGTTTCAACTGGTTAGAATGGGATACACCTACAATGACTGGTAAATTCGTTTCTTATCCAGAACGTTCTGACATTCCAGAGAACTTCAATGAGCAAGCAATCGTTGAACTTTACTCTAAGTAATCATATAATTTGACAGGGTAGTGGTCAATAATATTCTGGCAATTTGATTGATAACTTTGTGACTGAGATTTTGCTTTTTAAGAGAGTAAAATCTCAGTTTGTTTGATTTTGTGTTTATTCAATATTAGATATGCAATAGTTAATATTGTTTAATCTAAGGGACTTAATTTTCCGTAAACTTGTAATATAGATGATTTCTTCTGAAATGTCAAGATTTTATCGAAAAAATAGTAACCCTAAATGCTAAAATTACAGAGTTAATTCGTAAATTGCGAATTGATTACTCTATTCTTACACATTCCAAGGTAAATTACGCTACGAAATATGTCAATATTAGCATTCCAAATGCCCGATAAAGTTGTCATGGAAAAAGCTGACGACTTTCACGGGTTATTTGAGTTTAAGCCACTCGAAAAAGGCTATGGCGTTACAATCGGTAATGCACTTCGTAGAATCTTGTTGTCTTCTTTGGAAGGCTACGCTATTACAAGCGTTAAGGTTGGCGGAGTTTTGCACGAATTTTCAGCCATTGAAGGAGTAATTGAGGATATGACCGAAATTATCTTAAATCTTAAGAAAGTTAGATTTAAGAAAAATCAAGAAATCCTTGAAAACAAAATCAATGTTAGAGTTAAAGGTCAAAGTACTCTAAAAGCAGGTGATATTGCCAAGTTTACAAATTATTTTGATATTCTAAATCCAGATTTAGTAATCTGCCATTTAGATGAATCAAAAGAATTTGAAATGGAAATTATCGTTGAGAAAGGTCGTGGATATGTTCCTTCAGACGAAACCAGAAACACAGAACCACCTTTTGGTCACATTACGATTGATGCTATCTTTACTCCTATCAAGAATGTAAAGTATAGCATTGAGAATACTCGTGTTGAACAAAAAACGGATTATGAGAAATTGGTTTTGGATATTGAAACTGATGGATCAATTCATCCTGAAGATGCTTTAAAAGGTGCAGCTTACATCTTGATTCAACACTTTATGTTGTTCTCTGACCAAACAATGACTTTTGAGTCGATGAAGGCAGAAGAAGATAACGTGGTAGATGAAGAAATGCTTCACATGAGAAAACTATTGAAGACGGCTTTAGCAGATTTAGATCTGTCTGTTCGTGCTTACAATTGTTTGAAATCTGCTGATGTTAGAACTTTAGGTGACTTAGCAAGATTAGAAATCTCTGATATGATGAAATTCCGTAACTTCGGTAAGAAGTCATTAACAGAGTTGGAGCAATTAATCGAAGAAAAAGGACTTCACTTCGGTATGGATGTTAGTCGTTATCGTTTAGACGAAGACTAATCTCATATCAATACAAAATATTAGTATCTATCATTAAGCATTGTAGGTACTAATATTTTTAATTTTTAACAGTAGTAATAGGTGAGTTGATGAGAATTAACTTAACCGCAATGATTGGCTTTTTTCTGATGAGAACTAAGTAAATCATTTTAAACTTACGAAAAACAAATGAGACACGGTAAAAAATTCAACCATTTAGGTAGAACTGCTCCTCACAGAGCCGCTATGTTATCAAACATGGCTTCTTCTTTGATTCTTCACAAAAGAATCGAAACAACTGTAGCGAAAGCTAAAGAATTAAGAAAATATGTAGAGCCTTTGATTACTAAATCTAAGGACGATAGCACAAACAGCCGTCGTGTTGTATTCTCTTATTTACAAAGCAAAGATGCTGTTAAAGAGCTTTTTGGTATTGTATCTGAGAAAGTAGCTAACCGTCCGGGTGGTTATACAAGAATTATTAAATTAGCGAATCGTCTTGGTGATAATGCAGAAATGTGTTTAATGGAATTAGTTGACTTCAACGAAACTCTATTGGCTGCTGCAACTGAGAAAGCTGCTAAAACTCGTCGTGGTCGTCGTTCGGGTGCTAAGAAAACTGAAGCTGCTGTTGAAGCTGCACCAGTTGCTGAAACTCCTTCGGCTGAAGTAGTAGAAGATGAAACTCCTGCTGCTGAGACTTCGGAAGAAAAAACTGAAGAATAATCTTAACGATTTTTCGATGTACAAAAGGACTTTGACTTTGGTTAAAGTCCTTTTGTTATTTATACCGCATGAAATAGTCTGTAAAATCAAAGAGACATCCTTAAATTTGTATTATGAAATCATTAATCATACTTACTGCTTTTGTTGTATTGGTCACTGGGTGTACTCAAGAATCAACAAATGAAACAAAAAAATACTTTGATTTAAACGCTTTTATTCAGGCTAAAATTGAGGTTTTAAATAAGAAAAAACCAGCGTTTGAAAAAACTGTTTGGAATGAAAATACACCCGAAACAAAAACTGTAGTGATTCAAGATTGGGGAAAAGAATTGGAATTATTCCTTCAAGCAGATTTGAATAAACCTGCTTATTTGAACAGTTATGAAGTAACAGAAACGGAAACTCTTTCTAAATATCAATTAAAAAATACAGAGAGTTTACCTGTAAAATTATTAATGATTCATAAAGTAGAAGGTAAACCAGAAAGTATAGAAGCGACTGTTCAAAATAAAAATTACCTCTACGAATCTAATAAGCAAATTCGCTTACATTTAACTGAGGGCGAAATAGATAATTACTTTATCAGTGGAACGCAACAATTAGTGTTTGGTGATAAAAAGGTATTTAAGGTGGAAGCAAAAGTAAAAAAATGATACTAAGCTTTGTTAAGAAACTGACTTTTCTGTTGTTGTTGGTTGGGTTGAGTATGTATTTTTTGGCTTTTGTAGTTGACTCAGGCTTACGAAAATCCAGAAATGAGCATTATGCTACTTGGAACGATTTATTTAATTCAAAAATCAATGCAGAGCTACTGATTTTAGGTTCTTCAAGGGCTGAATTCCATATTTCTCCTAAAATTTTAGATTCAACTTTACATTTGAATTCGTACAATTTAGGACTCTCGGCTTGGCATTTTGATATGCAGTATGCTCGCTTCAAATTGTTTTTGGCTCATAATCCTAAACCAAAATACATTATTCATAATGTTGATGTTTATGGATTTTCAAAGCGAAATGATGTGGTGAATCGAGAACAGTTTTTGCCCTATATCCACGAACCAATTTTACAAGCAACTACTCGTGGACATAAAGGCGAATTTGATATTTATCAGCAGTATATTCCTCTGTATAAATACAAAAATCAGCAAGCTTTGGCTTGGGAAGGAATTTGTAATTTTGTAAACCTAACAGCTTTGTACGATTCAACCACAAAGTATAAAGGCTATCGAGGAAACGAATATACTTGGAATAAAGATTTTGAACTTTTCAAAAAACGTTATCCGAAAGGAGCGAAGTATTCTTTCAATAAGGAAATACTAAAACAATTTGATGAATACTTGGCCTTTTGTGAGCAACAAAATATTAAAGTAATACTTTTGTATGCACCCGAATATTATGAAGTACAGCCTCTTTACAAGAATAAAAACCAAATGATGGAAATATGCGAAAATGCAGCGAAACGTTTTCATTGTTATTTCTTAGATTATTCAAAAGATACGCTGTGCTATCAGAAAAAGTACTTCTATAATTCGCAACATTTGAATAAAAATGGAGCAGAGATTTTCTCTAAAAAACTGGCAGTGGATGTAAAATCCCTGTTGAAAATGAATAAATGATTGGTCGTGTTTCGACCACTTTACTAAAATTTGAATTATACGGTATCAATAATATAATGACTATTTCAACCGAGTATCATCGCCCAATTATGCTTCAAGAATGCCTTGAAGGACTTAATATTCGTCCAGATGGCGTTTATGTTGATGTAACTTTTGGTGGCGGTGGTCATTCAAAAGCAATTTTAGAAAGACTAAATGATAAAGGAAAACTTTATGCTTTTGACCAAGACCCCGACGCAAAAAAAAATGCTGATACTATCAAGGATGCACGCTTTACTTTTATCGAAACCAATTTTAGAAATATCAAAAAATACCTTCGTTTGTACGGAGCTAAAAAAGTAGATGGTATTTTGGCCGATTTTGGTATTTCTTCGCATCAAATTGACGAACCTACTCGTGGTTTTTCTACCCGTTTTGATGGCGATTTGGATATGCGAATGAACCAAAAAGCAGAAATTTCTGCCTATACGGTTATTAATGAGTATTCAGAAGCTCAGTTGCATAAGATTTTGGGAATGTATGGCGAAATTAAAAATGCACGTACTTTAGCCAGTGCTATTTATAGTGCAAGGCTGAACACCCCAATCAAAACGACAGCCGAACTAAAAGCTATTTTAGAGAAATTTGCTCCTAAATTTAAAGAATTCAAATACTTTGCTCAGGTTTTTCAAGCTATTCGAATAGAAGTAAATCAGGAATTAGAAGTAATTGAAGAGTTTTTAGAGCAAGTTCCAGAACTTTTAAGAGACGAAGAAAGTCGTTTGTGTGTGATGACTTTCCATTCTTTGGAAGATAGATTAGTGAAAAATTATATCAAAGCAGGGAATTTCAAAGGAGAGCTTGATAAAGATATAATTTATGGAACGGTAACAAAACCTTTGATGGCAATTAATAAAAAGCCTATCGAAGCATCGCCAGAAGAACTTTCCATTAATGGAAGAAGTAGGAGTGCGAAATTGAGAATTGCCGCTTTATCTGATAACAATTAGAAAATCTGTATTATGGCTAAAAATGTTTCCAGACAACCCAAAAATCACGCTTCGGTAAATAAACCTTCAAGAGGGATTTTTGCTTTTTTTGATAGAATATTTGATATGGACATCATTCTGGGTGGTCAGTTTCCTGCCAGTCAGCTACGCTATGTATTGTGGGTATCAGGATTGATTGTTTTATACATTGTTTCGTCCTTGAATGCCGAAAGCCTGATTCACAAAATAGATGTTGCCAAATCGGATTTAGAAGAAAGAAGAGCCGATTACACGACACAAAAAGCTGAGTTTATGAAGGCAGGAAAACAATCGGAAATTATCAAAAGAGTAGAACCAATGGGACTTGAAGAAAACAAAGTGCCGCCTACTAAAATTGTTGTGGAAGATTAAAACGCACAAAAAAAGCATTTCTCTTGAGAAATGCTTTTTTTATATAGTTTATACAATGTAATTAATTTCGTTTTAATTAGTCGGAAACAGGTGGTAATTGCTAATACAATTATTCGGCGTGGGCTTTTTGCTTTTCGTTTGGATTTGCCACAATTCTTTTAATCGTTACAAATCTTTTACGATAATAATCAGCGTCTAAATAATCGTATCTCACACCGCCGTTCCATGCAGAGTGAATAAATTTGATGTATTTATCAGTTACTTCTGTAACGATGCCTACATGACCAACACGTTTACTTTTTGAATTATGACCTTTGAAGAAAATCAGGTCGCAAGGAAGAGCTTCTAATCTTGAAACAGGGTCGCCTAAAAGGCTTTGGGCTGAACTTCCATGAGGAAGAGTAAGACCGAAATTATTAAAACAGTATCGAACAAAACCCGAACAATCAAATCCTTTTTTGGTTGTACCACCCGAACGATACCTAAAATGTAAGTGATTACTGGCAAAATCAAGGAGATTATTTACAGAAGCTAAAGACGCTAAATGCTTCGATTTTTTTACTGTGGAATCTGTTTGTGCTTGTGTTGATTGCCCCAAAAACGGAAAGCTTAGTCCTGCACAAAGTAATGTAAGTAAGATTTTCTTCAGCATAATTTTCGATATAAGTAGCCAATCTACAAATAAAATGGGCTGGGTTTATACTAAAATAAATGTCGATTCTTTTAAGAATACTATTAGTAATTAGGAAACGTTTCTAAATTACTGAAAAAAGTGCAAAACATTGTCCTTTTTAGCTGTTTTTTTATGATTTTAGTGCAATTTTTGTCGATTTTAAGGAAAAGTACTATTTTTTTCGCTAAAAGAGGTTTTTTAGATTTTGATACTATTCATCATTTTGCTGAAATTACTGGCATCTACTCCGATGTAATTTGCCAAGTATTTATGCGGAACAATTTGAAGAATGTGCGGACTTCTACGAAGTAATTGTTGAAACTTTTCTTCTGAAGAAAAACACTGAATTTCCACTAATCTTTCTAATACCCCAGACAAAACTCCTACCAGTCCTTTTCTTAATAAAATTTCAATTTCTGGATGTGTTAGCATCAATGCTTCGACTTGTGAAAATGAAGCCCTTAGCAATTGCGAAGGACTGAGTGTTTCGTAATAATACCGAGAAGGTTTTTGGTTCATCATTGAATCTAATACACCGCCGAAATTTCCCGAATATGAAAACACCAGTGTGGCTTCTCGCTGTTGTTCGTCTAAATAATACAACCTTTGTAAGCCTTCTACCACAAAGTATAAATACTTTTCAACCGTTCCCGGAGTGCTAAGTACTTCTTTTCTTTTGGCAGAAAAAGGTTTAAATAAATCATAAAAAGCCTCAAAAGCTTCCTCAGAAAGTGGATGAATATGATTGACAGTATTTTGAAAAAGTATTTTTGAAGTATTCATGAATGAAAAATTATCAGCAAATTCAAAGATAAACCTATTTATGTTTTGTAGGGTTTTGAAGGGTAATTTCTTATTCGCATGAAATTAATTGCTGTACTTCAAATCCAAATGAGTTATTTTGCAAGCTCATATTTCCAACAATCTAAATACTATGAAAGTATCTCAAAAAGTTTTTGTACACCTTATTTCAGCTCTATTACTCATATCTATTCAGAATCCAATTTTTGCACAAATAAGTGTGACGGCTCGCTACGGAAAAGGCTTTGTAAATAATGATTTAGTGCATAGAATAGGAACTTTCAGAGTACAATATGCCATCGCTGAAAATGATTATGCTTTTGGGATACAAGTGCCTGTTGTGAATAAACTAAGGCTATTTGTGCAGGCTGAAATGGAAATACAAAAGAAGGAGTATCAAACACAATTGGTGAATTACAAAAATCTTTTCTTAAAACCCGGCAATCCAAGTCGTGTGGAATTTTATGACAATGCTTTTTATCATGTAAAATATACTGCTCATCAATTTCCTGTTTTAATCAGAAAAGAGTTTCAAGTCCTTCCGAATTTAAGCGTAAGTGTAGCCGCAGGCTTTTTATTGAAATATACTTTTGTGAAAATAGATTCAGATGTTTTGACACTGTATGGACAAGAAATTTCTGATTATTCATTTGGACTAACAAAAGACAGACTTGTGGTTAGTCCATATTATGTAAAAGATGCCCAGGCATTGTTAAATTTACAAAAGGGTGGTACTCCAAAAATTGCTTCAATTGGTGTGGCTTACAATTTCTACAAATTCAAGATTGGTGCTGAATATCGTTATACTTCACATTTTATTTTACCAGAAGATTCTCAAGCTTATTCTTCTGTAAATGCTACTTTGGCTTATCATCTATCCAAAATCAAAAAAGAGGCAAAGTAATTTTCAACCTTTAACTTAAAAAAGCCATTGTAAGCCTTATGAAATCAAATTTGAGCGTACTTTCAAGTATTTGCGTTTTCGGTATTTTGTTATTATTTCAAAATAAAAGCCTTGCCCAAGTAAGCATTTCTTTGAGATACGGAAAAAGCTTAGTGAATAAAGAAGTATATATTCCATTATCCTCGTTCAAAGACAAAGCTACGGATGAAAATGACTTTGCTTTTGGTGTACAAATAGGATTAGTTAAGAAATGGAAATTATCACTACAAGCAGAAATCGAAATCCAACAAAGAGCCTTTCAAAAACAATATGTTACCTACGATAGAAGTTTTTCTATGGATAACAACGGGATGGTAACAATTAACATCTTTGACGTTTATGAAGATGTTTTTTATAAAGTAAAATATACTGCCAATCAATTTCCTATAATGTTAAAAAAGGAGTTTGAAGTAAAACCTCATCTCAATCTAAGTATTTCGGCTGGAGTATTATTAGCTTATGATTATAAGGGTACTAATTCAGCGATTTTGTATCAAAATGGCAACGCAACGACTTCGAGAGTAAGAACTCCTAATAACTTTGTTCTGGACTATGAACCTCTAAAAAGCTACACAGAACAAGCATTAATACACGACCAAGCAGGAAATCCTTTGATTGTCGGTTTGGGCATTAGCTATGATTTTCGTCCATTCAAAATTGGTACAGAATATCGTTATACCAAACATTCTATCATTCCAAACTATTCAGGGGCTTATCATTCTTTGAATGCTACTTTGGCTTATCGTCTATAATCTTATCGAATTGTGATATTGTTTTAAACTTTATTAATTAAAAGATAATTTTATTTGTCAAAATGTAAAATAAACTTTACTTTTAGTACGTTAAAATTGTCAAAAATAACTTCTAAAATATATTACAATGAAAGCAAAATTCTTATTTCCCTATCAGTATAAGTTGATAGGTTGGATGATTACAATCTTTATCTTAATCATTTGGTTGTTTGGTGTTATTTCAGGAAGCCAGTATGACTTCTTTACCATCACTTTACCTTTTAAATATGCTTTGCAAGATAGTTTCAATGCGAAAACGAATGAAACAACACTTAGTTTAGGAGATGAGTTTATGGTTGTAGGCTTGATTATAGGAATGATTATGATAGCCTTTTCTCAGGAAAAAGTTGAAGATGAATATGTAGCTCAAGTAAGGCTCGAAACACTTCAATGGGCAATTTATATCAATTTTGGGCTTCTGATTGTAGCTACTTTATTGGTTTATGGTACTTATTATTTCAATGTGATGATTTATAATATGTTTACGCCATTATTGTTTTTTATTGCCAGATTTTATTATGTTTTATATTTCAAATCGAAAGTAGAAAATTGAGTATTCCAATTATGAAAAATACCATCAGAATAGAAAGGGCGATACTCAATATTACCCAAGCCGATTTGGCTGAAAGAATTAAAGTATCTCGCCAAACCATCAATGCCATTGAAAGTAACAAATATATTCCGTCAACAGTATTAGCCCTGAAAATTGCCCGAGAGTTTAACAAAAGTGTGGAAGATATTTTTGAACTTGATGAGAGTGACTAAAAGGAGAAGATGAAAAGCGTACTAATAATGTTTTAAAGTAAATGATTTTGTATCAAATAATAGGTGTCAACATTTAGTAAACAAATGTTGACACCTATTATTTGATACTCTGTAAATCAACTATTTAATAATATAGCGAACTCCTAAACCATAAGAAAATGAAATATATGGATTGAAGTTATATTTCAATTCATTGAATGTAGTTGAATTATCAGAAGCACTATTCTGCTCAAGTCGATTACCAGAACGAGGAGCATTAGGAGGTATTACCACATTAGTTTTAAATTTTCCCCATTCATAATTAACAGTAGCGACATTTACTTGTAATAATTGTGCTGTAATTAACCATTGCTGATTGATAGGATACATAATACCACCACTACCGAATAAGTTTAGATTTACTCCTTTGGCATCTCCTGAACTTGATTCATTCTTATAATAATTGATGCTTCCCATTACTCTTCCATACATTGTAAACTTATCTATCAATGTTTTATAAAACTCTTGTCCTTTACCTAATCCGATAGTAAATGATTTTGTATCAGAATTACTGTTGGTTGTACTCGGTGCAATTTGTTGAAAAGCTAATGAGAAAGAATAAATATTGGCACTGTTTTTTGCTTTATACTTTCCCCAATCTACACTTGTTGAAAACTGTTTGGCTCTGTCTGCATTATTCCCTAAAGATTGGTTAATAATAGCTGAACCCTGTACAAACTGTCCATCAGCTTTAAACTGAGCTTTTGAAGTAATGTTTGTAATAAACATTATACCAAGAAATAATAATGAAGTAATAAATGATTTTTTCATAAATGTGAAGGTTTAAAATGATTTCCCAATACCGATTGAAACAGTACTTACAGTCATTAAACTGTTAATATTTATATTTGTGGATGTCTTACTATCGGCTGTTAAGCTTTTTAGACTAATATCAGCTAATGAGGTCTGCCCATTGATAAATAATTGCTTATTGATAAAATAACGAATACCCACATTGGCATTTGCTCCAATATGAATTTCATGAGTAGATGTTACTCCTTTTCCAGAATTAAAACCAAAACCTATTTTTCCTAAAACTTCTCCATAAACAGCTAAGGATTTACTTAAAGGAATAAACTTATCTATAAAATATGCTCCATTTAACGTATGATTATAATTATCAATATAGGTGTTTTTTGTTGTGGAGGTAGTACTTGATTGTGAAGTATATATAACATTATAAGATAAAAGCCAGCCTTTTGCTATGTTTTTTTCTGTAAAATAAGCTTTCTTAAAGGCCAAGGTAATGTTGTGATTATTCTTTTGAACATCATATACATCTGATGTCAGACTACTGGAATAAAAAGAGCCTATGAATGTCCCTTCAGCAAGCCAAAATTTTGAACCTTTGTTGTACTGTGCTTTGGAGAGATGACTAATCGTGAAGAAAGTTGCGATTAGCAGTAGTGTTTTTGTTTTTTTCATTGTGTTAGTGTTTTTGGGTTTAATGTTGGGTAAAATTAGAACACATATACATTAATAATTTAAATGAAATCACCACTAACTACCTAAAAGTTACTCTGATTGTAATTTTTAAACTAAAACCTCTTAGTTGATTTAACTCCAAAATCTTTTAATGAAAACTTTAAGCTTTAATTCATTGAAAGAGTATTTTCCAAAAACTCCTATCTTTAATACTTATCAATCAAAACACTCAAAAAACTATGAAAAAATTATTGTTTGCCTTTTGCTTTTTGTTTACAATCAGCGGTTTACAGGCTCAAAAAAAGTATGAAGCTACTTGGGAATCTATTGATTCAAGACCCGTTCCAACTTGGTTTGAAGATGCTAAATTTGGTATTTTCATTCACTGGGGGCTTTTCTCTGTTCCTGCTTGGGGGCCAACTGAAAAAGATGGCGTTGGTATTTATGACCGCTATTCTGAATGGTACTGGAAGGGAATTTCTGACCCAAACAGAAAAAGTTATGCGGCTTTTACCAAATTTCATAATAACACTTTTGGCAAAGATTTTAAGTATCAAGATTTTGCTAAGGATTTTAAATGCGAACTTTTCGACCCGAACGATTGGGCAAAAGTATTTGAAGATGCAGGGGCAAAGTATGTAGTACTTACTTCAAAACATCACGAAGGTTATACGCTTTGGCCAAGTAAAGAAGCTTGGAATTGGAATGCCGTAGATTTGAATCCACATAGAGATTTGGCTGGCGACTTAATGACGGCTGTGCGTGGAAAAGGACTAAGAATGGGTTATTATTATTCGCTTTACGAATGGTTTAATCCGACTTATAAACAAAACGTTCATCAATATGTGGACGACCACATGATTCCACAAATGAAAGATTTGGTGAATCGTTACAAACCTGATGTGCTTTGGACGGATGGTGAGTGGGATTATCCTTCTGACACTTGGAAGAGTACTGAATTTCTTTCTTGGCTTTACAATGAATCGCCTGCTAAAAATGAGATTGTGATAAACGACCGCTGGGGAAAAGAAACCAGAGGAAAACACGGAGGTATTTTTACCACAGAATATGATTTAATTCACGACCAAAATTCAACAGGCATGGAGATAAATCATCCTTGGGAGGAATGTCGTGGTATTGGTTCATCGTTTGGTTTTAGTAGAAATGAAATGTTGGATGATTATTCTACTTCTGAACAATTAGTCCATATTTTAGTGGATAAAGTAGCTCGTGGAGGTAATTTATTATTAAATATTGGCCCAGCAGCCGACGGCACAATTCCCGTAATTATGCAACAACGCTTGCGTGATATTGGCAAATGGTTGAAAGTAAACGGCGAAGCTATTTATAGTTCAAGAAAGTTGGCAAATGCACCCAAAGTTGATAAAGACACTAAAATTTACTTTACCACAAAAGGCAAAGATTTATACTTGATAACAACCAAATGGGAAGATACTCCAATTATAGTTGATGGTATCAAAGCTAATAATATTCAACTTTTAGGCTTTAAAGGAACGGTGAAGAGTACCGTAAAATCGGGTAAATTAATCATTACGCCACCAGCACTTTCTCCTGCCACAAATCCTTGTAATTATGCTTGGGTTTACAAAATTCCAAATGCCCTTTAATTGAAGGTTTTGTCTTTCTTGAAAAGTATAAATACAGTTTATATCAATGTTTTTCAAGAAAGAAAAAGTATTTTTTCTGTTTACGGAAAAGTTTTTCAAGAGAGAAAATATATTTTTCCTGTTTACGGAAAAGTTTTTCAAGAGAGAAAATATATTTTTCCTGTTTGCGAAAAAGTTTTTCAAGAGAGAAAAAGTATTTTTCTTGTTTACGAAAAAGTTTTTCAAGAGAGAAAAAGTATTTTTCTTGTTTGCGAAAAAGTTTTTCAAGAGAGAAAAAACATTTTTCTCTCTTGAAAAATACCTGTTGATTCCTCTTTAGAAATAAAAAACACCATTTTCAAAAAGCCTTAAAGTAGGTTTGTCTTCTTGCTTGTCTATTGAGTTTTTCTCTAAGCGATAATAAAGGTTTAGATTTTAAGAATATGTCATTAAATTGTTTGCCTAAAATCAAACACAATTTAATCTTCATAAAAAATGAACCTAAGTATTATCCGAAATCTGTTACTCTTAATGGTGTTGTTCAATCTCAAGACACAAGCACAAACTTGGGAGACACTTCAACCCGAAAATACTTGTACTAATCGTCATGAAAATACCTTAACAGCCATTGGCGATAAACTGGTTGTTTTCGGGGGGCGTGGTATAAAATCTACGGATGTATTCAATACCAAAACTCAAAAATGGACAAAGTACGCCGACACGCCTATTGAAATTCATCATCTACAGGCGGTTACTTATCAAAATGAAGTCTATGTAATTGGGGCAATGACGGGCGGTTATCCACACGAAACGCCAATTCCTAACATTTATATTTTCAATCTTGAAAAGGGAGAATGGAGAAAAGGCCCAGAAATTCCTAAAGAAAGATTAAGAGGCTCTGCTGGTTGTGTGGTGTATAAAAACAAAATTTATGTTGTTTGTGGCATTTTGGATGGACACTGGGACGGACACGTAGCGTGGCTTGATGAATATGACCCAAGTACCAACACTTGGCGTAAACTTGCTGATGCTCCGCATACTCGTGACCACGTAAGCGTAGCCATCGTAAACGGAAAATTGTATGTAGCAGGCGGCAGACGCTCGACAGCTAAAATCAATCAAGTATTGAACCTTACAGAAGCGGCGGTGGATGTGTACGATTTTAAGAAAAATACTTGGGAAACTTTGCCAGAAACCATGAATTTGCCAACGCAAAGAGCAGGAAATTCAGCCGTGACACTTGGCAATAATCTGGTGATTTTGGGCGGTGAAAGTGCTGCACAAGTACCTGCACATAGTGATGTAGAAGCATTCGATACTAAGAAAAAAGTTTGGGTAAAATTAGCCAACCTCAATCAAGGTCGTCATGGAACAGGAGCGGTCGTTGTCAATGGAAAGATTTACACCGTTGCTGGTTCGGCGAATCGTGGCGGAGGGCCAGAAATTAATTCGATAGAAGTATATAAATAGCTTTTGATTGAATAGAAAAAGGCTTTCGGAAACAAATTTCTGAAAGCCTTTTTTATAAATGTTAATACTTATAAACGGTATTAATCTTGAATATATCCGTGTTGGTAGAATAGCTTTTATAACTTTTTACTAAAGCCGTCGGATAGCCATCAGCGTCGTATTCATAATCGAATTTATAAGGTAAAGTGTTAGGAAAACTTCCCACAAAAGTTTTGTCTTGCTTGATATTATTGTTTCTTGAAATATGGGTTTGAAACAAACTATATAAATTCATAAGTGTATATGGATTGATATTATCGTCGTATTGATAAGTACCACTTTCCATACCACTTGTACTACCAGAAGCTACATCTTCTACAATATTGCCATTTTTGTACTTGATAAGATAATTCATCTGATTGCCATTATCAAAAGTATATAAGCCCGTAATGGTTTCGATTCCGTTCAAAGTATTGTATTTAAAAGTAACTGATACCGTTTGGTCGTACTTCTTTTCAGTAATAGTCGCAATTTTGCCAAGCGTATTATAAGTCAAAGCCGTATTTCCAATAGCTTTATTGTCGGCATCAAAGTACTGTACTTTCGACAAACGTCCTGCTTCATAAAGGTAAACGGTTTTAGCATTAAACTTTAAGACTTTCGTTGAATCGTCTGCCGTGTAATAATCAATTTGTTTTACTTGTCCCGTTTCGTTATAGACGTAAAGCGTTTTGGAGTATGATCTTTCAACGCCTCCTGCATACATCGTACTTTCCTCGGCACTCAAGCGTTTCAAGGCTTTTTTGCCAGTAAAACTAATTACATCTCCTTCTTTAAGTTGTTCTCTGGTGAACGACTGGATGTTATTCGTTCCCCATTTTTGAAATTTAAACTGAAATTTTATGTGTGCTTTTGGCAAGTAAATTTTACTTTTTCCATAGCCAAGTGTTACTTCTTTTGTATGGGAAATATTGTTTTTGTCCCAAGAAGTAATAGAAAGATTTGTGCCGATGCTGTCGTAAACAATTGTTCCTATTTCCATTTTAGCATAAACATTTACAGCAAAAAGACTATCAGTAGAAGTATTACTGTCTGGAAGTTTGGCAAGTTCATTTTGTTGACAGGCACTAAAAATTAAGGTAAAGCCAAGCAATACCAAGCAGAAAAAAGAGTACTTTTTCATAAGTATTTAATATTGATAAGATTAGATAAAGAGGATAAACATTAAAAACGTAATCCATTAATAAACAAGCAATAAAACCTTTACAATAGCTATTTTGAAAAGGAATGTCAAGCTATTTTTAAGAGATGGAAAATCTTTTGAAATGGTTGTAACGAAGAGAAAATAATTTATCCTTTACCCGATTTAAGGAAAAAATTCGTTGAAGAATAGTCGAAAATCATTGAAGATAAAAACGGAAGGGAAATCACTTTTTACAGATTATTACAAAAAACATGAATTTTGAAACGATTGAATATTTAAAAATTGGTACTCCCAAACAAGTGAAGGCTTATGAACTTTTAGCAAAGTATCAGTTGATGGCAACCTTAGCCAAGTACGAACCTTTATTAGTAGGTACAATTCCTATAAATATCGACATCCAAACCAGCGACCTTGATATTATCTGTTATTGGCAAAATAAAGAAGAATTCAAGGCTTTTGTCATAACACATTTTGGTACTTGTTTAGGCTTCAAGACTTGGGAAAATTACGAGCTAAATGCTGTGGTCGCTAATTTTATGATTGAAGATTTTGAAATTGAAATTTTCGGACAAAATACGCCTACCAAAGAACAATTTGCCTATAAACATTTAGTGATTGGAAACGAAATACTTCAAGCATTAGGTGAAGACTTTAGGCAAAATATCATTACACTCAAAAAACAGGGTTTTAAAACAGAACCAGCTTTTGCCCATTTGTTAAAGCTCGAAGGGAATCCTTATGAGGCACTCTTAACGTTTAGGATAGATTCATTGCGAAAGAAAAACGACAGAGAAGTCTAATATTTTACAAATACTTGTAGCTCAATTACTCATCATAGATTGAATACTCCACAAAAAACATCTTCATAATTTAGCTATCGTTATTCTTCAATCCTTGTCTTCAAATTTTAGTATATTTGTGGACATAGTTGCACACAAAAGCGACGCAAAGCGTATTTTTATATAGATTATTTACTCCAATGAATATAAAAAAAGACATTGTTTTAAGGTTACGACTTGTTTTTTTGTTGATTATCTTTTTTGCAGTCGGAATTGTTTGGCGAATTGTACAATTGCAAACCATAGAAGGCGATAAGTGGCGTAAAGAAGCCAGTAAAAGGTATGTTAGAAAAAGAACGATTGAAGCCGTTCGTGGTAATATTTATGCCGATGATGGTAGCCTTTTGGCTACGTCTTTGCCAAAATATCGTTTAGGATTCGACCCACTCGTTACTTTAAGTGATAAAAACAAACAGATTTTTGATGATGGGATTATTCCGCTTTGCCACAAATTAGCTGATTTTTATAAAGATAAAGACTGGAAAGACTACTATGCCATGATTACTTTAGCTCGTCATGATAAAATCAGTTATATCATGTTGAATGATAAACTGATTGATTATCAGGAAATGGAGCAAATGAAAACATGGCCCATTTTTGAACACGGTAAATACAAAGGAGGCGTTGTTTTTGACAAAGTAAATGTTCGTTATAATCCATTTGGAAAAATGGGTTTTAGAACCATTGGCTATCAAAAAGATAAAAGTAAAGTAGGTATCGAGAATAGTTTTAATGCACAATTGGCAGGAACGCCCGGCAAAGGCGTTTTCGAGAAAATAGCAGGCGGAAGTTGGCGACCTATTGATGGCGGCGAAGAATCTATACCGATTCCAGGCTTAGATGTTTATACTACTATCAACGTAAACATTCAAGATGTGGCAGAGAGTTCTTTGTTAAAAGCACTTCAAAAATACGGAGCAGATAAAGGTTGCGTAGTAGTAATGGAAGTAGCCACAGGCGAAATAAAGGCAATGACCAACCTTACAAAAATGAAAGGTGGCGATTCGTATGCCGAAACTTACAACCATGCTGTACTTGGTCTGAGCGACCCCGGTTCGGTTTTTAAATTACCATCAATGGTAGCGATGATGGAAGAAGGCGAATTGACGAATGAAGAAATGGTGAAAACGGGCAATGGCACGATGAGAATTGGAGATAAAATCTTGAAAGATTCTAAAGTCGGTGGCTACGGAACAATCTCGGCTCAATCAGTTTTTGAACACTCGTCCAACGTCGGAACGGCACTTTTGATGTTGAAATATTTCGGAAAAGGGAAGTATAGAAAATATTACGATAAATTACATGAATTTCATTTAGACGAACCTTTGCATTTTCAGTTACGTCCAGATGCCAGACCTGTCATCAATCGTCCTAAACGAGGGGACGTTATTGCTCTTCCTTGGAATTCTATCGGTTATGGTACTTTATTGACACCTCTGCAAATGCTTGCTTTCTACAATGCTATCGCTAATGACGGAAAGTGGATTCAGCCAATTATTGTAAAGCACACTAAAATTGCCGATAAAATTGAAGACGATTACAGAGTGTCGCAAGTAGTTTATGACACGCCACTTTGTAGTCCAGAAACGTTAGCAAAAGTAAGAAAAATGCTCGAAGGCGTAGTAGAAAGAGGAACGGCATCTAACATCAGAAATGATTTATACAAAATTGCAGGGAAAACGGGTACTTCTCAGAAATTGATTGATGGTCAATACCGAGTAGGCAAGTATTATACTTCGTTTATTGGTTATTTCCCGGCCGAAGCACCCAAGTATAGCTGTGTAGTAATGATAGATGAGCCTCATGGCGTAAAACAAGAAGCTCTTTTTGCCAGCGACGCTTCAGCACCTGTATTTAAAGAAATTGCCGATAAAATTTATGCTTGTGATATTCAAATGCACAAATTATTGGCAAAAAATAGTAACCCAGCGGTGAAGTTTACCTCTCATAAGCAAGTCGCTCATTCTTCAGACATCAAAGCTATTTGTAGCGAGTTTGGAATCGAAAAAGTGCCAGCCAACGAAGGTTGGACAAGTATCGAAGAAAATAATGGAGCGATAGAATTTGATGAACACAAAAATCCTAAAAATAAAGTACCTGATATTAGAGGAATGTCTTTAAGAGATGCCTTGTATGTATTAGAAAACAAAGGGTTCAAAGTAAAATATCGAGGTTTAGGCAGGGTAAAGAGTCAGTCTATTCCGCCGGGTGTAGTTGCTTCAAAAAATAGAACCATAGATTTAGTATTGAACTAAGGAGCTAAATATGAGTGCAGAATTGTGAGCGTTAAGTTTTGAATTTGAAATTCAGCACTCATACTTTGCTATTGAGTTTTCTAAAATTTCCATTATTTTACAAGCTTACTGCTTAATAGCCTAAAGCCGATAAAATTAATCCTAATAAACAACTGAGCATGAAAGTCCTCTCCAATCTTTTAAAAAACATTACAATAAATACATTACTTGGGAATGCCGAGGTAGAGGTTTCATCCATTATCATTGATTCTCGTGCAGTTACAGAAGGTTCTATGTTTGTGGCATTGAAAGGAACACAAGTAGATGGACATACCTTTATCGAAAAAGCCATTGCAATGGGAGCAAAGTCTATTCTTTGCGAAGACCTTCCCGAAAATATTGTTGAAAGTGTTACCTATCTACAAGTAAAAAATGCAGCCGAAACATTGGGCTATTTGGCATCTGCTTTTTATGACCATCCATCGCAAAAATTAAAATTAGTAGGTATTACGGGTACAAACGGAAAAACGACAACGGTTACTTTGCTATTTCGTTTGTTTCGTCAATTAGGTTATCGTTGTGGTTTGATTTCAACGGTTCAAAATCAGATTGACGAAGAAGTAATTCCTTCAACTCATACTACGCCAGATGCCGTAAACTTGAATAAACTTTTAGCCGAAATGGTTGAAGCAGGCTGTACCAATGCTTTTATGGAAGTAAGTTCACATTCGGTAGTACAGCACAGAATTACAGGATTGACTTTTGCAGGAGGTATTTTCTCGAATATTACACACGACCATCTCGATTTTCACGGAACATTCGATAATTATATCAAAGCCAAAAAAGGCTTTTTTGATGCTTTGCCCAAAACAGCTTTCGCATTAGTCAATATCGACGACCGCCGTGGAGCAGTAATGGTTCAAAATACTAAAGCAAGTATCAAAACCTACTCTTTAGAAACTTTAGCAACCGTAAAAGGCAGAATCGTTTCAGATAGTATTTATGGCTTGCAAATGGAAATAGATGGAAAAGAAATCCATTTTCAGCTTATTGGTACTTTCAATGCCTATAATTTAATGGCGATTTATGGAGCAGCCATTCTTTTGGGCGAAGACCGTGACGAAGTATTGGTACAAATGTCTGGACTTCTTACCGCACCCGGACGATTTGAACAAATTGTTTCTGTAAAAGACCAAAAAGTAGGTATCGTCGATTATGCCCATACGCCAGACGCTTTAGAAAATGTATTGAAAACCATCAATCAAATCAAAGGCGACAACCAGCAAGTGATTACCGTAGTAGGTTGTGGAGGAAACAGAGATGCCACCAAACGCCCTATCATGGCGAAGATTGCCTGTACTTTATCGAATAAAGTAATTCTTACTTCCGATAACCCAAGAAAAGAAGACCCAATGGATATTTTGGCACAAATGCAAAAGGGCGTTCCTCCGATAGATTTCAAGAAAACAAAGACCATCGAAGACCGCAAAGAAGCCATTTTGTATGCCGTAAATACTTTGGCAAATGCTGGAGATATTATCTTGGTAGCAGGCAAAGGACACGAAACCTACCAAGAAATACAAGGAATAAAGTATGATTTTGACGATAGATTAGTGCTGAAAGAAGCATTTGGACAGGCATAGTCACTCAAGAAGCTTTTAAAATAGGAAAAAGGATATTTCTTGAAAACTAAATTAACATTACTAAATTTGCGTTTCGTTTTTCGAGAAAAGGATTTTTTATCTAAAATAGAAAATAAATTTCCAATCATCATTCTAACCAACTTGTCATGCTTTATTACTTATTTGATTATTTGGATAAACACTTCAACTTCCCGGGTGCAGGTTTGTTTCAATATATTACCTTTCGTGCTTTTGCGGCGGTAATTACTTCTTTGGGAATCGCTGCTATTTGGGGTAAAGCTGTTATCAACCAACTCCGAAAGCTACAAATTGGCGAAGACATCAGAGATTTAGGCTTGGAAGGACAAATGCAAAAGAAAGGAACACCTACAATGGGTGGTTTTATCATTCTTTTGTCGCTGATTGTACCAACTTTGCTTTTTGCCAAGCTGCATAATATTTACATCATTTTATTATTAGTAACGGCCGTTTGGTTGGGTGGTGTAGGTTTTTTAGACGATTATATCAAAGTATTCAAGAAAAACAAAGAAGGACTTTCAGGAAAATTCAAGATTGTTGGGCAAATCGGTTTGGGATTAATCGTTGGGCTTACGATGTGGTTCAACGACGACATCAAAGTACGCTTTTATGAAAAAGCTAAAATTGCCTCAAATATTGGAGCTGTTCAGCAATTTACAGATTCAAAAGCACTGATTTCAACTGTACCTTTTTTAAAAAATAACCAATTTGATTATAGCTATCTAATTCCTGATTTCTTAGGTTTAGACCAATATACTTGGGTGGTATATGTAATTGCTGTGATTTTTATCATTACAGCCGTTTCAAATGGAGCAAATATCACAGACGGTATCGACGGCTTGGCAGCAGGAACTTCGATGATTATCGGTATCGGTTTAGCTATTTTGGCTTATGTTTCTGGTAACAAAGTATTCTCGCAGTACTTAAATGTAATGTTTATTCCTAATTCTGGGGAATTGGCCGTCTTTTGTGCCGCCTTTGTGGGTGCTTGTATTGGGTTTTTGTGGTACAATTCATTCCCAGCACAAGTATTTATGGGCGATACAGGCAGTTTGATGTTGGGCGGAGTAATTGCTACTTTGGCAATTGTAATTCGTAAAGAATTGCTGATTCCTGTTTTGTGTGGTATTTTCTTGATAGAATTGGTATCAGTAATTATGCAAGTGAGTTACTTCAAATACACAAAGAAAAAGTTTGGCGAAGGGCGAAGAATCTTCCTGATGTCGCCATTGCACCATCACTTTCAGAAAAAAGGATATCACGAAGCCAAACTGGTTACTCGTTTCTGGATTATCTGCATTTTGTTAGTAGTAGTGTCGGTAGTAACCTTGAAACTAAGATAGATTTAAAATACCTAAAAACTCCTTTGAAAACCAAAGGAGTTTTTTTATCCTCGAAAGTCACCACTTATAAAAACTTCACAAAAATTACTTAGCTACCAAAAACTAATTTGTAAATTTGGCGTTATCAATTCATAAAATCTATGAAATATATTTGCTTGATAAAATAGGGCAACAAACAAAAACTTGGTTTTAAGTGGTGATTAGTAAATGGTGATTGGTGATTAGCTTTTCAAATTTTTAATTATTAGCTATTTATGAAAATAAAAACGTTAATTAAGTTATAATCATTACTTATACAATCGAGTATCTGTTTTTCTAATTTTGAAAGCTTTGTTTTAGTTGATAATTAAATCATCGAATAAAATGTTAAAAATACTGCTTATCATTTTTCTTATCTTATTTATTTTTCCACGCTTGTTGAAATGGGCATTAAGAGGTTTTGTTGTTTCGCAGTTCAATAAAGCACAACAAGATTTTCAGCAACAACAGCAAGCCAATTATCAATCTACACGCAAAAGAGAAGGGCAAATAGATGTAGATTTTATTCCTCCTAAAAAAGGTAAAAGTACCGAAAATTTTGATGGAGGTGAATATATAGATTACGAGGAGGTCAAGTAAAAGACCTCTTTTTATTTTGTACTTATTTAATAGTTACTTTATCTATCAAGAATTCTTAAACATATCTGAATTTTATTCGTTTATCTAAAAAACAGCAAATAAATTTTGTGTTTACGATAAAAATTGTATTTTTGTTAAATAGGAATTTGTACTTTTTGTGGAAATAGCTTTAAAACATATCCTTTTTTGCATTAAATGCACATTTTTGATTTTTCTACTTATCAAAACAAATCCGACATCTGCAAACAAAAATTGTACTAATCCAAGTTTTTTTATTGTTGAAGGTAGCGTTCATAAACCTGTTGTTTCGGTACTTTCTACCCGAAAAGTAAGCAAGGTAATCGGTCTGTCATGCCAAAATGCAGATAATGTTTCCAGACGCTACAAAACGCTAAAAGACTTTCAAAAACACACTCGCTTTTTTCCATTAGGAAATTTATTTCTTGGTTTTGACGACTCTGAATTAGATGAAGAGGAAGAAGATGAAATTGTTCAGAAAAAAAGTAAAACGGCAAAACGTAACCGTTCAGCATACTTAGTTGGTTTTTTGAATACGCCTGAATCTTCTCAATTTGATGAAGAAATAATGCAACAAAAAACCACTTTTAATCATTTCCTCAATCCGTTTTATCTTGATGTAATTATTCAATTACATTCACCTCCTCCCGATTTTTCTTATTTATCGGCTTAATACAATCCAAAAACATTCTCAATCAGGCACTTCTTTAATTCAAGAAACGACGCCGATATTGCTATTCTGTCATTTCGATAGAGTAAAAATAGTATTGAGTATTGTTCAGTCGGACTGTTTGTTGTAATGAATCTCATCAAAAATGGGTTTCCCTATATTGTGTTGGCTTTTCCATTCGATATGTTGAAAACCTAAATCTATCTATTGCTTCTACTTTGCTTGTTTGTCCCAAAGTTGAAGCCTAACCAATCAATTTCACTTAATCATTCATATAATGAAAAAAGTATTTGTATTTCTCAGCACAATTATCACTTGTTTACAATTAGCGGCTTGTTCATCGAATAAAGAAAGCGAAGACAAAAAAGAGAGCTTTCCGACAACAAACCCTATCGTAATTGATACAGACTATAATAATGACTATGTCTCGGATATTCATGCGATAAAAAACGTAGAAATCAGAGCAAGAGTAAAAGGGTATATCGACAAAATCCTTGTTGATGAAGGAAAATTTGTACAAAAGGGACAAATACTATTTTGTATCAGCAATCAAGAATATAAAGAAGAAATCCTAAAAGCGAAGGCGATGCTGAAAAGTGCTATTGCCGAAGCAAAAGCTGCCGAGCTGAATTTACAAAACGTAAAATTATTGGTAGAAAAAAATGTAGTGTCGAAAACTGAGTTTGAAATGGCAAAAGCAAAATTAGATGCTTTGAATGCTAAAATCGAAGAAGCTCAATCGCACGAAACCAGTGCCAAATTGAAATTATCTTTTACCGAAATCAAAGCTCCATTTGACGGTATCGTTGACAGAATTCCGAATAAAATCGGGAGTTTAATTGATGAAGGCACTTTATTAACAACCATCTCAGATACCAAAGAAGTGTTTGCGTACTTCAACGTATCAGAAAAAGAGTATTTAGATTTTGCAAAAACCATTCGTGAATCAGCTAAAAGTGAAGTGTCTTTGATTTTGGCTAATAACGAAACGCACGATTACAAAGGAAATATCGAAACAATCGAAGGAGAATTTGATAAAAATACAGGAAGTATCGCTTTCAGAGCAAGATTTGCCAATCCAGAGAGAATCTTAAAACATGGCTCAAGCGGTAAAGTGAGAATCAATAATCATGTAAAAAATGCTTTGGTGATTCCACAAAAATCAACTTTTGAAATTCAAGATAAAGTATATGTTTTTGTAGTGGACAAAAACAATAAAATTCAAACCAGAAATGTCGTTCCCAAACTACGAATCCCACACTTGTTTATTATAGAATCAGGTGTATCGACGAGCGATAAAATTATTTATGAAGGTATTCAAAATCTAAAAGACGGCATGACAATCATCCCAGAGATGGTAGCGATGGATAAAATCATCACAGAGTTGAGAAGTAAGTAATTTGTCTTTTAAAGATTTTAAAAAAATAAGCAATATGTTTTCAAAATTCATCAATAGACCCGTGTTGTCGATTGTGATTTCGTTGATTATCGTCTTTTTAGGCGTATTGGCGGTAACACAATTACCCGTGACACAATTCCCTGATATTGTTCCTCCAGCCGTTACCGTAACTACAAAATATACAGGTGCAAACGCCGAAGTATGTGCCAAAGCCGTAGTAACACCCTTAGAACGTGCCATCAACGGAGTATCAGGCATGACTTATATGACCTCGGTTTCGGGAAATGACGGAACGAGTATCATCCAAATCTATTTTCAAGTAGGCACAGACCCCGACATTGCGGCAGTAAACGTGCAAAACAGGGTTTCGACTGTATTAGATGAATTACCCGAAGAGGTAATCAAAGCAGGGGTTTCAACCGAAAAAGAGGTAAACAGTATGTTGATGTACTTAAACATCATGACGAACGATACCACTGCGGATGAAAAATTCCTTTACAACTTTACCGACATCAACATTTTAGCAGAATTAAAAAGGATTGATGGGGTAGGTTTTGCGGATATTATGGGGCAACGAGAGTACTCTATGCGTGTGTGGTTGAAACCCGATAGAATGATTGCCTATAATGTTTCGGCAGATGATGTAGTAAAAGCCTTAAAAAGCCAAAACGTAGAAGCCGCTCCCGGAAAAATTGGTGAAAGTTCGGGTAGAAAAGCTCAGTCTTTGCAGTACGTACTCAGATATACAGGGAAATTTACACAGATTTCTCAGTATGAAAATATCATCATTAAGGCAAATGCTACGGGTGAAATACTTCGTTTGAAAGAGATTGCTGACATTGAATTTGGGTCTTTAGATTACGACGTACTTTCTAAAGAAAACGGACGACCTTCGGCGGCAATTATTATGAAACAAAGACCGGGTTCAAACGCAAGTACGGTTATCAGCAATGTGAAAAAAAGAATGGCTGAACTAAAAGCTACTTCGTTCCCGCCCGGCATGGATTATACCATTAGTTACGACGTATCAAGATTCTTGGATGCTTCAATTCACGAAGTAATCAAAACCTTGATTGAAGCCTTTATTTTGGTGGCTTTAGTAGTGTTTCTTTTCTTGCAAGATTTCCGCTCTACGCTTATTCCTGCCATTGCCGTACCAGTTTCTTTGGTAGGTACTTTCTTTTTTATGCAGGTTTTTGGTTTCTCCATCAATATCCTTACACTTTTTGCCTTGGTATTGGCGATTGGTATTGTGGTAGATGATGCCATCGTAGTAGTGGAAGCCGTACACGCCAAAATGGAAGCCGAACATTTAGGACCCAAAGAGGCGACTATTGCCTCAATCAATGAAATCAGCGGTGCTATTTTGGCAATTACTTTGGTAATGACTTCCGTATTTATTCCAGTAGCCTTTTTGTCGGGGCCAGTTGGGGTTTTTTATCGGCAGTTTTCAATTACGATGGCAATCGCCATTGTCATTTCCGCCGTCAATGCCCTTACACTTACGCCTGCTTTATGTGCAATTATTCTAAAAGATAATCATGGGAAAGCAAAAAATAAGAATTTATTAGACCGCTTTTTCGACCAATTTAACCAAAAGTATGATGCTGTTTCTGAAAGATATAGAAAAGTACTTCGGGTAATTGTGAATAGAAAAGTAGTAACCTTTTCGATGTTGATTTTCTTTATTGTGGCTACTTATGGTGTGAATATTTTCTTGCCATCGGGTTTTATTCCGACGGAAGACCAAGGAACAGTGTATGCCAACGTAACTACGCCAACGGGTTCTACTATTGAAAGAACCGAAGCCGTAATGGACGAAATCCAGAAAGCTGCCAATGCAACAGATGCCGTAGAGTCTATTTCTACTTTGGCAGGTTTTAGTCTTCTTACAGACGGTTCGGGTGCTTCTTTCGGTATGGGTATGATTAACCTAAAACCATGGGAACACCGTAAAGAATCGGTTGATGAAGTAGTGGATATTCTGACAGAAAAAACCAAGAAAATCAAAGATGCCAGTATTCAGTTTTTCCCACCGCCAGCAGTTCCCGGTTATGGAAATGCCAGTGGTTTTGAACTAAGAGTACAAGACAAATCAGGAAGCGGAGATTTACAGAAACTCCAAAAAGTAACCAAGGATTTTGTGAATGAACTCAATAAACGTCCTGAAATTGCCAATGCCTTCACCAGTTTTGATGCCAACTTTCCACAGTATTTAATCAATGTGGATAACGACAAGGCTGCTCAAAAAGGCGTTACGATTGACAATGCGATGGATAACCTCCAGTCATTAATCGGTAGTTATTACGCCACTAACTTTATTCGTTTTGGACAAATGTATAAAGTAATGGTGCAGGCTTTACCTAAGTACAGAGCCCAGCCTGATGATATTCTAAGAATGTACGTAAAAAATGACCAAGGTGAAATGGTACCTTACTCGGCATTTATCAAAGTAGAACGTGTTTATGGCCCTGAACAACTCACACGCTACAATATGTACACTTCGGCAATGGTGAATGGCGAGCCAGCCGAAGGTTATAGTAGTGGAAAAGCCATTGAAGCCATCAAAGAAGTAGCGGCTACCAAATTACCTAAAGGCTATACTTACGACTGGTCGGGGATGACAAGAGATGAAATTTTATCGGGAAATCAAGCGATTTATATTTTTATCATCTGTCTTACATTCGTTTATCTTTTATTATCAGCACAATACGAAAGCTTCATTTTGCCAATTCCTGTAATCTTGTCTTTACCAACAGGTATTTTCGGAGCATTCTTCTTACTCTGGACATTAGGTTTACAAAACAACATTTATGCACAAGTTGCCTTAGTCATGTTGATTGGGCTTTTAGGGAAAAATGCGATTTTGATTGTAGAGTTTGCCATTATGAAACAAAAAGAAGGTATTACGCCATTTGAAGCCGCCATTGAAGGTGCAGTTTCCAGACTTCGTCCGATTTTGATGACTTCCTTTGCCTTTATTGCAGGACTTATTCCTTTGATGATTGCCACTGGAGCAGGAGCAATCGGAAACAGAACCATCGGTACAGCCGCCGCAGGAGGAATGCTCTTCGGGACGGTCTTTGGCGTTGTATTGATTCCCGGCTTATACTTTGTTTTTGCTTCTTTAGCACAGAAAAAAGAGAAAAAGGCTTCGGTGTCGCCTGTACATTGATAGACTTTCGTCGAAGTGTTTTTCTTAAAAAATATTTAAAATAATATGATGCTTAAAACAAAACATCAAATACTTGCTTTAGGAATGTTGATTTTTGGACTGTTTACTCACTGTAAACCGCTACAAAATTTTCAGCAACCTTCCTTGAAAGCTTTGCCAGAGAGTTTTCAGAGTAAAAAAGATTCCACCAACGATGCCGTCGTGAATTGGAAGAGCTATTTTACAGATGAAACATTAATCGGACTGATTGATACGGCACTGACCAACAATATAGATTTGTTGATGACTTTACAGAGAATTGAGATGGCTCAGAACCAACTCAATTATGCCAAAATATTAGGCAAACCTATGGTAACGGCTGGTACTTCGTTAGGAGTACAAAAATTTGGAAAATATACAATGGATGGCGTTGGTAACTACGACACCAATTTTTCAAATAATATTAATTCAGACCAAAAAATGCCTGAGAATCTTCCTGATATTTATTTAGGGCTTCAAAGTTCTTGGGAAGTAGATATTTGGGGAAAATTAAGAAGTAAAAAAGAAGCGGCGTTGGCTCGTTACTTGGCAAGTGTGGAAGGTAAAAATTGGTTGATTACGAATTTGATTTCAGAAATTTCGGCTAATTATTACAGCCTTTTGGCAATGGATAACGAATTGGACATTATCAAAGAAACCAGAAATCTACAATTGAATGAATTACAAATCATTCAAGCCCAAAAAGAAGCAGGTTATGCCAACGAACTGGCTGTGAAGCAATTTGAATCTCGTATTTTGAATACAAGAAGTTTAGAAGTAGAGATTTTGCAAAACATCATCGAAGGCGAAAACCGATTGAATTTCTTGTTGGGAAGGTATCCACAGCCCATCCAGCGAAATAAATTACAGTTTACCAAAGCTTTGCCAGCCCAAATTCATGTAGGGATTCCTGCTCAATTACTGAGAAATCGCCCTGATGTGAAACAAGCAGAGTATGAATTAAGAGCAGCCAGAGCAGACGTGTATTCGGCAAAAATGGCTTTTAATCCTTCTTTAAATATTGGTGCTGGTGTTGGTTTTCAAACGTTCAATCCTGCTTTTGTTTTCTCGCCACAGTCGATTGCCTACAATGTTTTGGGCGGACTTACCGCTCCAGTTATCAACAGAACGGCATTGAAAACAGAGTTTGCTACGGCAAATGCTATACAAATTGAGGCTTTGTATAATTATCAAAAAACGATAATGAATGCCTACTCCGAAGTATATAACCAAATGGCAAATATCAAAAACCTTGAACAAATTCAGGATTTGAAAAGCAAAGAGGTGGTGGTTTTAACGGAATCTATTAGTACTTCGGTTGATTTGTTCAAAACAGGTCGTGCTACTTATTTAGAAGTATTACTGACGCAAGCCAACGCATTGCAGGCTCGTATTGAATTGATAAATGTAAAAAAACGCCAGTACAATGCCGTTGTGAATATCTATAAAGCATTAGGCGGAGGTTGGCGATAAGTACAAAGTATTTTGAAGAGTAAAAACCAGAAAAGTCTTTTTTGAGAATATTGAAATTAAAGAAATACTTTAATTCATGTTTTCAAAAAAGACTTTTTCACTTTTCAATATTTGATAAGTATTAATAAAAGACTGATTTTTTTCTGAGATTTTACCTTATAATAGGTAGTCGAGCAGAATTGTCATAGCGTTGAAAATGTTTTAATTATTTGAAAATCAGTGTTTTAAATTCGTAACTCACAATTCACAATTCAGCATTCATACGTAAGTTTCCAAATAATTTACTTAAATTCGTGACATCAATAAATTAAATCAACCTTTATGAAAAAACAAACCATTGCCCTCAGTATGTTGCTTTTGGGAAGTACAGCTTTGCAAGTAAATGCTCAGAAAAATCCTGACAAATTTGCCAAAAGTATCACTGCCGAAGACCTAAAAAAACACCTAACATTTATAGCTTCTGATAGCTTGAAAGGAAGAGACACTGGTTCGCCCGAGCAAAAAGTGGCGGCTCTTTATATTTCAAAACAATTTGATAAATACGGTTTAAAAGGCCCAGTAGGTACTGAAAAATCACATCTTCAACCAGTAGATTTAGTAAAACGTGGTTGGGGCGATTTTTATCTGAAAAACAGAGGCAAAGAGTATAAGTATTTGACAGATTTTATCTCGAATGCGATTGCTCCAATGCTGAAAGAAGAGAAATTTGAAACAGTATTTGCAGGCTACGGCATCGAAGAAAATAGCTTGAATGACTATGCCAATATCGACGCAACGGGTAAAGTAGTAATTGCTTTTGAAGGCGAACCTCGTTCAGCCGATGGAAATTATGTGATTTCGGGTTCTTCTGAAATGACAAAATGGAGTAAAGGCGAAGCTTGGAAAGAAAAAATGGCTTTAGCAAAAGCAAAAGGAGCAAAAGCTTTGATTTTAATTTCAAAGCAAAGCGTTGATGAGTTTAGCAAAATCATCAAGCAACGCCAAACAATGATTAAGCGTTTTGGTAACGCTCGTATCGGTTTTGGCGACCAAAGCGACCCACAAGGTTCTGATTTTGCTGTGTTGACGGTTGGCCCACAAATGGCGGCTGAACTTTTAGATACTAACCTTGAAAGTTTGGATGCTTTGAAGCGTGAAGCCATTAGCAAGAGCGTTGCTGGACAATTACCCAAACAAAGTATTGCTTTGAAAATCGAAAGAACGGTTGATAAAATTGATACTTATAACGTGTTGGGCTATTTGGAAGGAACAGACAAAAAAGACGAATTGGTAATTATTACTTCGCATTACGACCACGTTGGCGTAAATGACGGTAAAATTTATAATGGTGCAGACGACGACGGTTCGGGAACAGTTTCGGTATTAGAAGTTGCTCAAGCCTTTGGCGAAGCCGCTAAATCGGGCAATAAACCTCGTAGAAGTATTTTATTCATGACCGTAACTGGCGAAGAAAAAGGACTTTTGGGTTCTGAATATTATTCAAAACACCCAGTTTTCCCACTGGCGAATACGGTTTGCGATTTGAATATCGACATGGTGGGAAGAACTGACAAAGACCACGAAGGCAAAGGCGATTATATTTATGTAATCGGTTCGGATAAATTATCGTCTGAATTGCACGCAGCTTTGTTAGACCAAAACGAAAAACATACGGCAATGGATTTGGATTTTAAATACAATGACCCCAACGACCCTAACCGTTTTTATTATCGTTCAGACCATTACAATTTTGCCAAAAACAATATTCCAGTAGCATTTTTCTTCAATGGCGTTCACGACGACTATCATCAGCCGACAGATGATATTGAAAAAATTGAATTTGAAAAAATGGAAAAAAGAGCAAGATTGGTTTTCTATTTAGCTTGGGATATTGCTAATCGTGATAAAAGATTGGTGGTAGATTCTAATAAAAAGTAATCAACTGTTATTGTTAAAAAAGGCATCTGGTTTGAGTATTCTCAAATCAGATGCCTTTTTATTTTATCCCAAAATCACTTTTTCAATTACTTCTGGGAAATGTTTATGTTCTAATACTTGTCCTTTTTTAGCGACATCTTCGGGCGTATCGCTTGGTAAAACTGGGTACGAAGCTTGAAAAATGATAGCACCTTCGTCATAATTTTCGTTCACATAATGAATCGTGATACCCGATTCAGTTTCCTTATTGGCAACCACGGTTTCGTGTACAAAATGCCCGTACATTCCTTTTCCGCCAAATTTTGGCAAAAGAGCAGGGTGAATATTGATAATTTTATTCGGAAAAGCCTCAACCATATTTTGTGGTACAAGCCATAAAAAACCTGCTAAAATCACCCAATCAATCTGATTTTCTTGGAGAATTTTTACTACTTCGCCCGACTTAAAAGCTTGGCGATTGAACATCACCAAAGGAATATTGAGGCGTTCGGCTCTTTGGATAACACCTGCTTCGGGGTTATTACAAAGAAATAATTTTACGTTAATCTCTTCTGAACCAGAAAAGTATTCAACGATGCGTTCGGCATTTGAACCAGAACCAGAAGCGAAAATGGCAATATTTTTAGACAAAGCTCTTCTTAATTTATAAAATTGACCAACAAATTTAAGGATAGATTTAAAACTTTCTTGTTTTCGGCGACTGGAATCATCGAAGATTTATGACAGCCTGCTATTTTCTTCGATTGTATGCAAAGAAAGCTTAAATTGCAAGCAGAACAAATACTTCTGTATTGGAACAAATTTACTTAGAAAAATATGTCGAAAAAGAAAATACTTATCACTGGCTCAAATGGATTGTTAGGTCAAAAATTAGTTTATTTATTGGCAAATCACAGCGATATAACATTGATAGCGACGGCTCGTGGCAAAAACCGTTTGCCTTTTACTGAAGGCTACGAATATCAAGAAATGGACATTACCAATCCTGAACAAGTATCAGAAGTAATCGAAAAAGTAAAACCAAACGCTATCATTCACACCGCCGCCATGACCAACGTTGACCAATGTGAATTTGAAAAAGATTTATGCTGGGCAATGAACGTAAAAGCAGTAGAGTATTTGACAGAAGCCTGCGAAAAACAGGATATTTACTTTTGTCATCTTTCAACAGACTTTGTTTTCGACGGTGCGGCTGGGCCATATTCAGAAGAAGCACAACCGAGTCCAGTAAGTTATTATGGTTGGACAAAGTACGCAGCCGAAGAAGTAGTGAAGCGTTCAAAATGCCGTTGGAGTATTGCCAGAACCGTGTTGGTTTATGGCATCGTTTCAGACATGAGCCGAAGTAATATTATTTTGTGGGTAAAAAAATCATTGGAAGAAGGCAAAAATATCAAAGTAGTAACCGACCAATTTCGCACACCAACTTTGGCAGAAGATTTAGCCAAAGGTTGTTGGCTAATGACCGAAAAAGAAGCCGAAGGTATTTTTCATATTTCGGGAAAAGACTTTTTAACGCCTTATGAAATGGCAATAAAAACAGCCGATTTTTTCCATTTAGATAAATCATTAATCAGCGAAGCCAATTCAAGTAATTTCACCCAGCCCGCCAAACGTCCGCCAAGAACAGGTTTTATTTTAGATAAAGCCATTTCGGTTTTAGGTTACAATCCAGTAAGTTTTGAAGAAGGTATCGCTGTTGTAGCTGAACAGACTAAGGGGATTTTGTAAATTAAAAACCACCCCAAAACCTGATTTTGGGGTGGTTTTTAATTTACATTTATTCTAAAAATTATCTTTCAAAACACCTTTCTGAGCACGAGAAACTGTTAAGATTAGCTCAGCTACCAAGCCCGTCCAGCCTGTTTGGTGGGCAGCTCCAAGACCTTTACCAGTATCACCGTGGAAATACTCGTTGAAAAGAATTAAATCTTTAAAGTAAGGGTCGCTTTGCATTTTTTCGTAATTCTCATACATAGGTCGTCTGCCATCTTTGTCTTCTGTAAACAAGTTTATCAAACGTTGAGAAATACTCAAAGCGGCATCTTTGATACTTACCATGTTGCCTGAATTAGTTGGGTATTCCACTTCATAGTCGTTGCCGTAATATGACTGGAATTTCAACAAAGAGTCAATCAACAAGAAGTTCATCGGAAACCAAATTGGCCCACGCCAGTTAGAGTTACCACCAAACATACTTCCCGTAGATTCTGCTGGGGTATAATCAACACGAAGTACATCGTTGTTTACTCTAAACTGATACGGATGCTCTAAATGATATTTTGAAAGCGAACGAATACCAAAATCAGAAAGGAATTCAGTTTCATCAAACATTCGTTTCATAATCATTTTCATACGGTGTCCTCTCAAGATGGCTAATAATCTGTTTTCACCTTTTCCAGATTCGTACCAACGTGAAATTAAGCTTGCCAAGTCGGGGCGGTTTGCCAAAACCCATTCTACTCTACGTCTGAAATCAGGAAGCTTTTCAAGCATTTCTGGGGTAAGTACTTCCACTGCAAAAAGCGGAATTAAACCAACCATCGACCTGATTTTCAATAACATACTATTGTTATTTGGCAAGTGAAGCATATCGTAATAGAATTGGTCTTCTTCATCCCAAAGGCTGATTTCGTCACCACCCAACGATTGCATCGCTCCTGCAATATGCAAGAAGTGTTCAAAGAATTTTGAAGCCATATCTTGATAAACAGGACGCTCAATGGCAATTTCAACGGCAATTCTAAGCATATTCAAGCTATACATTGCCATCCAGCCAGTACCATCGGCTTGTTCCAAACGACCACCCGTAGGTAAAGTAGCCGAGCGGTCGAATACCCCGATGTTATCCATTCCTAAGAATCCACCACCAAAGATATTGTTACCTCCTTCATCTTTTAGGTTTACCCACCAAGTAAAGTTGAGTAATAATTTATGGAAAATTCTCTCCAAAAAGGCGATGTCGCCTTTACCATTCATTTCTTTGTCAATCTCATACACTTTCCAAGTTGCCCAAGCGTGTACGGGTGGATTCACATCCGAGAACGACCATTCGTAAGCAGGAATTTGCCCATTCGGGTGCATATAATACTCACGAAGTACAACGGCTAATTGACGTTTCGCAAAATCCGGGTCCACTCTGGCAAGTGGCAAAGTATGGAAAGCTAAGTCCCAAGCGGCAAACCAAGGATACTCCCATTTATCAGGCATCGATAAAATGTTGGCAGCGTACATGTGTCGCCAACCCGAATTTCGTCCATACTTTCTATAATCAGAAGGCTTAGGCATGGCTGGGTCGCCTTTAATCCATTCGTTAATGTTGTAGTAATACCATTGTTTTGTCCACAACATTCCGGCATAGGCCTGACGCTGAATTTTCAATAATTCTGGGTCAGAAACATCTTGCTGAACTTCTTCATAAAACTGATTTCCTTCACGGATACGTTTATCCAAAGTATCTTCAAAACCACCGAAAGGTTCAAGAATCGAATGGTCAACCAAACGAAGACGAACCGTTACGCTATCGCCAGCCTTAACTGTTTTTGTATAACGAGCCGAAGCTTTTGTACCAATATTATTGGGATTTACAGCATTGCTTTTGCCACTAACGATATAGTCGTTGATACCGTCTTTGCAGTACGGAGAAGCGTTGCCTACACGATAAAGTCTTTCAAAATTGGTTTCGTTTTCACAGAAAAGTAATTCTTGGGCATTTTCACAATACAATTTATAATGACCAATATTTTTGTTGTCGATGTCGATTGCTTTTTTAGCAACGCCCGTCATAATGGGTTTATAATTGTATTTTTCATAACCCCAACTCCAAGTATTTCTAAACCAAATAGTTGGTAAAATGGTAATTGGTGCTGCCTTTTTACTTCTGTTATGAGCCGTGATTTTAATCAAAATATCCTGCTCGTCACCTTTGGCATATTCGATGAAAATATCGAAGTACTCATTATTATCAAAAATACCCGTATCGAGGATTTCATATTCTGGTTCTAAACGACTTCTTTTTCTACTTTCGGAAACGATTTGCTCATAAGGGAAAGAATTTATCGGATACTTATAGAGCATCTTCATGTAAGAATGCGTAGGAGTGGAGTCGAGGTAATAATATAATTCTTTTACGTCTTCTCCGTGATTTGATTCACTCCCCGTTAATCCAAAAAGTCTTTCTTTTAATATATGGTCGTTATGATTCCAAAAAGCTAAAGCAAAACAAATATGTGATTTATTATCTGAAATTCCCCCAATACCTTCTTCTCCCCAGCGATATGCAACAGAACGAGCCATATCATGTGTCACAGAATTCCAAGCATCTTGATTTGCCGAATAATCTTCACGAACAGTTCCCCATTGACGTTCAGAAAGATAAGGTCCCCACTTTTTCCAACCTTTGTTGTCTTTGCGGGTGTTCAATCGAAGTTTCTCCGCACTTATACTTTTACTCATAATTTTTTATATAAATGGTTATTTATGATTTATAAGAACTTGTTTTTAGCGATAAATTTATGGTTTTTCACTAAAAAATACAAAAGTTTGCAACAATTTGCAAACAAATTTCTCATAACAATGCTACTTTGCAATAGATTCTCCAAAATTAAAAAAAAGCACCAAACCAACCTTATAAAGCTCTTGCTAAATACTTTCAAATCCATTGATTAGAGTAATTATACTTAAATCATGATACTTTTTTCATTTATTTTTTTGAAATTTTCTTAAAATATTCACAATTGATTGTCTCTCAGAGATTAACAAAGAAAAAGAAGTCTAAATTTTTGAGCCAAAACTACTTCATTCATAAGCTTTTGGGCTTGTGAATGCCCTCTTATTTTAGAATAAAAAAATGATTATTCTTCCTTTTTTATTCCGCATGATAGTACAGGACGGTTTAGGCTATCGCACATTTTAGTTTTGCTAAACATTAATTATTATATTTTTTATAAAAAAATGGCAACCAAGACATTCAAACACGTCAGCTATCTTTGGGACGAAGCCAAAGCTGCCGAATTAGCAGGCGACGAAGTAGCTTTATTTATTTATCGCTCAAACCTTTTAGGAGCAGACCTCCGTTTAACCAACTATGGTGGTGGAAACACTTCTGTGAAAATTCAGGACAAAGACCCATTAACAGGAAAACAAACTGATGTAATGTGGATTAAAGGTTCGGGAGGTGACATCGGTACTTTGAAAAAATCTGGTTGTGCAGCATTATATGTTGACAGACTTCGTGCTTTAGAAAATGTGTATCGTGGCATTGAATTTGAAGACGAAATGGTAGAATTATTCAACCACTGTATCTTCGATTTGGCTTCTAAAGCTCCTTCTATTGATACTCCTCTTCATGGATTTTTACCTTTCGCTCATATCGACCACTTGCACCCCGACGCAGCGATTGCCATCGCAGCAGCAAAAGACGGCAAGCAAATTACAGAAGAATTATTCAACGGAGAAATCGGTTGGGTAGGCTGGCAACGTCCGGGCTTCGACTTGGGTCTTCAATTGCGTGAATGTTTAGAAGAAGCAGCTTCTCGTGGTATCAAATTAAAAGGTATCATGTTGGGTTCTCATGGTTTGTTTACTTGGGGCGATACTTCTTTCGATTCTTATATTAATACTTTAGAGGTAATCGAAAAATGTGCTGAATACTTAGAAGCAAATTATGGTAAAAAAGCACCAGTTTTCGGTGGACAAAAAATTGAAAGTCTTCCAGAAGCTGACCGTAAAAAACAAGCGGCTTCAATCGCTCCAATCTTACGTGGTTTCTGCTCTTCATATCGTAATATGATTGGACATTTTACCGATGATGCTCGTGTATTGGAATTTACTAATTCAAACGACTTAGCAAAATTAGCTCCACTTGGTACTTCTTGTCCAGACCATTTCTTGCGTACAAAAATCTCTCCTTTGGTACTTGAATTAGAACCCAACGAAGATTTAACAGACGTTTCGGCTATCAAAGCAAAATTAGAACCTGCTTTTGAAGCTTACCGTGCGATGTACACCGAGTACTACAATACTTGCAAAAGAGACAATTCGCCAGCCATGCGTGACCCTAACCCTGTGGTAATTCTTTATCCGGGCGTAGGAATGTTTACTTTCTCAAAAGATAAAACAACAGCACGTTTGGCATCTGAATATTATATCAACGCCGTAAACGTAATGAAAGGTGCTGAAGCAGTTTCAGAATATACTTCATTGCCACGTCAGGAAGCATTTGATATTGAATATTGGTTGTTGGAAGAAGCAAAATTACAACGTATGCCAAAGCCAAAAGCACTTTCTGGTAGAATCACCTTAATCACTGGTTCGGCTGGTGGTATTGGTAAGGCAATTGCTAAGAAATTTGCAGAAGAAGGTGCTTGCGTAGTAATCAACGACATCAACCAAGAACGTTTAGACGGTGCAAAAGCTGAATTTATCGGAAAATTCGGAAAAGACGCTGTTTCTTCTACTTTATTGAATGTGACAGACGCTACTTCAATCGCTTTAGCTTTTGACGAAGCAGCCTTGGCTTTCGGTGGTGTTGACATCGTAGTAAACAATGCGGGTATCAGTATTTCAAAATCTATTGCCGAACATTCTATCGAAGAGTGGGATAGATTATATGATATTTTAGTAAAAGGTCAATTCTTGGTTTCACAAGTAGGAGTGGCAATGATGCGTAAACAAAATTTAGGTGGCGACATCGTGAATATTGTTTCTAAAAATGCCGTAGTAGCCGGCCCGAACAATCCGGGATATGGTTCTGCGAAAGCGGCCCAAGCACATTTAACTCGTTTGATGGCGGCAGAATTAGGCGGCGACAAAATCAGAGTAAACACCGTAAATCCAGATGCAGTAATTTCAGATTCAAATATCTGGGCAGGCGGATGGGCTGAAGGTCGTGCGAAAGCTTACGGAATCACGGTCGAAGAATTACCAGCTTATTACGCAAAACGTACTTTATTGAACGAAATCATTCTTCCAGACGATATTGCTAATGCTTGTTTTGCTTTTGTAGGTGGTTTATTAAATAAATCAACTGGAAATGCCTTGAACGTAGATGGCGGTGTAGCAATGGGCTTTTATAGATAATTTATGATGTTTGATGTATGAAGTATGATTTAGTACAAAAATATCATACTTCATATATCAGACATCATATATTCATTCATAAACTATCGTACATCAATAAAATCTTTTTAATACTTTTTCCTCTCCAATGCAACTCGAAAAATATAAAATCCAATCACATAACGAAGATGTACTTGCGGGGCATCAGCGTAAATTAGCATTTACTCTTTCCGAAGTAGAAAATGCTGAAAGTATCATTCAAAAATTAGTTGATTTCCAAATCGCAATTCCTTCTTGGGCTTTAGGTACAGGCGGAACTCGTTTCGGTCGTTTTTCTGGCGGCGGAGAGCCAAGAAGTTTGGAAGAAAAAATTGAAGATGTAGGTTTACTTCATTCATTAAACCAAGCAAGTGGTGCTATTTCATTACATATTCCTTGGGATATTCCTCAGAATCCACAAGCCATTAAAGTATTAGCGGCACAGCACGGTTTGAAATTCGATGCCGTAAACTCGAATACTTTCCAAGACCAACCCAACCAAGCCCATTCGTATAAATTTGGTTCACTTCAAAATGTAAATAAAGCCATTCGTAAACAAGCGATTGAGCATAACATTGAAGTAATCAAACAAGGAATTGAATTAGGTTCTGAATCGCTAACAGTTTGGTTATCGGATGGTTCTTGTTTTCCGGGTCAATTAAATTTCCGTAAAGCTTACCAAAATACCTTGGAAAGTTTGGAGGAAATCTACGCAGCTTTACCTGATAACTGGAAATTGTTCTTAGAATATAAATGTGCTGAACCTAATTTCTATTCAACTACGGTGGGAGATTGGGGACAGTCGTATTCTTACGTAAAAAAATTAGGTGACAAAGCCTTTACTTTGGTTGATTTAGGTCACCATTTACCAAATGCCAATATCGAGCAAATCGTTTCATTGTTATTAATGGAAGGTAAATTGGGTGGTTTCCACTTCAATGATTCTAAATATGGCGATGACGATTTAACGGCTGGTGCATTAAAACCTTACCAATTATTCTTAATCTTCAACGAATTGGTAGAAGGTATGGATGCCAGAGGAATGAATCACGCCACAGATTTAGGTTGGATGATTGATGCTTCGCACAACGTAAAAGACCCATTAGAAGATTTGTTACAATCGGTTGAAGCCATTATGACGGCTTACGCTCAGGCATTGTCTGTGGATAAAAAAGCTTTAGAAATTGCTCAAGAAGAAAACGACGTAGTACGTTGTCAGGAAATTTTGCAAAATGCTTTCCGTACTGATGTTCGTGCTTTGGTAGCCGAAGCTCGCCTTCGTGCAGGTGGTGCATTGAATCCGATTGCCTTGTACCGCAACTTGAAAGTTAGAGAAAATTTGATTCAAGAAAGAGGCTTAAAAGCCGTTTCTACTGGGCTTTAATATTGTATGGCAAACCAAACTTCTGTTATTGCTATTTTTGATATTGGCAAAACCAATAAAAAACTGTTTCTCTTTGACGAACGGTATAAAATTGTTTTAGAAAAATCGACCCAATTCGACGAAACCCAAGACGAAGACGGTGATAACTGTGAAGATTTAGACCTCCTTAACGCTTGGGTAACCAAGACTTTTGAGGAGGTGCTAAACCTTCCTGAATTTGCGATTAAAGCATTAAACTTTTCTACTTACGGAGCAAGTTTCGTTCATCTTGATTCATCTGGAAAAGCCATTGCTCCGCTTTATAATTACCTGAAAGCGTATCCCGAAGATTTGAAAAAACGCTTTTATGATACTTATGATGGCGAACAGAAATTCTCTCAAATTTCGGCTTCTCCCGTATTAGGAAGTTTAAATTCAGGAATGGTTTTGTATCGTTTGAAATACGAAAAACCTGAATTGTATGCTAAAATCAAGTATTCGCTTCACTTGCCACAGTATTTGAATTTCTTGTTTACAGGAAATTTTTATTCAGATATTACAAGTATTGGTTGTCACACAAATCTTTGGGATTTTACCAAAAATACTTACCACCGATGGGTGAAAGAAGAAGGAGTGGACGAAAAATTAGCTCCGATTTTTCCATCTAATCAAGTACAAACTAAAAACATTGACGAGCGTTCTTTACAAGTAGGAGTGGGCTTGCATGATAGTTCAGCAGCTTTGATTCCTTACTTGGCGAGTTTTTCAGAACCTTTTATTTTACTTTCAACGGGTACTTGGTGTATAAGCTTGAATCCTTTCAATCACATTCCACTCAGTGCCGAAGAATTGCAGTACGATTGTTTATCGTACATGCACTACGAAGGTAAGCCCGTAAAAGCGTCAAGATTGTTTGCTGGCTACGAACACGAACAACAAACCAAACGTTTGGCTTCGCATTTCAAGGTAGCAAACGATTATTTCAAAACAGTAAAATGCGATGACGAACTTTTGCACAGATTAAGAGAAAGCCAATTGCATGGCGAAGACGACCATCTGCGAGAAGCCAAACGTCCGCCTTTGCAAGAATCACTTTTTGGAAGTAGAGATTTAACGGTTTTTAGTAATTACGAAGAAGCCTATCATCAATTAATTATCGACATCGTTTCGCAACAATTAATTGCTACTGAATTGGTTTTGAATAATTCGCCCGTTAAAAAACTATTTGTGGACGGAGGTTTCGGGAAGAATGAAATTTTTATGAAGTTATTAGCCGCCGCTTTCCCGACTTTAGAAGTATATGCTGCTTCTGTGGCTCAGGCTACTTCTTTGGGTGCAGCCTTGGCAATTCATAAACATTGGAACAGCCAGCCTTTAGTAGAAAACTTAATAGAATTAAGATCTTTTTAAGCAGTGATTAGTATTTTAAATTGTTACTTATCAAATATTTACAATAAGAAAAACATTGCTTGAATTTTATTGATTACTCAATAGCATTACCAATAATACGCAATCATAATATTAATAATTTTTTGGATTTATTTATTTCCTAAACGGACATTGTTTTTCAGTGTCCGTTTTTATTTCTTAGGAGCATAAAAATAAAAAAAGTGATTAAACGAAATGAGGGGGCGTTTAATCACTTTGCTCTGCTAAACTCCAATTCAATCACTGAATTGATTTCTATGCGACAAAATTAGTATAAATACTCAATATATTAATAAGTATATATACTTATTTTGTTGAAAACTTTTTAAGATTGATTTTTCGGGTAGATTGTATAAACTCATAAGTACTTGTAAATTGCAAAGCCATTGAGCCAAGATAATAGCCGAACGATTATCTACTGCTCTAATCTATTGAATATGAGTATCTTAAAAAAATTAGCCAGTGAAACTGCTTCGTATGGAGTAAGTACAATTTTAGGAAGGTCGCTAAACTTTCTTTTGGTAATCGTACATACGGCTGCTTTTTTGCCGAAAGAACTGAACGTCAACGTAAAGCTCTATGCCTACATTGCCATTGCCAATATTATATATACTTATGGCATGGAAACGGCATTTTTCAGATTTGCCGCCGAAGACAAAGCCAAGTATTATAACATCATCCAAACTGCCATTACCGTCAGTAGTTGTGTATTTTCAGGAATACTGACTCTCTTTTCTTCACCGATTATTTCGGCATTGGGCTATCCCGGAAAAGAAATGTTCTTGATTTGGATTGCACTCATCGTAGCAACAGACGCCATTACGGCTATTCCCTTCGCTCGGTTGAGATTAGAGAAAAAAACCAAGCAGTTTGTCAAAGCTAAAATCTTTAATATTCTTGTGAATGTAGCTTTGAACGTGATTTTCTTGTTGGGTTTCAAAAAAATTGCAGAGGGCGACTATTTTCTTTTTTTACAACCTTTAGCTCAAAAATTGTACGTACCAAGTATCGGGGCAGGTTATATCTTTTTGGCAAATCTTTTGGCAAACTTTTCACTTTTCTATTTCCTAAAAGCAGAGTTTAAAGACTTTAAATTCCAGTTCGACAAAGACGCTTTTCGTAATCTATGGATTTACGCTTATCCCGTAATGATTATGACTTTGGCAAGTACTTTCAATTTGATGTTTGATAGAATCCTTTTAGAAAAACTTTTGCCCGAAGGTTTCTATCCCAATCTTACTTCACAAGAAGCACTCGGAATTTACGGTAATGTGTATAAGTTGTCTATATTTATGTCATTGGCAACACAGGCATTTCGCTATGCAGCAGAGCCTTTTTTCTTGTCGAAAGTAGATGATAAAAACTCTCCAGAAACTTTAGCTGATGTTACGAAATGGTTTTTAATTACTTGTATTTTTATCTGGCTTGGCGTTTGTCTAAACCTCGATTTACTGAAAGTACTCTTCTTGCGTAAGCAAATCTATTGGGAAGGCATGAGTGTAGTGCCGATTCTACTTTTGGCGAATCTGTTCTTAGGAGTTTATTATAATATTTCAGTTTGGTTCAAACTAAATAAAAAGACCTACTTCGGTACAAGAATTACACTGATTGGACTTGCAATAACAATATTGTTCAATATCATCCTCATTCCCAGAATGGGTTATATGGGTTGTGCAGTAGCCTTTTTAATTTCTTGTTTTTCAATGACAGCCATCTGTTATTACTACGGTCAGAAGTATTATCCTGTGCCTTATAAAATACTTTCTGCGTTTGGCTATATTGTATCAGCAGGCGTATTGATTTTCTGTACCTTAAAAATAAATATTGATAATCTGTGGGTATCAGTGCCTTATCACTTACTCTTATTAATATTATACACCGCAGGTGTTGTTTTGGTTGAGCGTAAAACGATTATCCCCTTGAAAGTCAGAGATAAATATGCTTTTTTAAAATAAATAATATAAATTTTTCGATGAAATTATAGAACTTTGTATTAAGTAGAATTAGAGTGTTTTTGTTTTTTGGAGGCATAAAGCCAAAATTGATTTTAGTAATTAGATTTTTCAAGGTATATACTCTTTTCATAGGCAATTAATAATTAAACGTTTAAATGATGACTGATGTGCAAATTCGAACCCAATTCGAGGCCTTAGAAATTAAACTAAGGAACGTTGTGTTGGGTTACAAAGAATTGAAGCTGAAGTTGGAACAAAGCCAAAAAGAGAATGAATTGTTGAAGAAAAACCTTGCGGATTCGCAAAGAGAAAATCAAGAATTACAGAAAAAATTAAACCAAAGATTAAAAAACTTTAAAAAATCAGATAAAATCACTAAGATTGCAGTAAACAATCTAAATAATACAGGCAATCCTGCCGAATTGAAAGAAAAACTTGACGAATATATCTTAGAAATAGAAAAGTGTATTAGCCAACTTAGTAAATAATAAAGTTTAAAAATCAATAGTTTCTCGGTTTAATAGTCTATTTTAACTAAAAACTTTTAATTCCAAAACTTATATAATGGCCGAAAAAGTCCCTTGTAATATAGTCGTTGCACACGAACCCTTCAGCTTAACTGTTGGAAAGGAAGAAGAAGAATTCGTTCGCAAGGCTGCTAAGTTGATTAATGAGAAAATGGATTCATATCGAGAAACCAAAAAGGTTCACTCTCACCAACGCCTCTTAGCTTTAGTGGCTTTGGATTTTGTGATGAGTAACTTAAAATTTGATGCCAAACATAATGATCTTCAGATGTCGGTGACGGGGAAAATTGCTGAGTTGGACAAATTACTGAGTTCTGTGATTGAATGAGTTGATATATTTATTTCTTCATTAAATTTGTTTTAAACGTTATTTGCCACAGAAGCCAAAGGAACATATAGCCTTTTGTTTTTGAGACTTACACCAGACGTTTATTTTTCTTTTCATATTCAATAGGCATTTGTCTGTTTTAGTTCTTTTTTTCCACATAATAGTTATTCGTAGGATATTTCTTGAGCTACGGAAACCATTAACTAAAACGATATAAATAAATGCTAACTCCCATCATTGCCGCAGTTGCTTCGCTGATAGCGGGAATATTTGTCGGTAAAATTGCCTTTGCAAAAAATACGCAGAGAATAGAAGATGAAGCTAATTCCAAAGCTGCCGATATTGTAAAAAATGCTGAAATTCAAGCAGAGAATATCAAAAAAGATAGAATCTTAGAAGCTAAAGAAAAGTTTTTGAAATTACGTTCTGAATTCGAAGAGGATTCAAATAAGAAAAAACAAATTTTGGTTCAAAACGAACAAAAATTGAAAGAACGTGAGCGTATTATTCAGATTTCGATGGAGCAAAACAAGAAATTGGAAGCTGAGTTGAATTCACAAAGACAATCAATTACTTCAAAAGAAGAAAATCTAAGAAAGAAAAGCGAAGACGTTGAGAAAAAGCGTATCCAAGCAGAAGAAATGTTGGCTTCGCAAGTTTCGCAATTAGAAAAAATCGCAAGCCTTACTGCCGACGAAGCTCGCCAGCAATTGATTGATGCCCTTCGTGCCGAAGCTGAAACAAAAGCTTCTTCTATCATTAAAAATACAATTGAAGAAGCAAAATTAACAGCTACCAAAGAAGCGAAGAAAGTAGTAATTGAAACCATTCAAAGAACTGCCGCTGAAAATGCAATTGAAAACTGTGTGTCGGTTTTCAACATAGAATCGGATGATGTAAAAGGTAAAATCATTGGTCGTGAAGGACGTAACATTCGTGCTTTAGAAGCAGCTACGGGTGTTGAATTTATCGTTGATGATACGCCAGAAGCGATTATTATTTCTGGTTTCGATCCTGTTCGTCGTGAAATTGCTCGTTTGTCATTACACCGTTTAGTACAAGATGGTCGTATTCACCCAGCACGTATCGAAGAAGTAGTAGCCAAAACGAAGAAAAATATTGATGAAGAAATCATCGAAATTGGCGAGCGTACTGTGATTGATTTAGGAATTCATGGTTTACACCCTGAGCTTATCAAAATGGTTGGTAGAATGCGTTTCCGTTCATCTTATGGACAGAACCTTTTACAGCACTCAAGAGAAGTATCGAAACTTTGTGCTACGATGGCGGCTGAATTGGGCTTAAATGCGAAGTTGGCAAAACGTGCAGGTTTATTACACGATATTGGTAAAGTATGGCACGAAGAAGCCGAATTACCACACGCAATTTTGGGTATGCAATTGGCGGAGAAGTACAAAGAAAATGCAGAAGTATGTAATGCCATTGGAGCTCACCACGATGAAATTGAGATGACTTCAATGATTTCACCAATCATCCAAGTTTGTGATGCTATCTCTGGTTCTCGTCCGGGAGCAAGACGTGAGATGATGGAATCTTATATGCGTCGTTTGAAAGAATTAGAAGAATTGGCTGTAAGCTTTAGCGGTGTTCAGAAATGTTACGCTATTCAAGCTGGTCGTGAATTAAGAGTTTTGGTAGATTCAGAAAATGTTTCTGATGAAAAAGCAAGTATGCTTTCTTATGATATTTCGCAGAAAATTGAGAAAGAAATGCAGTATCCGGGGCAAATTAAAGTAACGGTAATTCGTGAAATGAGAGCCGTGAATTATGCCAAATAGTCTTAATGTAATAATAAAAAGGGCTGTCTTAGTTTTTAAGACAGCCCTTTCTTTTTTATACATCGCAAATTAAAACACCTTGTTTTAATGAAGCAATTTTGTCGGTTTTTGCAGGAATAAATTCTTGTCCGATAAAGCCTTTATAACCTGTATCAACGATAGCTTTCATAATGGCAGGGTAATTTAACTCCTGTGTATCGTCAATTTCATGTCTGCCCGGAACGCCTCCTGTGTGGTAATGTGAAATGTATTGACTGTACTTTTTAATCGTAGCAATTACGTCGCCTTCCATGATTTGCATGTGATAAATATCATAAAGTAATTTGAATTTATCAGAACCCACCATTTCGCACAAAGCAGCACCCCAATCGGTATGGTCGCACTGATAATCTCTGTGGTTTACTTTTGAATTCAACAATTCCATCGTGATGGTTACGTCGTATTTTTCAGCGGTTTTCATAATTCTCTGTAAACCTTTTTTACAGTTAATTAATCCGTCCTCATCGCTCAAACCATTTCTGTTTCCAGAGAAAGTAATCAAGTTTTTGATACCAGCTTTGGCAGCTTTAGGAATCAAATCTTCATACAAAGTCACTAAAGCATCGTGGTTTTTTACATTGTTGAAACAACTTGTAAGACCCATGCCATTTCCCCAGTTGTTTGCTTCTGGCCAACCGATAGCGGCTGTTAAACCATATTTTTTTAGGATTTCCCATTCAGAAGGGCCAGTCAATTCAAGACTTTGCATACCTATCTCTTTGGCAGATTTACACAAATCTTCAAAAGGGATAGAGTCGTAACACCAACGACAAGCAGAGTGATTTACTCTACCTTTTAAGGCAGCACCCATCTGAGTGTCTGCCGCTTCAATGCGATTACTGAGCGAAGAAGTTAGCATGGTTGCAGTTACCGCACCGACTCCTTGTAGAGCCGCTCGGCGTGAAAAAGTTTTTTCCATAGTTTCTAAAATTCCAGATTTGAATTAAAAGAGTATGATTCCATAGATATATACTCAAATTCGCTTGAATTTAGAAGATTTTCTTGAAAAAACAATCCTGCTTTTATGAGATTTACTGTCAAGATTGAGAGCAAGCCTAAAACTGCTTGATTTTTACGAAAGAGAAAAAAGTAGCCATCTAAAACAGACAGCTACTTCACTGGATAATTTTTAAAAATAGGGAGAACTTTATGGTTTAGAGATTGAGGAATGTTGAAAAGTGTAGGATGAAATAATGCTGCCAAGATTTCGATACCATTTACTAAAGTCGAGGCACTTGGCTGGGTGAACAAATCATAATCAAGCACAAAAACAGCTTTGTTCTGAACTGCTCGTAGATTTTCCCAACCTTTTTTGTTTGTTAATAAGTGCAATTCTTCTATACTTCTTTGGGTTTCAAAACCACAAGGAGCTATCACGAGTACTTCGGGGTCGTACTTTACTATTTTTTCCCATGGCGTCACGATACTGTCGCCCGAAGGATTACTGAGCATATCAATACCTCCAGCATAAGCAATTTGATGAGGAATCCAGTGTCCGCAATTATAAATGGGTTCAATCCATTCTAACAACATCACTCTTTTAGGCAAAGCTCTGTGTTCACGGAGTTTGTCGATAACGCTGTCAATTCTTTGTTGAAGTTTGGCTAAATGTTGATAAGCCGCTTCTTCTCTGCCCAAAGCCTTCGCAATCGTAATCGCAGAATCAAAAACATCCTCCAGACTTTGTGGCGTAATCGTTAGAATCTGAGGCGTTTTTTCTAAATTATCAATGACCGCTTGCGTACATTTTGTATCAATTTGACATACTTCACAAACGTCTTGCGTAATAACAATATCAGGTGCGATAGCTTGTAATTTGTCCTCTTCTACATAATACAAACTTTTTCCTTGAGCTTTAGAAGCCGAGAAAATCTTGTCGATTTCTTCACTTGAATACTCTTTCCCTTCCAGCACGCAACGAACTAAAATTTCATTTTCAGTTCTTGATGTTGGCGGACATTCAAAAGTTACGCCATAGAGTAAGTCTTGCAAACCCATGTCGTAAATCATTTGCGTTGCGGCAGGAAGAAAAGAGACAGCTTTCATAATGAGTGATTTGTGATTGAGTGATTAGTGATTAGATTTGGAACAATTTTAAACCGAAATCCAAAATCCCACCTCCTAAATCGTTCATGCTTTTGCCAAGCTTGGAAAACGTACTTGTAATAGTTCAAAACTGCCGAACATTAGGGCAGAGTATGCCAAAGTACCTACCAAGAAGTTTTTCATATATGGAAAACCTTGTACAAAACATTGTTGTAAACCAGCCCAATCACGACTCAAGGGTAAATTCGTTCTTAAATCCGTTCCGCCGCCAATCCAAACGGTTAAGTCTGCCAAAAGCCAATGTGAAACGGAAGCAATTACCGCCGCTAAAACGATATTTTGAACATTAATTTTTTGAAGAATTAACTTGCCAAACAAAACGATGATGGCGAAAATGCCATAAATCCAATACCAACCTTCGTACATCATTCCGTACTTTCCTTGAAAAATCACTTTGTTGATAATGACATCGCTGACCAAAATTGTAAGTAAAGGAAAAGCAAAAGCCTTCCAACGGTTACTAAAATACGCAGCACCAAAAAGTGCCATCGCACCAAGTGGCGTATAATTTGCCACAGGCGTAAGTTGTGCGGCATTGGCAATTCTTAACAAAGCAATCGCTAAAATGAAGCAAAGCAAAGTCAGAAAACGAGGGTTGATAGTTTGTTTCATTGATTGTTCTTTTATTAGGTTTTACAAATTCAAAACTTGTAAAACCTTAATCTGATAAATTACTTAAATAAAAATCCTTCTGGGCCAATACCTACTTTTACTGAGTCGATTAAAGTACCGTTCGACTGGTATCTGAAAACATAACCTGCTTGCTTGAGTGAAGGTGTAAAGCCTGCATAAATATTACCTGTTGAAGGGTCGGTACTTAGTCCTGTAAATACTTTATTGATAAATGGAGTTGTTGTAGCGATACTCGCATCGTTGATATTAAAGCTATAAGTTTCACCTTTTTGCTTATAGTCATCGTTCGCATCTGAATAAGAATAGACAAAAAAGATGGTATTTTTCTCTTTATTAAAAGCGAAGTTCCCAGCCGATTTTGTCGAATTTGAAGTGGCAAAAGCAATGCGATTTTCTACACTTTTGGTACTTAGGTTGAACTTTACAAATTTACCATCAGCATAAAACCAAATTTTGCCATTAGCATCAGCACCAATTAAACGTGGTTCATTTCCAATTTCTACGGTTTGCGTAACAGCGTCAGTTTGTGTATTGATGATAGAAATCGTCTTTACGCCTGTGTAGGTTGTTGTAGCTACAATGGCTTCGTTGCCGACAACGATAATTTTTTCAGCCCCTTCTTGTACTTTAATTTTCTTAGTAGCCTTGTTAGTTGCTAAATCAACAACTAACACGTAGCCTGGTTTATAAGAATAGTCTTCATTGAAAGCATCCCAACAAGTAATATAAGCTTTGTTTGTACCTGCTTTTACGGCATAGCGTGGGTTTTCGAGTTCGGTTGAAGGAATTGTAGCTACTGATTTAAAAGTACCAGAATTTACGATTTGGATATAATCTTTTCCTGTTGTTGAATTATCTACCAAGATTAAACCTTTGCCATCTACTTCTGTATAATCTGCCACTCCACCTGATACAGAGTTAGTGTTTTCTAATTGAAAAATATCAAAACTGGTCGCTTTTGTATTGGGATTAATTAAGGTTATCGAGCCATTATTATCAAAAAAATTACCTCTGTTCATTACAAATACTCCTGCATCATAAGGTTGAGCAGGTACTGGTTCAGAAGTTGAATTACAAGCATTGAGCGACAAGAACAAAGTAACTGCTCCCAATGAGCGAACGATAATAGAATTTAATTGCATTGTTTTTTATTGATTAAAAAATTAAAACGACTTCGGATTTGAGATTTCGGATTTCGACTTATAGATTTCGGTCATCAGCTTTCGGATTTCAGCTTTTTTTAATTTAAAATAGTAAAAGATGAACCTTAAATTCAGACTTCAAAAGCTGAAATCCGAAGACCGATGACCGAAAACTCAAATCCGAAATCTCAAATCCTAAATACTAACAATCCATCCCAAGGAAAAACTTCTTCCCGGCATGGCATTCTTTTTTACACTTGGATACACCGTATCCGTTAAATTATTAGTCTGAAAAATTAGGTTTGATTGAATTTTTCCTAACAAGATTTTTCCCGAAATAGTCGAATTCAATATAAAGTAAGCTGGAAAAGGTCGCCCAGAATGGTCGAAAGTGATAAAGCGTTCAGAATTATACAATCCTTGAATATTGAAAGTCCAATTTCCTTTGCCTACAAACGCCGTCCCCGAAACTGAATGGCGTGGCACATAAATCATTTGTTTACCGATAAAATCTTCTGTGTAAGCGGCATACACTTTTTGTTGAGAAGTATTCGTCAGAGCATAATTCACAGTCAAACCAGCTATTTTATCAGCATTGGCGTATTTTACATTTCCCGAAACTTCTATTCCTTTTGCCAATACTTGTTGGAGATTTTCTACTCGATACGCTTTGTCTGGATTCCAGTAGGTCCAATCGTTAATCAAATTATGATAGACATTTATTCCCAAAGAAGTATTCACTTTTTCAGAAAGTACTTGCTTCCAATTGACACCAATTTCTTTGTTGACACCATTTTCAGGGCGAATATCTGGATTGCCCAAAACTTTCCAGTAACGTTCGTTCAAAGTAGGCAAACGGTAACTGCGGGCAATATTGGCGGTTGCTTTTAGTTCATGTTTTTTGGTTGAAAGTATTGCGTACTCTATTCCCAAAGAAGGCGTAAAGGGAGCTTTGTATTTTGTAGAAAAAGCCTGACGAAGATTTAGGGAAGCCGTTAGTTTTTCCGCAATTTGTTGTCGAATCAAAGCAAAAATATCTTGACGATTTTCCGTGATGGCTTCGCCATTATACCCGTCAACTTTGGCTACATAATGCACAAATTCTCCACCGATTCTGATAGAAGTATGACTGAAAGAATCCGCTTTTTTAAATGAAAACTCATGTTCAGCACGAGTAATGTAGCGGTCGGTTTCTGAATGACTTGGATTAGCAAAATCGCCCGTGCCATAATCAATAATGTCTCTGACAAAAGCCGCTTTTAGATTGGTATTTCCGAACTGATAAGAAGTAAGAAAGCGATAGGCTTTGGTTTGTGTAATTTCTCGGAAAGCAATTACATCAGGTTGAATACTGAGTTTATTATCGGTCAGCCAAATGTTCAGCGAAAGTAAATTGTTGTTTTTTTGTTTCAAGTACAAATCTTGAATAAAACCTTTTTGAGATGTTTCAGAAGGTTCAATCGGGTAAGTTCTGCCTTTACTGTCGGTTCTTTCCGTTGCTGAAAAATGATTATTGTATTGACTTCCGTAAAGTAAAGTTTTGCCCGAAAATTGTAATCCGTTTTTCAAGGTCTTTACAAAACGTAAACCCGTTTGTAAATTATAATTATCAAAACTTCCGTACTGTCCGCCAAGTGTGAAATTTGTGCCTTGTTTTTTCCATTGTGGCACAGAACCTAATAAAATGCTTCCGCCAACGGCATCCGAACCTACGCAGGAAGCCGAAGAACCATATTGAATCGACATTTGGTCGAAACCGAGTAGCGGAACGGTTGAAAAATCTGTTTGTCCAGCCATTGGATTATTGATATTCAATCCATTCCAAAGTACGGCAGTGTGCATGGCAGAAGTACCTCTGAATGCAATACTGGTGAGCTGTCCCGTTCCATAACTTTTAAAAGTAATGGGCGATTGGTACTGCAAAAAATCGGCTAAAGTTTGGAATTGAAAACGGGATAAAGTAGCAGAATCAATCTTTTGTACTTTCAAACCAGCCATAAAGCGTTCGGGGCTGAAGCCTGTTACTTGTACTTCGTCGATTTGTTTATTGGCGATTTCTTGGGCATAGTTTTCTGTGGTTATCAACATAACCAAGCAGATAAGTATGGGCTGAAAACGTAAGCAATACGTAAAAACAGCAGACATAACTGAAAAAGTTAAGCCTTGACCTACACGGAACGAAACCGAAAATATTGACCAAGAAAAATGAAAGAGATAATCGAACGCTCAATGATGCTCATCCTCCGTAAGCAAGCAATCAAGAATGATTTAATGGCAGGTCTCCTGACTTGTTTCTCATGTACCTAAACCTTCCCAGAATATTTAGTGAATTAGTGAATTTTGATTTAGTGATTCACAAGCCAATGTTTGTGTTGGATTGTTTTTGAATTTCTTCATTCACTCAATCATTCAATCACTCACCACTTAAACCAGTGGCTATTGAAGAGCGGTAATGATGTTATTGAAACTTACAGTTGCGGGGACAGTTCGGGTATTTCACCTGATTCCCTATTAAGCTTTAAACTTGTAACGATACAAGTTTATTGCACCATAAACTGTTGCAAAGGTAGTAGAAAAATTATCTTATAAAGAAGAAACATTTTGAATTACTTGATTTATAAATTATTTCTTGAAAGTAAATGGCTTATAAATCAAGTAATTAAGTGAATTAGTCAGCCATTATTTTTTTTAAGTCATCCATTTTAATGGGCTTCACCAAGTAGTTACTTACTATCTCGTAGGACTTCGCTCGCTCGGTATCTTCGGGGTCGATAGAACTTGTTACGATATAAAGCGTAACAGGTTTTTCGATTGGAATTTGGGTAAATTCATCTAAAAAATGCCAGCCATCCCAGATAGGCATATTCAAATCAAGTAGAATTAAATCAGGAAGTTTTTCGCCTGCTAAAATTATAGCACGGAGGCTATCGTAGGCTTCTTTTCCATTATGGAAAACCAAAAATCCATTACAAAAATTAGCAATTTGCATAATTCTTTTCGTGCCAAAAACAAAGATTGGATCATCGTCGATGATACAAGCAATATCAATTTTTTTCATGTTTTAAATATATACTGAAAGTTGTTCCTTTATTTACTTCACTTGTTACTTCTATTTTTCCTCCCATGGCTTCAACCTGATTTTTGGTAATAAATAGTCCTACGCCTCTGGCATCTTCATGAGAATGAAAGGTTTTATACAAACCAAAAAGCTTTGCACCATGTCTTTTTAAATCAATACCTAATCCGTTGTCTTCGATTTGTAAAACCACAAAATCATTTTTTATACTTGTTGACAATTGAACATAACTTTCTCTTTCTGGTGAGCTATACTTGATAGCATTTGTTAGAAAATTGAGAACAATGCTATCCAAATAGGCAGGCACAGCCAGTACTTGATTGTCGGTATCGGTAATATTTCTAATAATTACTTGTGATTCTTTGGCAAAACCTGATACGTTTTTAATGCCATTTTCAATGGCTTGATACAGATTTACACTTTTGAGGTTGTCTATTACGGCAGAATTCATCAAAACCACTTCGTTTAAGTGGGCAATGGTTTCACTAAGGTTTGAGGCTGCCGATTTTAGTAAACTCAAGTTTTCGTTTTCTAATAACTCTGGACTTTCTTCAAAAAGTATATCCATCATCATTGAAATATTGCCAGAATGTGACCTCAAGTTATGTGATACAATATGAGCGAAGTTTTTCAAACGTTCATTTTGGTCTTTGGTAACATCTAAAAGTGATTTTATTTCTTTTTCAACATTCTTAACTAAAGTAATATCAATGATTTGCGACACAAAGTACAAGGGCTGGTTTGCCTGATTTCTAACCATAGAAACCGCCAGAATAGCATTAATGATATTTCCTTTTTTGTGAATATACCTTTTCTCCATTTGATAGTGCGTTCTTTTCCCTTCAATAAGTTCTTGCACTAATTCGAGGTCGGCTTTTAAATCATCTGGAAAAGTAATTTCTTGAAAAGTAAGATGCTCAAACTCTTCAACAGAATAGCCCATAATTTGGCAAAGCGTTTGGTTGATTTTCAGCCATTTTCCGTCGATGTCCAAAAGTGCCATGCCAATGGCTGCGTTCTCGAAGTTTCCACGGAATGCTTCTTCGCTGATTTTTAAATCTTCTAAGGCTTGCTTGGTTTGAGTAATGTCGTGCATGGCAACAACCGCTCCAAAGAGTTCGTTGTTTGGGCCACGAAGTTGTGAGCCAGAGGTTGAAACAATTCGCTTTTTTCCATTTTTAGGAGCAATCTGAATTTCTAAATTTTTGATATGTCCTTCTTTTAGCGTTCTGATTAAAGGCACTTCTTCAAAACTCAAGATTTTTCCTTCCATATCGCAAAGGTCATAGTACTCAGCAAGATTAGACGGCTCCATATCAGAAAGAGACAAACCATGCCATCTGGTAGTAGTATTATTGAACAAAGTAAGTTTGGCATCTTTATCGCAAGCCACAATTCCCACGTCGATACTATCAAGAATGGTTTCCAACAAAGTATTTTTCTCTGAAAGTACTTGAGCAATCACCTTTTTTTCAGTAATGTCTTCGGTAAACATAATGAGTCCACCCGTAGAGCCATCATCCGTAAACCACGGTTTTACTTCCCATTTTATCCATTGTATTGTGCCATTAAGTCTAACAAATGGGTCTTCATCTTTTCGGATACTTTTTCCTTTTAAACATTCCCGATGAACTGCTTTCCATTCGTCGCTGATTTCTGGAAAAACTTCGTAGTGAGATTTACCAATTAAATCTATTCCTTCTAAATGGTAATCTATTCGCCATTTTTCCGAAACAGCCAAGTAGCGTAAATCATTATCGAACATGGCAATAGCCGTAGGAGTATGTTCAATGAATGTAGTATCTCGTTCAATTTTCTTTTTTTGTTCGCTAATGTCAGAATGAGTACCGTACATCATCAACGGGAGTCCTTCTTTTGTCCAGCTTACAATTTTACCTCTATCAAGTACCCAAACCCAATGCCCATTTTTATGTTTCATTCTGCACTCGCATTGGTAGAGTTCTGTTTTTTTATCGAAACAATCCTGAATTTTTTGTTCTGAAACTAACAAATCGTCGGGATGTGCCAATTTTATCCAAGTATCAATATTTATCGGAGCTAATTCTTCAAGTGTATAGCCCACAATGGCTGCCCAACGCTCATTAAAAAACGTTTCACCCGTTTGTACATTCCATTCCCATATACCAGCATTTGTACCTTCTACAACACTTTGTAATTTTTGTTTTTCTTTAAGTAATTCTTCTTGGGCGATTTTCTGAGCATGAATGTCTTGAAAAGTACCATAAATTCTGATACAATGTCCAGCATAAAATTCTGACTGTATAATTACCCTTACCCATTTTGGATTTCCTTTGGCAGTGATAATTTTAAAGTCAAGGTCGTAGTTTTGTCCCTCGCTAATGGCAAGTGTTACCAATTCCCTGATTTTATCTCTGTTTTCCCCTTCTTCATAAAAATTGATAGCGGCATTTACATCTGGCTCAAAGTCATCGTCAACCTCATGAATCTTTTTGGTAAAATTACTCCAGTATAATTTTTGTTTTTCTATTTCTAATTCCCAGTAGCCAACCATAGCAGCGGCATTACATCTTTCCAAGAAGTCTTCTTTTCGCATTAATTCCGTTACATCCGTAAAAGAAATAATTACTTTGCTGAGTTCCTCTTTAGGATTGTTGATGGCAAGCGTTCTACATTTTAGCCAAATTGTTGAATCGTTTTTATGTTTGTAGCGAATGGTGATTTCGTGGGACTTGCTTGGGTTTCTATAATGTTCGGAAAAAGTATCAACATCTTCGGGATGAATAAGATGTTGCCATTGAGGTTGAATTTGAGGAATTTCATCAGAGTTGTAGCCTAAAGTTGCCCAAAATTTTGGATTCATCCAGCCATCAGATGAGTTGCGGGTATCGAAAAAGCCAAATCCGTCTAATGCAGACTCTTGGATGAAATCAAAAATTGAAAAATCAGCTTTAATTAGGCTGTAAAGTTCTTCTTTTGCTGCCGTATTCATTTGTAATATATTTTGGCGATGTGTGTGTATGCAAAGTTTTTTGTAAAAGAGGCTAAAACATTTTACAAATATTCACAGAGCTTGCTTTGAAACTATGATGTGTTATTAGGTGAAACAAGGGAGGAAACCTTAGTTTTGGCGTTGAAAATTAATGAGGAAATCTCTTGAAAGAAAGTTAGCTAAAAACTTTTATACGAACAAGAAGATAAACTATGATTTTTTTTATATCGTTTTAGGATTCTACTTACTTGAAGTCCGTTGTGCGAAATTCTCTTAACATTGCGGTAACATAAACATAACCCAAGCATAATACACTCGTAATACTGTGGTTAAATAGCGGGTCTAAATTTGTGGCATCAAAAAATAAAACCAGTATGATGAAGCACAAATTACTTTCCACATTAATTATTCTCTTATCTTCATTCGCATTTACATTCGCACAAGAGGGGACTATTCGTGGTACAATCAAAGATGCAGTAACTAAAGAAGACTTAGTAGGAGCGGCAGTTTTTATTGATGGATTAAACAAAGGAGCAGCAGCAGATATAAACGGATTCTTTTCAATCAGCAAAGTTCCAGTTGGAACATACAAATTAAAAATCACCTTCGTAGGCTACAAAACTAAATTTATCGAAAACGTAAAAGTAGTTTCAGGAAGTATCACAGAAATTAATACTTTCATCGAAGAAGACCAAGCAACTACTTTAAGTGAAGTAAGAGTAGTAGCAAAAAAATTAACTAACACAGAGGTTTCAGTAATTTCAGAAATCAAAGCAGCACAACAAATCGTAAGTGGTATTTCTGCCGCACAAATTGGTAAAACTTTAGACCGTACCGCTGCCGAAGTAGTAAAACGTGTACCAGGTGTAACAATTTTCGGAGACCGTTTTATTAATATTCGTGGTTTGAACGAACGTTATAATACAGTAATGTTAAATAATGTGTTCACACCAAGTATGGAATCAGATGTTCGTTCGTTTTCATTTGATGTAATTCCTTCAGGCCAAATTGACCGTATTTTGGTATTCAAATCGCCAGCGGCTGAGTTGCCGGGCGAATTTGCAGGGGGGGTAGTGAAAATTTTCACGAAAAGTATTCCTGACGAAAACTACCTAACAGTAGATGTAAGTAGTGCATACAGAGATGGAACTACTGGTAAAGAATTCCTTAGCCCTCAAACAGGAAAATATTCTTACACAGGTTTTAATAATGGTTTTTCAGACCTTCCAAAATATTTCCCATCAACAGCAGAGTTGAAGCAAATCGCTGTGTCTAATCAGGCAGCGTTGACACAAGCTGGGCAAATGTTGAGAAATACTTGGACGCCAGTTTCTTCAACAGCTATTCCAGATTTACGTTTTTCAATTACTGGGGCTTACAAACTAATCGACAGAGAAAATGTAAAATTGGCAAATATTACTGCTGTTAATTACAGTAATACTCGTACAATTTTTGAAATGTCAAGAAGCGATTTTGGTTACTCTATCGACCAAAACAATATAGAGACTATCAACGAAGACACTAAGTTTAGAGATTTACAATACACCAATTCAGTTCGTACAGGTATCCTTCATAACTGGGCTTTGAGATTGAACGAAAACCACACTTTTGAGTTCAAAAATCTCTACAACCAAATGAGTAACTTCCAATACGTGAACAGAAACGGTTTGGAAAATGGTGGAACTTGGAATATTCGTTCTTTAGACCAAGTATATCGTGGTATTTACACAGGTCAGCTATTGGGTCGTCATAGTTTCAATGAAAATAAAACAAAATTAGATTGGGTAGTTGGTTATAATAAATCAAACAGTGACCGTCCTGATTATAAGCGATATAGATATTCAACCGAAGGTGCAACTCCATCTTTATTAGTTCCATTTGGAGCGGCTCAGACCATCAACTTAGGTAGAACTAATATCTTATTGGATGAAGATGCTGTGTTAGGGGGTATCAATTTGGTACAAAAACTAACAATCTCGAAAGGTAAAAATGCCGAAGAAAGTAAAGAAATTGAATTGAAAGCAGGTGCTTTTTACGAAAACAAAAAACGTACATTCACTGCTCGTAACATTGGTTATGTGCGTGCCAACAGTTCATTATTTGATATTGGTAGCTTGCCGATTGAAGAAATTTTTGCACTACAAAATATTAATACAACTAACGGCGTAAAAATTGACGAGCAAACAAACGCATCGGATTCATACACAGCAAGCAATAATCAAATCGCAGGTTATGTTTCTGGAAACTATTCTTTCACAAAGAAATTGAATTTAATTGCTGGTGTGCGTGTAGAGAAAAACGTTCAGAAATTGAATAGTTTTGATGTAAGTAAAAATCTACCAGTGAATTACAATCGTGATATAACCACGGTTTTACCATCTGCAAACCTAACGTATAATTTCTCTGAAAAAGCCCTTTTACGTTTAGCTTACGGAAAAACAGTGAATCGCCCAGAATTCCGTGAAGTAGCACCGTTTACCTTCTACGACTTTGTAAACAACCGTGTTATTGCAGGTAATCCTGATTTGAATAATGCTGATATTGATAATTATGATTTCCGTTATGAGTATTATCCAACACCAGCAGAAGTAATTTCAGTAGCAGCGTTTTATAAGAAATTTAAAAACCCAATCGAGGTTATTTTTGATGGAGTAACAAATGCCAACCTTAATTTCGGAAACGCAGAAAGTGCATACAGTGCTGGTTTTGAGGTAGAAATTAAAAAATCTTTAGATAAGCTTACTTCATCAGCTTTATTAAGCAAAATTAACCTTGTATTCAACGGAGCATTTATTTACAGCCGTGTGAAAATTGGTTCAACTGCACAGAACCAATCTGATAATCGTCCTTTACAAGGGCAGTCGCCATATATCGTAAATGCTGGTATCAATTACAACGACGCTAAAAAGAATACACAAATCAGTTTATTGTTCAACGTAATCGGTAAAAGAATTTATGCAGTAGGTAACACTTTCGCAGCAGGTTATCCAGACTGGTACGAAATGCCACGTAACGTAATTGACTTTACTTTCTCAAAAGAAATTGCAAGAAACCTCTTGTTGAAGGGTGGTATTACAGACATCTTGAACCAAAAAAACTTAATTATTCAAGATGGAAACAAGGATAACACATTTGATAGTAATGCCGATCAAGTGATTCAATCGTACTCACCGGGTAGAACATACTCTTTAGGATTGGTGTACACATTAAGAAAAAAATAGTAATAAATCATACATACAATTTGCAGTTGAATTTTTAAAACATTATTTCTTAATCTAATAATCAAATCAATGAAATTTTTAAACATGAAAGCTATTAGAGTGATTGCATTGTTGCTCTCGTTAGCAACTGTATTTCAAGCTTGTAAAGACGATACTGCAGAAGTAGTTCCTTTACCAACTATTTCAGTGTCAGGAACTTTGTCTGGTATTCCAGGAGCAACTGTTCAAATTAAAGCCTCTATCAATGCTCCGGGTGGTGTAAAAACTGTAACAGTGTTGAAAAATGGTGCAGCTTATGACACAAAAACAGGAACAGGTGAAAAAACACTTGAATATACTAAAGACTATGTAATTGAAAATTTAGCAGCAGGTTCAATCGTAAACTTTACTGTTCAAGTAACTGACCAACTAAGCCAAGTTTCTACTTTAACAACAATTCCTGTTACTGTAACAGCAATACCTGCTCCAACTGTGGTAACAGTTCAAGGAAATCTTGAAGGAAATATCACTTGGACAGCTGATAAAATCTATAAATTAGTAGGTTTTGTACGTGTAGGTGAAGAAGCTGTTGCTGGAACTGTTACAAAAACAGGTACTTTGACAATTGAACCAGGTACTATCATCATCGGAGACCGTGCTTCTAAAGGAACTTTGGTAGTGCAAAGAGGTAGCAAGCTTATTGCACAAGGTACAGCTGCTAAACCTATCGTATTTACTTCTGAAAGAGCAGTAGGCGAGCGTGAAGCTGGTGACTGGGGTGGTATCGTAATCTGTGGTCGTGCAGTAAACAACTTGCCAGAAGCAAGTAGAGTATTAGAAGGTAACTATGGTGGTTTCCACGGTGGTACTGATAATGCTGATAACTCAGGAGTTTTGAAATATGTACGTGTTGAATATGCAGGTATTCCAGTACAGCCAAATGCTGAGGTTAACTCTTATACTTTTGGTTCGGTAGGTTCGGGTACAACTTTAGAGTACTTACAAGCTTCTTTCGGTTTGGATGATTCATTCGAATGGTTTGGTGGAAGTGTAAATGCAAAATATTTAATTGCTTACAAAGGTTTGGACGATGACTTCGACGTTGATAACGGTTTCACTGGAAATGTACAATTCGGTATCGGTATTCGTGGTGCTACTCAAGCAGATATTTCTGGTTCAAATGGCTTTGAAGTTGACAACGATGCTGCTGGTTCAAGCAACACTCCATTTACTTCTGGTACTTTTGCTAACATGACTATCATCGGACCAAAAGGAAGTTCTTCAACAACGATTAGTTCATTATTCCAAAATGGTATGCAGTTACGTCGTAACAACAAATTGAAAATCTACAATGCAGTTGTTACAGGTTATCCTTACGGAGTTTATATTGATAGCCAAAGAGGTAACGCTAAAGACAATGCTTTGAACGGTGAGTTAGTTTTAAATAACATTGTTTTAGCAGGTGTTGACGGATGGGGAAGTACAGGTTTCGGAACGAGTGCAGTATCAGATAACGAACAAAGCACTGCTGCTCCTGCTATCTTGATTGGTACTCAGAAGCCTTCTGCTTGGTTTGCTGCTCAAACTGGTAACAAAATTTTAGCGAACTCTTCAACAATCGGATTAAGTTCTTCTTTATGGTTGACTGGTCGCCCTACATTTACTTTAGCTTCTGGTTCAAGTTTAGTAGGTGTTAATTTACCAACTACTCTACCTGCATTCTTTACAAAAACTACTTATGTAGGTGCATTCAACGATGTAGATTGGACAACTGGTTGGGCTGAATTTAACCCACAAGGAGTTACTTATGTAAAATAATTGCTCTTAATATTCAAACTTCAGTCTGCATATTATTTCATCATTGCAGACTGAAGTTTCTAAAGTCTTTCAATTACCAATATGAAAAATATTTTAGTCATTCTTTTTCTTTTTGCTTTTCTTTTTTCATGTAATACAAAAAAGTATCAAGCAAGTAATTATTTTTCTGCCCAAGAACAAGACACTCTCTTAACCAACATCATTACTTATATTTATTCACCAGCACCCGGTGCCAATAATAATACAAAGTTTCAAGCTCAGTACAGAAAATTCTACCAAAAAGCCTTACCATTTTTTAAAATCCAAGAATATTATCAAGCCGAAGACGGTTGGAACTACGCTTTCATTATTCGTCCGGTTTCAGCAAGCCCAATTTTCAGAAGAGGAGTATTGGCAAAGTTTAAATTAAAAGAAGGTTCGTTAAAACCAGAATCTTTCGAGGAAATCATTAACACACCTCATTTAAGAGAAGAAATAGTAGTAGAGCGTGGAGGTTTTTTATTTAGAGAATTAGTAAAAAAAGGAAATGTAGATGAATACCTTTCCATGAAGCAATATATTGAGTGGCCTGACGAGCATCTGCAATACAACAAAAATACTCATGAGTGGGTAACAGTCAAACCTTACTAAGGTTTTCTCCTCGCTCAGGCGGGGAGAAAGTCCGAAATGGATTTTCATATTGGTGTAATTATGTAAAAGCCGAAACGCCTCGTTTCGGCTTTTCTATTTTTTCAGCAAATAAAGCCCAAACGTATAAACTATAAAATTGTAAAATACTTTTTATTTTTCGTAATATTTTCGTGTAAATATGAGAAAAATATTACTCCAGTAGCCAACTGTCAGGCTGATATACTCTGTGTCGTGAGCTACAAAAAGGATATTCAGAAAATACTGATTGATAATTGTAATGCTTGCCATAGCAATGCCAATCATTCAGGAGAGTAAAATTAGAAGATTTTGAAGATGTGAAATTTTGGGCATCCAGCGGAATACTTCTCGACCAAATTATCTCAGTAAATGGTTCGATACCACCAATGCCCAAAGGAGGGAAACGCTCAGATTGTGATGTGAAATTGATTCAAAATTGGATTAAACAAGGGGAGCTTGATAATTAGTTTTCCCCTTTGTTTGCTTTGCAGTACAAAAATAACTCTGCTATTCTTACAACATTAAAAGGAGGAATTTCTTCTTCTAAATTGATTCTCCAATGAAGTCCATTCAGTAATTCTACAAACGCTGGATTATCGGCATATACTCTTTTTAAATTTCTTTTAGTGAGGCTAATCAATTCGCTATTGGCTTCTTTGCTGAAATAATACAACTGTGTAGAGATTTCGTTACTGATATTTAAGCGATAAATGTAAATACCATTTTTATTCAAAATTTCATAAGACTGATTTCCCACAAAACGCCAATCTTTTTCTCCCTTTCTATATCCAAAAGCATTCTGATGATTATAAACTTTTGAAACATCTTTTTTCACTTTCACACTGCTATATCTTTCCTTGAAAACTGTGGCATTTGTTTCGCTAAGTTTATGGTTTTCAAAATCTTGTGCTGTTAAATAAACACCATCTTGTGCTTTACTTTCCAAATAACAAAGGCATATCAAAATGCTGTAAATTTTTTTCATGTTCAAACTGTTTTTGTCTAATACAAAAATCACTTTTAAATATTACTTGTGAATTATCGGAATGTTAAATCAAAGTTATGTTTGTTAAGTTTGTGAGTATTGATTTTTTTATTGGAGTAAAAAGTGAGGATTAAAGCCGAAGAAATCGTTTTTAAAAGGCATTTTAGATAAATTTGAAGGTTGAAGCAAACAATTTGCTTACAAAAACCGTAAATAGTAATAGTCATAAATAACATACAATGAATCAGAATATTCTCAAAATTCAGTCGGCAATTGAGCCGATTCGTCAAGAAATTACTTCGCACTCGGTTTATAAGTACATCCATGAATTAGAAGATTTACAGCTTTTCATGCAAGACCACGTTTTTGCCGTTTGGGATTTTATGTCTTTGTTAAAAGGATTACAGCGAAATCTTACTTGTGTGGATATTCCGTGGATTCCGGTGGGTAATGCTACCACTCGTTTTTTAATCAACGAAATCGTGATTGGCGAAGAAAGCGATAAAGACGAAGAAGGAAACGTAATGAGTCACTTTGAATTATACTTGAAAGCCATGCAACAATCTGGTGCAGCTACCGAGCAAATCGAAAACTTCATTACTTTACTTTCGCAAAGAGTAAGCGTGCAGGAAGCTTTGGCAAAAGTAGAAGTTTCAGAAAGTGTTCGTCAGTTTGTAGATTTTACTTTTGAAGTAATCAACACACAGAAACCGCACATTATGGCGGCTGTATTTACTTTCGGACGTGAAGATTTAATCCCTGATATGTTCCTTTCGATGGTGAAAGATTTAAACCAAAGTATGCCAGAAAGCATTTCAATTTTCAATTATTACTTAGAAAGACATATTGAAGTAGATGGCGACCACCACAGTCATTTAGCTTTACAAATGGTAGAAGAACTTTGTGGCGACGATGCTGAAAAATGGGCAGAAGCAGAAGCTTATTCACTTCGTTCTTTAAAAGTAAGAAACCAACTTTGGAATGGCGTAGAAGTAAAAATCAAAGAATTGGCAGAGAGCATTTAGGAGTGATGAGTTTTGAGTGCGGAGTGAGGAATGACAGTTTTTAGAATGTATTATTGAAATTTCAGATTTTGCCTTTTCGATGTAGGACAAAGGATAAATTATACGTTTATTAGACGTGTTGTCATTAAAGATATAACTATTTTATCCGAAATATCAAATTCGTAAGAGCGTTTAAACTTTCTGATAATATTAATTCTGAATGCATCTCAAAATACTCAATTTAGTAAAATTGATAAACTATTAACTGAAAACGATGAACCTTCAAGTTATACGAACCGAAATATTAGGAGAATACTTAAATACTATTCCAGAAGATTTGCCAAAAGTTTTTGAAGCTTTGGAAGATGCAGAAATTTCTACTGATACTTTTAGTTTTTATACTTCGGTAGCCTCGGTGTATTCAAGCAAAATTGAAGGAGAAGACATTGAGTTGGATAGTTATATCAAGCATAAAAAATTTGGTATTGAGTTTTTACCAGACTATACCAAAAAAATTGATGACTTGTACTCTGCCTATACTTTCGCCAAAACCAATGTACTGAATAAAGATAATATCAGTGAAGTCCATAAATTATTGAGTAAACACATTGTTGCGAAGCACCAGCAAGGTAAGTTACGAATACACAATATGTACGTAAGTACTCCTGATGGAAAGATTGAATATGTGGCTGCTTCACCTTATGAAGTAGCCTCTGAAATGGAAAAATTTTATAGTGATATTGCTTTGCTTTTGAAGCAAGAACTAAGCATACAAGAAGTTTTCTTTTTTGCTTCCATGATTCATTTGGTATTTGTGAAAATTCATCCGTGGAACGATGGTAATGGTAGATGTGGACGTTTATTAGAGAAATGGTTTTTAGGACAAAAATTAGGCGAAAAAGCTTGGTTTGTGCCCAGTGAAAGAAACTATTACGAGCAGCATCAAACCTATTACAAAAACATTAGAGTGTTGGGCTTAGAATATGCTGAACTCGACTATTCTAAAGCACTTCCTTTTTTGCTTATGCTTCCTAATTGTCTTAAAGCATGATTTTACCGTTGGTTTAGACGAACACAGCACGGAAGAAGTAGCGAAAAATGAATTTTAATTGCAAACATAAATTCCTAAAATAAAAAAACTGCTTTACAGTAATAAATAGCTGTAAAGCAGTTTTTTATTTTCAAATCTTCAAATTCCGAGAAAAATCCCTTCATTTTATCATTTTAAAGCAGATTTTTCATTTTTAAATTTTCAAATTATCACATCATCAAATTATCAAATCCCCCAAAAATCACTTCATTTTATAAGCTGGATGATTTTTTACGTACTCATCAAATGAAAATTTGCCAGAGCCAATCAGCCAGAAAAGTCCTAATAACAACAATACTACAATCGACAACCAAAGCTCAGAATTGACAAACGTAAAGCCATTTCTGATGTTAGCAAAAAATACTGCTACAAACAAAATCGGTACTTGCGAAGCCGCCGCCAGTCGGGTAAGGCAACCCAAAGTAATCAACAATCCTCCGACCAAATGGGCAAAGGCCACATAATGCACCGCCACGAAAGTCCAAGCATTAAAATGCAGTCCTTCTACGAGCGTCGAGAGATAGGAAGTATCGCCGATAAAGCTCATCCCCTTGAAAAATAGCAACAACCCCAAGCCAATCCGAACAATGTCAAGCCACGCTGGATGATGTCTATCACCCCAATTTTCTATGCTTTCAATAGTAGTCATTTTGATAATTGTTTAGTTTATTGAATTTATAATAAAAATATAATATTGTCAATATTTTGTTGAATTATTTTGTGTAAATCGTAAAAGTTGTGAAATGGTAATTTAGACGACAATTTGTGGACGAAGAAATGTCAAAATTTGTATCGTAATCAAACCGTAACACAAATGAAAATTCTCATTATTTTATTCAGTATCATTAGTTTAAATGTTTTTTCACAAGACATAAACACACGAAAAAAACACTTTCTGACAGAAAAAGGAGTAGCACTCAGTGGCTATGATGCAGTAGCATATTTTCAAGGAAAACCACAAAAAGGCAAAAAAGAGTACACTTACACACAAGAAGGCATTACTTATCAATTTGCATCAGCCAATAATCTTGAAATCTTCAAAAAAAATCCTTCAAAATACGAAGCTCAGTACGGCGGTTGGTGTGCTTATGCGATGGGAAGTAAAGGCGAAAAAGTAGAAGTTGACCCCGAAACCTACAAAATCGTCAACGGAAAATTGTACTTGTTTTATCATACTTTTTTTAGCAATACGCTCACCGATTGGAACAAAGACGAAGCCAATCTAAAAGCAAAAGCAGACATTAATTGGGAAAAAATAATCAAAAAATAAAGCCATGACTACTCAAAAAATCTATATTACTTGGACTGCCCAAATCATCGCAGCGGTGATTTTAGCCCAAACACTTTTCTTCAAATTTTCGGGTGCAGCCGAAAGCGTAGCCTTGTTTAGCAAATTGGGCGTTGAGCCATTCGGTCGCTACGGGGCAGGTGTAACCGAGCTTTTAGTAGTGATACTGTTACTAAGCCCACGCAAAGCTTGGCTGGGAGCATTTTTAGGAATGGGAGTAATGTTGGGAGCGATTTTGGCACATCTCACTGTTTTGGGAATTGAAAGCGAAGGAGATGGAGGATATTTGTTTATCTTAGCACTGATTACTTTCTTTTGCTGTTCGGTAGTGGCATACATTCGCAAAGGAGATATTTTTGCCTTTTTTTATACTTTAACCTAAGATTTCAATGCAAGAAGAAGCAAAATATTGGTACTTACACGATCACCAACTGTTCTCGGTTTTGAGCCGTGAAGAAAACCGTGCCTTGTGTTTGATTCCGAATTTTAAGACGGTTAAAAAAAATGAAATTCTTTACTTTTCGCACGATGACGAGCAAAGACTTTATACCATTAAAAGTGGAACGCTGAAAATTATTTCTGTTGATGCAGAAGGCAATGAAACGGTAAAAGAGATTTTGCGTTCGGGAGATTTGTTCGGACAATATACTTTCGATGAAATGAATGAAAACGAAGACGAGTACGCCGTTGCTGTTTCCGACAAAGTAGTGATTTGTAGTTTCAAGCAAAATGATTTTGAAAATATCGTAAAAAGAAATCCACAATTAGCCATTCGTTATACCAAATTGGTGGGTTTTAAACTCAAGAGAATTTCAAATAATTACACAAATCTGATGTTCAAAGATGTAAGAACAAGGTTTGCTTTGTTCTTGAAAGATTGGGCAATGAAAGAAGGAAACGGACAAACAAAAAATATCGTGGTGAAAAATTATCTTACCCATAACGACATCGCAGGATTGATTTGTAGTACTCGTCAAACCGTTACTTTACTTTTTAATGAACTAAAAAATGCAGGCTTGATAGATTACACTCGTAGCGAAATTATTGTGAAAGATGTACATCAATTAGCTTGAAGTTTTATTGAGTGATTAGTAAATGGTGATTAGTGATTAGAGTTTTAATATTCTGATTATCAGTTATTTGTATGCTAAAAATCTAATCACCAATAACCAATCACTAATTACTAATCACTTACAAACAAATTCACCAATTGCAATAAAGCCAATCCGATGAAAATACAGGCAATTAGTTTATTGAGTCGTTCGTCGTTGAGGTATTTAAAAATAAGATTTCGTTTCCAATTTGCCAGAAAAGCATAAGTATAAACTAACAAAAACGTACCAGTGCCAGCACCCAATACAAAGCTGATTTTTTCAACAGAAGAAGTAATTTTTAACCAATCGTATTTGCCATAAGAAAGTAAAATCACTACCCAAAATGGCAAAAGAGCAGGATTGAAGAGCGATAGAGAAATGCCTTTGACAAAAGAAAAAAATGGATTATTTAGCGATACTTTTTCATATTCAATTTTTGCCTGTTTTTGGAAAAAAGTAAAAATGCCTACTCCGAAAAGCAAGACAATAATTGCCCTTTGCATCCAATATTCAACTTGGGGATATTTCTCAAAAATCATTAAACCTTCAATCGCTAAATAAGCGTAAGTACTTTCGCAAAGTACTCCTCCGAAAGCTACCCAGAGGGCAATTTTAATGTTTTTTTGTAGCGTACTATGCACCACATAAACACTCAGTGGCCCGGGCGGAATGGTAGCAACATAGCTGATTGAAGCAGTAATGAAATAGATAATAAAGGTTTTCAATTAAAATTTGGGTTTATATATTCACAAAAATAAAACAGTGAGCCTATTCGACTCACTGTTTTTATTTTAAATATTCGCAATAAAAGGAGCTTTTTTAATATAGTTTTCGTCGGATAATTGCTGAATCAAGAAATTAGCTAAATCAGTAGCACTTATTTTATCTCCGAGACAGTCCTCTACACTAATATTTACTTCTCCTGTTTCGTCTGTTTGTTCTATCAAAGGAAGTCGCACCAGTGTCCAGTCAATATTACTTTTTGTTAAGATTTCAAATTCCAATTGCTTATCTGTCGTTGAAATTGGAAAATTCTTCTTCATCCATTCTGTTCCAAAAGCCGTTTTTGGGCTTTTTTTATCAGAAGGAGTATCCACATTCAAGCCAGTCGTAACAATATATCTTTTTATTTTATGTTCATTCATGGCTTTTATAATGTTTGTGGAGGATTGACTAAAGATAGTTGGCTCGCTGGCAGGAATACCTAATCCCAAGGTACTTATCACTGCTTGGCAGCCTTCAAGAAGGTTATAGACAGTTGTGTAATGATTGATATTTCCTTCAATAGTTTCAATCAGAGGATTTTTAGCAGGTGATTTTTCAGGATTTCTAAGAAGTAACTTAATTTGAAAACCTTTAGCTAATAATTGTTTGACAAGGTATTTGCCAGATTTGCCAGTACCGCCAATAACGGCGATTTTATATGAAGTATTCATGATGTTCTTTATAAAATTTGATAATACAAGTTTACCTACTGCTCGTCTTTTTGAAGAACAGTAATAAAAGCCTTTTGGGACTTTATGAAATTGATTTCAATATTTTACAAAGAGAGTTTAATATTGTAAACTTACGTAAAAAGTGGCGTACTACAAACCATTATAAATAAAGTACAGACGACGGAAATCTTTTATGCTAAAAATTGAATACAAAACCTTTAGTATTTCAACTTGCTAAAATTATCTTTGTGCCTTAACCAAAAAATAATCACAAAATGTCAAGACAAAATATCCTTACAGGCTCACCTTGGGAAGACAAAATGGGCTATTGCCGTGCCGTAAGAATCGGAAATATTATTGAAGTATCTGGAACGGTTGCCATTGTTGATGGTGAAAAAGTAAAGGCCGACGACGCTTTTGCACAAACCAATAATATCATTGAAAGAATTGCGAAAGTATTAGAAGAAGCGGGTTCAAGCTTGAACGATGTAGTAAGAACAAGAATTTTTACGACAGATATTACACAGTTTGATAATATTGCGAAAGCTCACGGAGCATTTTTTGGAGCGATTAAACCTACCACAGGTATTTACGAAATCAGTAAATTGGTTTCTCCAGATTACTTAGTAGAAATTGAATTTACAGCGATTGCTCAGTAATTTTTCTTGAAATGAAGACATAAAAAAAGCCTCAATGAAAATTGGGGCTTTTTGCTTTTTGGAAGCGTATGATATTAAAACGCCGAACGTTTATGAAAAGTTTTACGTTTGAAAAATAGTTGAATTATTTTTCATTAATATTTATGAAACAACAAACTATTTATGAAGTAGCCGTAATTCCGATTGGTTCGCTGAATACAATTCGTGAAAAAGAAACGGTTTTAAGCTATTTTTCTAACCTCAGTAAGTGTTTAGACCAAGTAATTGCGTCTTTGGTAATTAATGGTTGGGAAAGTAAAATTAATTATACAGCAGTGTATAGAAGTTTGAAAGAGAAAGGAAAGTACGTAGCCGAATTTAAAATTGCGAATAATAAAATTTTCAGAATCGTCATCACCCCCAGAACCATCAATCCGTCTTTGACGATGTTGGGAATTGAGGAAAAGCCGATATAGCTTTGAGCTTTGAGTATTTTTATTGGTCAGGTTAAGAAAGAACTCAAGGCTCAAAGCTCACTGCTCAAAGCTTCCATACGGATTTCCTGCTTTTATCTGCATAAAATGTTCGGGTTTATCTAATGGTTCAAAGCCGAATTGAGCGTATAAACCGTGGGCATCCCAAGTGGCGAGTACCCATCTGCGTAAGCCTTGTAAGTCGGGATGTTTCAGTACGCTTTCTACTAAAAATTTAGAAAGTCCATTTCCTCGGTATTCTTCCAATACAAAAACGTCGGCCAAGTAAGCAAAAGTAGCTAAATCGCTGGTGACTCTACAAAAACCAATTTGCGTTAATGTATTTTCTTGTTGATGATAAATACCAAAAGCAATCGAATGAGCAATAGAACGCTGAACGATTTCCACAGGAATGCCTTTCGCCCAATAAGAGCGATTAGCGAGGTAATCATGAATCACGTCAATTTTTAATTTTGATTTATCTGTCGAAATCAAAAAATCATCTTTTTGTACTTCAAACATTGTAAGCAGTGATTAGTAAAAAGTGATTGGTGATTAGTTGTGCTTGCCTAAAATAAGTTGACGTAAATTTCAACTTATTTATGAAGATTTTAGCCTTATTTTTCTAAATGCAAAATGGCTTCTTTTTCCAATAAAGCCTTGTCGATTGGTACAACGCCCAAAGATTCACAAACCAAACCGCCACCCAAATTGGACAAACCAGCCACTAATTCTGGCGATAAACCCAATGCTACACAACAAGCCGCAATCGAAATGACAGTATCGCCAGCCCCTGAAACGTCTGCAATTTTACGAACATGGGCAGGGAAATGTTTCTTTTCGTTGTTGAAATCAATATAAACTCCACGCTCGGAAAGTGTGATAAAAGCACCTTTCAATTGAAGTACATTTTTCAACTGACTCACCGCATTTTCTAATTCTTCGCTTTTCTTTAAGTCAAAACTGATGTCCAAGCCTTCACGTAATTCTTTCAAATTGGGTTTGAAAAGCGTGGCTTGCTGATAATGCAGGAAATTACGTTTTTTGGGGTCAACTACGGTTGGAATATTGTTTGTATTAGCAAAATCAATGATGTCGGCAATAAGCGATTTTGAAAGAACACCTTTGTCGTAATCTTCAAAAATAATCACATTCGCTTCTTTAGCAAGTTCTTTTATTTTTTGACTAAGTAATTGATTTTCAGATTCATTAATCAAAGCATCGGTTTCGGTATCAATGCGTACAATTTGCTGAGAACCAGCAATAATTCGCTCTTTAACAGTGGTAATTCTGGTTTCAGACTGAATGATGCCTTCGGTAGATAAACCTTGTTCTTGCAAAAGTTTGATTAAATCATTTCCGTAAGTATCGTTCCCAACGACAGAACAAATGATGGCTTCTGCTCCCAAACTTTGTACATTCATTACCACATTTCCTGCACCGCCCAAACGTACTTCACGCTTGAGTACATTGACCACTGGAACAGGAGCTTCAGGCGAAATACGTTCTACCTTTCCCCAAGTATAAGAGTCGAGCATCACGTCGCCAACGATGAGAACTTTTAATTGATTGAATTGATTGAAAATTTCAGAGATTGTCATAAAAGATAAATTCAAAAATGGGCTAACACCTGTTTCAGAAAACAAAATTAACGCATTTTTAGAAGTATTAGTCTAAAAACCTTCTTTCAAGGAAGTGACTTGCACGAAATAGACGAGTTTATTTAAAACCCATAAAGAGTAATCTATAAAGTATTTGCTAAAATCTCCGAAATCAGAAATCACAAATCCGAAATAACTACTGACTCATAATTTATAATTCAAAACTCATAACTTGTAATTATCCTCCAATCGTAGTCATAGATTCTGTTATAATACTTTTGCGGTTGCGTTCGGCTTCAAAACCGTCTTTGGGGCGTTGCTTGAAAACATTGATAAAAGTATTTTTCAATTCTTCATCTGAAATACCATTTCTAAGTAAATCTCTGATATTCAGTACGCCGTCGTCATAAAGACAAGTTTTTAAATCGCCCGTTGCGGTCAGACGAATACGATTGCAAGTACCACAAAAAGTACGTGAAAAGGCAGCAATAATGCCGATATTTCCTTGATAATTGGGAATTTGATAATTGTAAGAAGTAGAATTCGGAGCATCGACTAATTTCTGTAAATCAGGGTATTTACTTCTTATTTCGGCTAAAATTCTGGTAGAATTCCAGTTTAATTTCGGATAATGCGAGCCTTCGCCATTGAAAGGCATTTCTTCAATAAAACGAATTGAAACTTTATGGTCTTTCGTAAGTTCTGTTAATGGAATGATGTCTTGGGTATTTTGTCCGTCCATTACCACAGCATTTACTTTTACTTCAAAACCTGCGTCTAATAACTGAAAAAGTGTTTCATAAACTTTGTCGAATTCGTCTCTTCTGGCGATTTCAAAAAAGCGTTTTTTATCTAAAGTATCCAAACTCAGATTAACAGAACGGATGCCCATTTCTTTCATTTGACGAATGTACTGCCCCGTCAGAATACCATTTGTAGTAATGTTTAGTTCTGTAATGCCTTCAATTTCAGAAAGTTGATACATGAAATCAATCATATTATGGCGAACAAAAGGTTCTCCGCCCGTAATTCTTACTTTAGAAACGCCCAGTTCAGACAACACAGAAACAGTACGAAGCATTTCTTCATAAGTCAATAATTTTGATTTATGTAAGTACTTCACACCCACTTCGGGCATACAATAAAAACAACGAAGATTACAGCGGTCAGTTACTGCCAAACGCAAATAAGTAATTGGTCGACCATGATTGTCGTAAATCAAGTTTTGGGTATTCTGCTTTGAGTTTTGCTTTATCACGTCTAAATTCGTTACATTGTCAAACAAATTTAATTAAATAACCTATCGGAATGTAAAAACATTCAAAATCATATCCAATAACTATCAATCACGGGCAAATAAAAATGAAATATACAATTCATCTTTTTGGTATAACCCGAGACATCATCGGGAAAAGTATCACAGAAATTGAGAGCGATGCTATTTTGGACGTTCAGACAATTTTACAAAAACTTAAATTAGACTATCCCCGATTGACAAGTATCAAATCCTTGTTAGTGGCCGTAAATAGCGAATATGCAGAGGCAGATTTACTATTAAGAGAATCCGACGAAATCGCTCTGATTCCACCTGTAAGCGGAGGATAGTTTTTGAATTATGAATTAATGCGATGTCGGATTTCAGATGTCGGATTTCGGCTTTAAAGTAAATCAGAAATCCCAAATCCAAAATCCAAAATCGTATTATTTCATAATTCAAAACTCATAATTAATATCTCTTTCCCTTTCATTTTCCACAAAACCACAAATCAAATAAACTTATGCACTCAAACTTGCTCGAAAGTGCGGAAACAAACGCACATGATGGTTATCAAATACCACCCAAAGTTATTGCTGATTTAGTGACGGCAAGCCCGACCCCAAGTGTGAGTGTGGACTCAAAAGGCGAATGGATGATTTTACTCCAACGTGCCGCCCAGCCTTCAATTGCCCAGTTAGCCGAACCTGAGTTGCGATTAGCAGGATTAAGAATCAATCCAGCCAATAATGGACTTAGCCGTACTACTTATTTCGTGGACATACGAATAAGAAAAGTAAAAGGTTCGGAAGAAATTCAGATAAAAGGTTTGCCCGAAAAGCCATTGTTGAATTTTGCCAGTTGGTCGCCCGATGAAACCAAAATTGCTTTTTGTCATTCAAAACCCGATAAAATTGAACTTTGGGTATTGGATATTGCCACGGCAGAGGCTCAGAAAGTTTCTGATTTAGCCATGAATGCCATGTTTGGGCATCCGTACTCTTGGCTTTCAGATGGGAAATTTTTGTTGGCAAAAGTAATTGTTGCCGAACGTGGAAACGTTCCACAAGCCAATAGAGTACCAACCGGCCCGACGATTCAAGAAAATTTAGGCAAAAGTACGCCCAATAGAACTTATCAAGATTTACTGAAAAATACTTATGATGAAAAACTATTTGATTATTATGGTACTTCTGAATTAGTAAAAATTTCATTAACAGGAATAGTAGAAAAAATTAGCGAACCAGCGATTATTCAAACTGCTACGGCTTCGCCCGACGGGAAGTATGTGCTGATAAAAACCATTCATCGTCCATATTCATACCTTGTGCCTTTTGGACGTTTCCCACACAAAGTTGATGTTTGTACGATTGATGGAAATTGGATAAAAACCATTGTGGATAACCCTTTGCTTGAAAATATTCCGATTTCTTTTGATGCTACACAGAAAGAACCTCGTGGACATAATTGGCGACACGATGCTGCTGCGACGTTGTATTGGATAGAAGCACAAGACGAAGGCGACCCTAAAAATGAAGTGCCAGTTCGTGACAAAGTATTTACTTGGTCAGCTCCATTTTTAGAGCCAGTGAAGCCGATTGCAGAAACGGCGTATCGCTTTGCAGGGATTACTTGGGCAAACGAAAATTTAGCTTTGATAGACGAGTATTGGCATAAAACCCGCAGAATTATTACCCGAATTATCGACCCAAGTGGCGAAGCGGAAGCAACAATTCTATTCGACCGTTCTTCTGAAGATAAGTACAACGACCCGGGAAGTCCGTCTATGAAAAAAAATCAGTTTGGGAAATTGGTCATTGATATTCAAAAAGACCATTCTGTTTTTATGACTGGCGACGGAGCTTCTGCCGAAGGCGACAGACCTTTTATTGATATTTTAAATATAAAAAGTAAAGAAGTACGTCGTTTGTGGCGTTCGGAAGCACCTTATTACGAACGCCCAGTAGCAGTATTAGACAATGAAAATCAGATTGTTTTGATGGTTCGGGAGTCTAAACAAGAGAATCCAAACTATTTTCTGAGAGATTTAAAACAACAAAGTATTGAGCAAATTACGTTTTTTCCACATCCGTATCCAGCATTAAAAGGCGTAGAAAAACAAGTATTAAAATACGCACGTGAAGATGGAGTAGAACTAACAGCCAATCTGTATTTGCCAGCCGATTACCAAAAAGAACAAGGCCCATTGCCTTGTTTATTAGAGGCTTATCCTTTAGAATTCAAAAATAAAAGTAACGCAGGACAAATATCGGGTTCGCCTTTTGAATTTACTTCAATTTACTGGGGTTCGCCCATTTTTTGGGTAACGCAAGGTTTTGCTATTTTAGAAGGAGCGTCTATTCCAATCGTAGGCGAAGGCACAGCCGAACCCAATGATACTTATTTGGAACAATTGGTAGCAGGAGCAAAAGCCGCCATAGATGAAGGAGCAAAATTGGGCGTTGTAGATGCTGAAAGAGTAGGAGTAATGGGGCATTCTTACGGAGGCTTCATGGTAGCCAATTTATTATCGCATAGCAATTTGTTCAAAGCAGGCATTGCCCGAAGCGGAGCTTATAACCGTACTTTAACGCCTTTTGGTTTTCAAGGCGAAGAGCGTACTTTTTGGCAAACGCCCGAAACCTACAACAGGATGTCGCCATTTAATTATGCTGATAAAATGAAAACGCCTTTACTCTTGATTCACGGCGAAGCAGATAATAATACAGGTACATTCCCGATGCAGTCGGAGCGATATTATACAGCATTAAAAGGCTTAGGGGCGGTGGTTCGATACGTACAATTGCCTTACGAAAGTCACGGTTATCAAGCACGTGAATCTATCCTTCACATGCTTTGGGAAATGGATACTTGGCTGAAAACTTATGTAAAAGAAATATAACTTTTCAAAGATTATACTCTTTTTCGGTATTATATTACTTAGAAGAAAAAGTATAAATTTATTTATTTTTGATAATTCAAAACTCGCCTTGTTTCGAAATCAAGGCGAGTTTTTGCTACTGAATTGTATTCTGAATTTCCTGCTTTGTCTATAACCTGAGTATAAAATACTAATACTTCAAGAATTTCTCGGAATAATTACACATTGAAAAATCATTGTAAAAAATACTGTTAATCCCTTCTTAAAATTTGTTTTTTTCAAAGTTATATCTGTAATTTTGCTAACAGAAAAATAACCCATCTTTAATTCTTATTTAATCTGACATTTATTGCGAATTCTTACCGAACCATTTGAAATTTAATACATTGGTTTAGGGAACTTTATTTTCTAAAAATTAGGTTCTAATAATTCAAAAAAAATATAATTAAAGTCATGTCTGACGCAATTAAACACGAGTGCGGGATAGCACTTATCCGTCTCCGGAAAGACTATCAGTATTATATCAACAAATACAACACGCCATTGTACGGTCTGAACAAATTGTATTTGATGATGGAAAAGCAAGTGAACCGAGGGCAAGACGGTGCAGGGGTTGCTAACATCAAGATTGATGTTCCTCCGGGTCATCGTTACATCAGTCGCTATCGTTCTGTTGAGCAAAATGCTGTACCTGATATTTTTGGGAAGATTTACAAGAAATTCCGTAAAGCCTTAAAGGACAATAAGGATAAAGCAAAAGACGCACATTGGATTCAGGAAAATGTGGCATTTTCAGGAGAGGTTTTTCTAGGTCATCTTCGTTACGGAACACACGGACAAAACGAAATAGAAAACTGCCATCCGATGCTCAGACAGAGCAACTGGAGAAGTAGAAACTTAGTAATGGCTGGAAACTTCAATATGACTAATGTTGAAGAGTTGTTCAATAAACTGGTTTCACTGGGACAGCATCCTAAAGAAAAAGTAGATACTGTAACGGTAATGGAGAAAATTGGGCATTTCTTAGATGAAGAAAACCAACGCCAATTTGATTACTTCAAAACAGAATATCATAATCCAGAATTATCGGATATTATTCAAGAAAACATTGATTTACAAAGAGTTCTACAACGTTCTTGTCGTGATTTTGATGGTGGTTATGCCATGTGCGGAATGACAGGATACGGTGCAGCTTTTGTAGCTCGTGACCCAGCAGGTATTAGACCCGCTTTTTACTACGCAGACGACGAAGTAGTGGTGGTAGCCTCAGAAAAGCAAGCCATCAAAACAAGTTTCAACTGTAACTACGAAGATATTAAAGAAGTACAGCCAGGACACGCTTTAATCATCGAAAAAGACGGAACTTATTCGCAAAAGCAATTCATTCAGCCCATCGAAAGAAAATCTTGTAGCTTTGAACGTATTTATTTTTCAAGAGCTTCAGATCCAGATATTTACTCAGAACGTAAACAATTAGGACGTTTAATCATTCCTCAAGTACTTCAAGAAGTAAATTACGACCTTAAAAATACGGTATTCTCTTATATTCCTAATACTGCTGAAACAGCGTTTTTGGGTATGATTGAAGGTTTGGAAGATTATCTTGCTAAGGAACGTAAGAAGGCAATCATGGAAGGTGTATTGTTTGAAAAAGACCTTGATGATTTATTGACTTTCCGTCCGAGAGTAGAAAAATTGATTACCAAAGACGTTAAGTTAAGAACATTCATTACCAACGATGCCGACCGTAACGATATGGTTGCCCATGTATATGATACTACTTTTGAGGTAATCAAAAAAGGCGTTGATAATGTTGTTTTGATAGATGATTCAATTGTTCGTGGTACTACTTTAGAGCGTTCGATTATTAAGTTGTTGGATAAATTAGGCCCTAAGAAAATCGTAATTGTTTCTTCTGCTCCACAAATTCGTTATCCAGACTGCTACGGAATTGATATGTCTCGTATGAAAGAGTTTATTGCTTTCCGTGCCGCTTATGAATTATTACTTGAGCGTAATATGGACGATATTTTAGAGGAAACTTTGGGTCGTTGTATTGCCGCCATTGAATTAGGAACAGCTCACAAAGAAAACTTGGTAAAAGCTATTTATAAGCCATTTACTACGCAAGAAATTTCGGATAAAATTGCTGAATTGGTAAAACCAAAAGATTTAAAAGCAGATTTAGCAATTGTATATCAAACCGTAGAAAGTTTGAACAAAGCTTGCCCGAATGATACTGGCGACTGGTACTTTACAGGTAATTATCCAACACCGGGTGGAAACAAAGTAGTAAACACTGCTTTTGTGAACTTTATGAAAGGTGTTGAAATGAGAGCGTACTAAGAGTGCTGAATTAGGAGTTCAGAGTTTGGAGTAAAATAATACTTGAATTCAAAATACTCTTCTTATAAAATAAAAAACGACTTGCTGAATTTGATTCGGCAAGTCGTTTTTGTTTAAATAGCTATACCCAAAAGTATCTTTCATTTCGGACTATATTTTTTGAATTTTTGAAAATATTTCATTTTTATTTTCATTTAAAAAATGAAATTCAACATTGAAGTAAGAATCAAAAAATTACTTGTATATATACGTACATACGGGTAAATTGTACATAAATTATTAATTCCTCAAAGACCAATCAAGTTATAAACAACTGATTATCAATGTGTATTTCTATACAATGTGATTTCTAAAATTTCACATCTAAGATAAATACAATTGAGTTTTACAAAATTTAATATTATGACAAAGCGAAAACTTTTCTTACTTCTATGCTTTATACTTTTCAGTTTAGTCGGAATTGTGGTAACGATTTCTTTGCTACTTTGGGGATATGTTGAATTAGCGACAATGGTTTTGTCCTTAAATGCTGCATCTTAGTACTTCTTCAACTAATCCTCGCCCAGTTGCTTGTATTGGCTTTTTGGTTTTCTACTTGTTCTTTTATCATCGCATTTTGTGGAAGCTCCAATTCGTGGTCTTCTTCCAAAATGGCAATGGCACATTCTCTGGCTACTCTTAAAATCTCTCCATCTTTTGCCAAGTCTGCTATCAGTAGTTCAACGACTCCACTTTGCTGTGTACCTGACAAATCGCCCGGCCCACGTAATTGTAAATCTACGTCGGCAATTTCAAAACCATCAGTGGTTCTTACCATCGTGTCAATTCTGGTACGAGTATCTTTTGAAAGTTTTACGTCTGTCATCAAAATACAATAACTTTGTTCTGCTCCACGTCCTACTCGTCCACGCAATTGGTGTAATTGTGCCAATCCAAAACGCTCTGCACTTTCTATCACCATAATTGAAGCGTTTGGAACATTTACGCCTACCTCAATCACGGTAGTAGCCACCATAATTTGCGTTTCTTTTTTGATGAATCTTTGCATTTCAAAATCCTTGTCGGCGGCTTTCATTTTACCGTGAACGATACTGATATGATACTCAGGAAATGCCCGAACGATACTTTCGTAGCCATCTGTCAAGAATTTAAAATCCATTTTTTCTGATTCTTCAATCAGAGGATATACCACATATACTTGTCGTCCTTTTTTGATTTCATCACGCATAAAACCAAAAACATTCAAACGGTGCGAGTCGTAGCGATGAACGGTTTTGATAGGTTTTCGTCCTTTGGGTAGCTCGTCAATGACCGATACATCCAAATCACCATAGAGTGTCATGGCTAAAGTTCTTGGAATTGGCGTAGCCGTCATTACTAAAATATGCGGGTGGATTTCTGAATTTTTCTCCCAAAGTTTAGCTCGCTGTGCTACACCAAAACGGTGCTGTTCGTCGATTACGACAAAACCTAAATTCTGAAATTGTACAATATCTTCTAAAATGGCGTGTGTGCCAACCAGTATTTTTAGCGAACCATCCAGCAATCCTTCATGAATACTTGTTCTTGCTTTTTTCCGAACAGAACCTGTGAGCTTGTCGATTTTTACGCCCAAACTTTCGGCAAATTCTTTCAAACCTTGATAATGCTGGTCGGCTAAAATTTCGGTAGGAGCAATGATACAAGCCTGACAGCCATTACTGATTGCCAAAAGCATACAAATAAAAGCCACGATAGTTTTGCCAGAACCTACATCTCCTTGTAGCAAACGATTCATTTGTTTGCCCGATTTCATGTCCTCAAAAATCTCTTTTACTACTCTTTTTTGGGCATTGGTTAAATCAAAAGGCAAGTGATTTTTATAAAATTCGCTTACTAAACTGGTGTTTTTAAATACTTGCCCTTGATAATCAATTCGTCTGCTGAGTTTTTGTTTAATCAGCCTGAGTTGATTATAAAAAAGTTCTTCAAACTTCAATCTGCGTCGGGCTTGGTGTAGCCATGCTTCCGACTGTGGCAAATGAATATTATAAACGGCATCTCTTTTTGAAACCAAACGATATTTTTGACGAAGATTTTCGGGCAAAGTTTCTCGGATTTGGGCATAAGCCAAATCCAATAAATTGCGTTGCATCGTCGCAATTACTTTTGAATCTACATATCGTTTTTTGAGCTTTTCGGTTAAACCATAAACAGGTTGAAAGTAGCCACCTTTTTCATTGTCGGGACTGAGCAATTCCATTTCAGGATGCTGCATTTGCGGACGACCTTGAAAAAATGCAGGTTTACCGTAAATGACATATTCAGCACCAGCACGCAGTTTTTTCTCTAAAAAACTTACTCCTTGAAACCAAGTAAGTTCCATTGTTCCTGTGCCGTCTGAAAATTGCCCCGTAAGTCTGGCTTTATGTCCTTCGCCAATTTTTTCAAAAAAATGTAGTCTTCCTTTAATTTGTGCGGCATCCATTCCTTCGTACAAATCAAAAATACGGTAAAACTTAGTGCGGTCTTCGTAGCGAAAAGGATAATATTGAATTAAATCACTGTAAGTAAAAATCTGGAGTTCGGTGTTCAATAACAAAGCCCTTGCAGCACCAACGCCTTTGAGAAACTCTATGCGGGTATCGAAAAAATTATTTTGCATGATTTTGCCCTAAACGCAACGTTATTGATAAAATATTGATGTAAATAAAAGAATACGTGAAAATACTGATTTTTGCCGTAAAAGTATTATTTGCAAAGGTTCATGTATGTATTCTATCTGAAAAATGAAGAAAAGAATGGGCTAAAAAGCAAAATAGCCTCGACAAGCGAGGCTATGCAATCTATAATCATTTGTTGAATTACTTCATTACTCCTTTCACCGCTTCTCCAATTTCTTTTCCATTCTGAAAATCGTAGCCTAAAAATTTCGCCAGTGTTTTCGCAATTTGGTTTTGGAAGTACTGCCCTTCTGTTTTGATTTCGCCCAAAGCTGGCGTGTCTGGGCCAATTACGCCAAACCAAATTTCATAACAATCAGGTACTTTTTGTCCGTGGCTTGTCCATTGATTTTTAATTTTGTTGCCTCTTCCGTGGTCTGTTGTTAAGATGATGGTCGTTTTATCTTTGTATTTTGGGTTACTTTGGCAATAATTCCACAAGTCGCCTACAAATTTATCAACAGTATTTGCCGCAAAAAGGTACTCATCGTATTTGGCTTCGTGGGCAAATTCGTCGGTTTCGTCAAAAGATAAAAAGAAAACGCTTGGTTGGTTTTTCTTAATATATTCTTTCGCCAAAAAATAGGTAATAAAATCGTGGCGGTCGCTGGCTAAACTTGGGTAAGTACTCTGGATTTCATTCAACATTTTTTCTTTTTCTGTCAGATTTCCTTCCACTAATTCTTTCCCAGAATTTACTGGAATTCCACTTCTTTTTTCATTGATAATGTAAGGGAAAACATCCCAAGTAGAGTAAGCAGCTACTTTTCCTTTGTACTTTGGTTGATTATTCAAAAACTCTAAAACGGTGATGTTTTCATTCAAAATTTTATCATTTGAATTTACTTTGTCGTCGGCATAACCTGTCAAGATTTCGTTATAGCCGGGATACGAAAACCAGTAGGGATTTTTTACGTTTACTTTATTGCCTGCCCAGCGGTTTCCGTAAAGTTGCCCTTGTTTTGCCATCGTGTTCCAAACAAAAGGCATAATTTTCTTGCGGCTCACCTCAGCCGTATCCGACCAAAAATGCTGCTTTATTCTATCTTTATTTTTAGTAAATTCTTTGCTGTTCAACAACACAGAATCCACTCCGCCAAATACTTCTTCCCATCTGAAACCATCTGTGGTCACTAAAAAAATATGTTCAGTTTTATGTTGCGAAAAAGCAGTATTTGCATTCATCAAAATGATGAAAAAAACGGCTGTCAACTTTTTGGATTTTGGCAAGAAATGTAAAGCCTTGCGTAGTTGATAAATAAAATCATCTATCACTAATTTTATCATGGTGGTTGCGTTGGGCAAAAAGTTCATTGCTTTGTGTTTTGTGATGAGGAAAACTTGCAGAACTTCATCAGTTCTACTGGATTCGGCAGTAAATTTAGACAATGCTATGATATAATGAGAAGCACAGAGATTATCTAAAAATTATGATTTCTTGTGCTATGTTAAATAAATATAAAAAACCATATTGAGTTAGATTTTATCCAACAACTTTGCAGGCAAGTCGCTTAAAAAAGTATTATAATTTTTTGAAAAATCTACTCTTGAATAAAAAAAAGTAAACAAACTTGACTTTTATAATTTTAGTTTATACTTTTATAAAGTCAATATAGTTTACTAAAATACTATTCAATCGTTGATAGTCGTTCATCAGTAAATTAAGGCACTTAAAATGAAAATAAAAGCTTCGTACAAAACGAAATTTTATCACATTTTATCGCAAGTTGTGAACTAATTCTAAAATTTCACAGTTTGCAAAACATTAAGCCCCACATACGCTACTTATAATACTTAGAAACAGATTAACCACTTTATCAATTTATCACTAACCTTTAGTGATACGTTTGTGAATACGTGTTCATTTGTTCGCATCGACTTCGAGGTTCATTACCTTACTTTTTGTTAAATTTTACTGGTTCGTGCAGAGCGAACGTTTGATTGCTTTGTTCAATTTAAGCATATAGTAATGCGTGCATTAAAAAAAATACTGAAAACCTCTTTACTCTTCTTCTTTGTAGTTACTTATGTTAATGTTTTTGCACAACAAACTACAAGAATCAAAGGAAAAGTAATTGATGCAAAAACGGGAGAAGTATTACCCTTTGTGAATATAAGTATCATGGGAACTAAACAAGGAACTCAGACTGATATGAATGGTAGTTTTTACTTAGAAACTACCGACACAAAGCCTACACTCAGAGTAGCTTTTGTAGGCTACACACCCGAAGTAAGAACCATTGAAGGCGGAAAAATAATTACGCTGACCTTTAAATTAAAAGTACAAAATACTGATTTGCAGGAAGTAGTAGTAAAAGGTAAAAAAGACCGCTACCGCAATAAAGATAATCCTGCCGTTACTTTAATCAGGAAAGTAATTGAACATAAAGCTGAAAACCGTAAAGAATCACTGGATTTTTATCAGTACAATAAGTACGAAAAATTAGAATTTGACCTTAGTAATATTTCTGAAAAATTTAGAAATAAACGTTCCCTGCGAAAGTTTGATTTTGTTTTCAATCATTTAGATACTTCGCAAATCACGGGAAAAGTCAATTTGCCTATGTATTTAAAAGAAACAATTTCTGATGTCTATTACAGAAAGTCGCCCGAAAATAAAAAAGAAGTAATTCAAGGCGAAAAAATGACAGGCTTGGGAAATTATGTTGATAACAATGGGATAAAACTTTACTTAGAAGCACTTTATCAAGATATAAATGTTTATGACAACAATATTTTACTTTTAGCAACACAGTTTTTAGGACCAACTGCTCCAGTTGCCCCACAATTTTACCGTTATGTAATTATCGACACCACCGAATTTAAAGGTACAAAATGTGTAAACTTAGGTTTTTCGCCAAGAAACTCAAATGACCAATTGTTTCAAGGCACGATGTATGTGGCTTTAGATTCAAGTTATGCTATTAGAAAAGTACAAATGGGCTTTTCAAAAGACATCAACGTCAATTTCGTTACAGACCTTCGAGTCTCGCAAGAATTTGATTTTATAGCCAACGAAGGTTTGATGTTGACAAAAGATGATTTAGCCATCGAATTTAATTTACTCAAAAAGGAAAACGGCATGGGACTTTTTGGGCAAAGGAGTGTGTCGTATAAAGACTACGTTATTAATAAAGCCATTGCAGAAAAGTATTTTGAAGGACTAAAAGTAGATACCGAAAAAAACGCTACTAATCGAGATGAAGCTTTTTGGGAAGCTGCACGCCATCAAGGCTTATCGAAGAAAGAATTAGGTATTTATACAATGGTAGATAGTGTAAAAAAAGTGCCAGCCTTTCAGCGATTTATGAATACTGCCACCTTTTTGTTGGAAGGTTATAAACCCATTGGTGGTTTTGAAATTGGGCCAGTAAATACTTTTTACAGTTTCAATCCAATTGAAGGCTTTAGGTTGCGTTTGGGCGGAAGAACGACCAGTAATTTTAGTGATAGAATCGCCATCGAAAGCTATGGAGCTTACGGTTTTAGAGATGAGCGTTTTAAGTACTTTGGTTCTGCAACGTTCTCATTAACAGACCATAATACTTATACCTATCCGATAAAACATATTCAGGTTTCGTATCAAAACGAAATCAAAATTCCCGGACAGGAGCTACAATTTGTACAGGAAGATAACTTTTTGCTTTCGTTCAAAAGAGGACAAAACAACAAAATGACCTACAACAAAGTACTGAATATTGATTATCTGAATGAATCAAAAAGTGGTTTTACGCTTAATCTAAACTTTAAAAATATTCGACAAACGCCTACTGGGGCATTGCAATTCAATAGTTTAAGTAAAGAAGGTAACCAAATCAGTACGCCCGAAATCATAACAAGTGAAATAATGTTAGGCTTGCGATACGCCCCCAATGAACAATTTTATCAAGGCAAAAATTATCGAATTCCTATCATTAATAAGTATCCGTCTTTTCAGTTGCGTTATACTCTTGGTATCAAAGGCGTGTTGGGTAGTCAGTACAATTTTCAGCGATTGGTCGCTTATACGCACAAGCGAGTGTATTTACCGCCCATTGGCTTTACAGATTTTACCTTAGAAGGCGGAAAAACGTTCAATGCTTTGCCTTTTGCTTTGCTGACCATTCATAGAGCCAACCAAACCTATGCTTATCAGCCAGAAGCTTATAACTTAATGAATTTCTTGGAGTTCGTCAGCGACGAGTACGCAGCTTTGTTTGTTGACCATCATTTCAATGGATTCATTTTAAATAAATTACCACTCATTAAAAAGTTGAAACTACGAGAAGTAATTTCTTTTAAAGGTTTAATGGGAAAACTCAGCGATAAAAATAAACCAACAGCCGAAAATGGTTTAATGCTTTTACCTACCGACGAAAACGGAAACCCAAGTACTTTTTCATTAGAAAGTAAACCATATATGGAAATGAGTTTGGGGCTTGAAAACATCTTTAAAGTACTGAGATTAGACTTTATTAAAAGATTGAGTTATCTGGAAAACCCCAATGTAAGCTCAAATCCGACGGTAAGGTTTAGAATGCGTTTTGATTTTTAACTTGACAATTTTCTGCCCTTAATACTCTGATAATAAAGCAATAACATTGATGTTGAATATGCTTAATGCTGTCTTTACATTGATAACAGTAAAGCTTATAAACACTTAATTTCGAGGTAACGGAGAATTAATACTCGCTTTATAATTTTGTTTCAATAAAATCATCCACCGTTTATGCAAAAGAAAATTTTATTCATCACGGGTTCAATCAATCAAACAACTCAAATGGAGCAAATTTCAAAAGAGTTGCCAGAGTTCGATTGTTGGTTTAGTCAAATTTTTGTGGATTCGCCTATTTATCAGTGGCTTATTGATAACACTCAGTTGTTAGATAGAACGGTAGTTTCTGGACAATTCAAAGAAAATTCAGAGAAGTATTGCCGTGAAAAAGGGCTAAAAATGGACTACAAAGGCAGAAAACAACATTACGATTTGGTGGTTTATTGCTCCGATTTGATTATCCCCGACAGAATGCTTCAAACCAAAACTTTGTGGGTACAAGAAGGCATGATTGATGAGCATAATACGGTGAGTAAACTTATTAAAAAGCTAAAATTACCTCCTTATTTGGCAATTGGTACTTCCTTAAACGGTGCTTCAAATATTTGTGATGTGTATTGTGCGGCATCCGAAGGATACAAAAATCGCTTTGCAAATATTGGAACGGATGCACATAAAATTTTCGTAACTGGAATGCCCAATTTTGATAATTGTGAGCAATATTTTCAGAACGATTTTCCCCTTCACAATTACGTTTTGGTAGCCACTTCTGATAGCAGAGAGTGCTTTAGAAATGAAGATAGAATCGGTTTTATTAAAGATTGTGTGGCAAAAGCGGCGGGCAGACAAATGATTTTTAAGCTACATCCCAACGAAATTGTAGAAAGAGCCGTAGCCGAAATCAAAGAAAATACGCCAGAAGGCACTATCATTTATACTTCTGGAAATCTTAACCCGATGATTGCTAATTGTGATGAATTTATTACCCAGTACTCTTCTGCCGTTTATGTGGGCATGGCTTTGGGTAAGAAAGTCCATTCATATTTTGATGAAGCAGAATTAAAAAGCCAAATGCCTTTACAAAACAAAGGTACTTCGGCAAAAAATATCGCTCAGGTTTGCCGTGATTTCTTAGCTTTTTCTGGCAAAAAAGAAGATTTCGCTAAATCGTATCAGTACAGAGCCGTTTCTGAATTGGTTTATCAATAAGTATTCATCATGTGATGAATACCATGTAAGAGAAGTTTATTTTTTCGTAAATAATGATAATTAGAAGATTGAAAAACTAAGTTATCATTACAATCACTCATTACTTCACAATGACAGCCATTAGCATTGTTGTTCAGGCTCGAATGTCTTCAAGCCGCTTACCCAAAAAGGTTTTATTACCCATTTTGGGCGAAAGCCTGCTTTATAGAATGGTTGAGCGTTTGCAGCAAATCAAACACAAAGCAAGTATCGTAATTGCTACTTCTGAAAACTCAGAAGACGATGTAATCGAAGAATTTTGTCAAGCAAAAAACATTACTTGTTTTCGTGGAAGTTTGAATAATTTATTGGACAGACATTATCAAGTTGGTGTATTGACGAATGCGGATATTGTCATTAAAATTCCTTCGGATTGTCCATTGATTGACCCTCGCATTGTGGATAAAGTATTGGATTTCTATGTTGAAAATGAAGGGAAATACGACTTTGTAAGTAACCTTCATCCTGCTACTTATCCAGATGGCAACGATGTAGAAATAATGACTTTTGAGGCTTTGAAAAAAGCTTGGCAAGAAGCAACTCGTCCTTTGGAGTTGGAACATACTACACCTTATTTCTGGGAAAACCCAGACAAATTTCGCTTGGCGAATGTGACTTGGGAAACAGGTTTAGACTACTCGATGTCACATCGTTTTACGATAGATTATTACGAAGATTACTTGTTTATCAAACGAGTTTTTGAAGAATTATATCCACAAAATCCAGCTTTTTCATTAGAAGACATACTGTCGTTATTAGAAGAAAAGCCTGAAATCTACGCCATCAATCAACATTTTGCAGGGGTAAACTGGTACAGAAATCATTTAGGTGAACTGAAAACCATTACAGCAGAACAAACAAAATTGAGCATTTAGCATAAATATATAGCTACCATGACCGAAGAAAAATTAGAAAAATTAACAAGCATCGCTTTGCGAGTACGTGAACACATCATCGGAATGTCCACGGATGGCGGTTGTTTTGTAGGTGCGTCCCTTTCAGCTACCGATTTGATGGTTTATCTCTACAACGATTTTTTGAATATTTCCAAAGAAAATCTCGACGACCCTAATCGTGACTACCTCTTTCTTTCAAAAGGACACGATGTGCCTGCTTTGTACGGTACTTTGGTTGAAATGGGTATTTTAGAAGCCGAACGTTTACAAAATCACCTTTCAGCAAACGATAATATTTACTGGCATCCAAACACTAAAATTCCGGGAATTGAATTTCACTCTGGTTCGTTGGGACACCTTCCTGCGGTTTCCTTGGGCGTGGCTTTAGATTGTAAAATCAGAGGGACAGAGAACAGAATCGTATGTATTTTGGGCGATGGCGAATTGAACGAAGGTTCGTGCTGGGAAGCTGTTTTGGTAGCGAATGCTTACAAATTAGACAATCTGGTTTTTGTGATTGACCGCAATCATTTCCAAGCGAATGTTGCCACTGAGGAATTAATTCCTTTAGAACCTTTGGCGGATAAATTCAAAGCTTTTGGGGCGGATGTCGTAAGAATTGATGGACATAATTTCTTGGATTTAGAAGAAGCATTTACAAGTTTGGATGAACGCAAAGGAAAACTTCATGTAGTCATTGCGGATACTGTGCGAGGCAAAGGTTTACCAAGTATCGAAGCCCGTGCCGACCGTTGGTTCTGTAATTTTTCAGAAAATGAAGTTTCACAATTGATGGAAGAATTACACGGCGTTCACGCAGCAACTATTGAATCAGAGGTATTGATGGTTAGATAGGTTTTTAGCTGTAAGCTATGAGCCGTGAGCTTTGAGCTATGAGCTAAAATATATGAAAACTAAATTAAATATCTAAAGCTCACTGCTCAAAGCTCATAGCTCAAGGCTGACAGCTAAAAGCTAAAAATTAAAAAATCATGTACGAAGAATTATTAAAAAATACAGCCCTTGCTGACGAGCGATTTGTGGTAATGACTGCCGAAAACCGTGCTTTGGTGAGAAATCTACCAGCAGTTTTGGGAAAAAGATTTATAGATACAGGTATCACCGAACAAACGATGATTGGTGCTGCCGCAGGTTTGGCTTTACGTGGACGCATTCCTGTTGTTCATGCTTTGTCGGCATTTTTGTCGATGCGTGCTTTTGAATTTATCCGTACTGATGCAGGTATTGCCAATCTTCCTGTAAAGTTGAGCAGTTTTATTCCGGGTTTTTTGTCGGATGGAAATGGCCCAACGCACCAAGCCATTGAAGATGTAAGTATTATGCGTGGTATTCCGAATATGCAGGTTTTTGCTCCTGCCGACGAAAGTGATTTAGTGACGATGTTACCTAAAATCTGGAATACGCCAAATCCTGCTTATGTCCGTATTTGTAACAGACCAGCCAAGTATCAGCATGATACAAATTTTGAAATTGGTAAAGCTGAAATCATTTCAGAAGGTACAGACGTGACGATTTTGGTTTATGGTTTTATGTTTGAACAAGCCTTGATTACCGCTGAAATCTTGCGTGAACAAGGTAAATCTGTGGGTTTAATCAACATGAGAAGTTTGAAACCTGTGGACGAAAAAGCAATCATTAAAGCGGCTCAACAATCAGAGCTTATTGTAACGATTGAAGACCATTTCCTAACAGGCGGTTTGTACAGTATCGTAGCAGAAACTTTGTTGAAAAACAGAATGACAGCCGATGTTTTACCGATTGCTTTAAATGAAAAATGGTTCAAACCAGCACGCTTGAATGAAGTATTAGCATACGAAGGTTTCACAGGAAAACAAATGGCAGAGAAAATATTGGAAGTAGCTGTGAGTTATCAGCTATGAGCCGTGAGCTTTGAGCTTTTACTCTAATAGATAAGCTCAAGGCTCACTGCTCATAGCTCAAAGCTTCTTGCATCTTGTGTCTTTCGTCTTTTCTCTTGTGTCTTAAAATCCTAAAGTCTAAAAAAAAATGCCCAATACAATACAATCTAACGAAAATTATCCAAATATCACTGAGTCGGATAGTTGGTATAACAGAGCTTTAAAAGTACAAAAGCCCATCACACAAACACTTGCCAAAGGCCCGGGGCAATTCACCAAAGGTGTAGCACCGAAGTATTTGAAAAAAGGAAAAGGCTCGCACGTTTGGGACGTAGATGGCAACGAATATATAGATTTCAACGCTGCCATTGGTCCACTTTCTTTGGGTTACACTTATCCAGCAGTGGACGAAGCTATCAAAAAACAATTAGAAGATGGCATCACTTTCTCTTTGATGCACCCTTTGGAAGTAGAACTTTCAGAATTAATTCAAGAAGTAATTCCAAATGCAGAAGCCGTAAAAATCTCGAAAACAGGTGCAGACGTTTGTTCGGCGGCTATTCGTGTGGCTCGTGCATTTACAGGACGTGAGAAGATTTTCTGTTGTGGTTATCACGGTTGGCACGACTGGTATATCGGTATTACAAGCCGTAATGCAGGTATTCCAGAAGCCATTCAAAACATGACTTATACTTTTGAATACAACAATATCGAAGCCATCAAAGAAGCTTTAGACGAAGATGTTGCTGCTATCATTCTTGAGCCTTTCATTTTTGAAGCACCACAAAACAACTTCTTGCAAGAATTAGCTGAGGTTTGTCGTGAAAATGGCACTTTGCTCATTTTTGATGAAATGTGGACAGGTTTCCGCATCGCTTTGGGTGGGGCTCAAGAGTATTTCAAGGTTACTCCTGATTTAGCGGTTTACTCAAAAGCTTGTGCCAACGGAATGCCAATTGCTTTATTGACTGGTCGTGCAGATGTAATGGAATTGTTCAACAGCGAAGTATTTAGCTACACAACTTTCGGAGGCGAAGCACTTTCTTTGGCGGCAAGTATTGCTACGATTAAAGAAATCAGAGATAAAAACGTACCTGCTTATTTAGACGAAAAAGGCGGTATTATCAAAGACGGTTACAACGAAATTGCTAAAGAATTTGGTTTAGAAAACCTGACTAAATGTATCGGTTATAACTGCCGTTCAATGGTTACTTTCGCTCCAGAAGCTGGCAATGGTTTAGAAGTAAAAGCTTTGATGCAACAAGAAATGATTAAGCGTGGCGTATTGTGGGCTGGTTTTCATAATATGTGTTTTAGTCACTCAGACGAAGACATTCAATACACCCTTTCGGCTTACCGTGAAGTAATGCCAATTTTGAAAGAAGCCATTGAAAGTAAAGATGTAAAGTCGTACTTGAAAGGTGAAGTATTAGAAGCTGTTTTCAGAAAAACAAGCAATTATAATATTAAGCCTGCTTTGGCAAAAGCCTAATAGAGTGATGAATTATGAGTGATGAATTATGAAATGTCATTGCTGAATTAGATTAAACCTCTTTAGCAATTTGTTTTTAGAGATAACATTTTATGGAAAATATAAATACAAGTACCATTCCTCAACTGTTTTCATTGGTCGGAAAAACGGCGATTGTTACAGGCGGAACTGGACTTATCGGAAAGAAGCATTGTGAAGCCTTAAAGGCTGTTGGAGCAAACGTTGTAGTGGCGGACATCGCTCAAGCGAATCCAAAAGCTTTTGCTGAAACATTGGGAGAAAATGCTTTGGGCGTAAACATTGATGTTACGAATGAAACCTCTTTGATAAACGCAAAAAACGAAATCTTAGCTCGCTTTGGCTCGATTGATATTTTGGTGAACAATGCCGCTATCAACGATATGTTTGAAAATCCAGAATTGGCGGCTTCGCTTTCTGCATTTGAAAAATATCCGTTAGAATCATTCCGAAAATCTTTAGAAGTAAATGTGTTGGGTGTGTTTTTATGCTCACAAGTATTCGGTGCGGTAATGGCTGAACAAGGCAGCGGAAGTATCATCAACATTGCTTCGACTTACGGAATCGTTGGCCCAGACCAAAGTATTTACCGCAACGAAGCAGGAGAACAGTTATTTTTCAAGTCGCCATCGTACCCAACTACCAAAGGAGCAATCATCAATTTTACTCGCTATTTGGCGGCTTATTGGGGCAACAAAGGCGTGAGAGTAAACACACTTTCGCCGGGCGGTGTAGAAAATTCGCAAGATGAGTATTTCGTAAAAAACTATTCTGCTAAAACTCTTTTGGGAAGAATGGCAACTTCAAGCGATTATCAAGGAGCATTAATTTACTTAGCATCCGACGCTTCGGCATACATGACAGGTGCAAATCTGGTTGTAGATGGCGGATGGACAGCTGTTTAATTATGATTGAGTGAATGAGTGAGTTGTTAATTAGTGAGTTAGTGAATTGTGATTGAGTGATTAAAAAAGTAAAAGATTGAAATTTAATCATAAGCAAAAAAATAACTCATTAATTCACAACTCACTAACTCAAAATTTTAAAATCAATCACTAATTCACAATTCACTCAATCACAATTGATATAAATATGAGCGTACACGAAAAAGCAAAGCATATCAAATTACTCATTACCGACTGTGATGGCGTGTTGACGGATGCGGGCGTTTATTATGGCGAAAATGGTGAAGTATTAAAAAAGTTCAATATCCGTGATGGAATGGGTGTTGAAAGACTTCGCAAATTAGTCAATGTTGAAACGGCAATCATCACAGGAGAAGTATCGCCTTCGGTTGCCAAAAGAGCCGAAAAACTCAAGATTACTGAATTGCATTTGGGCATCAAAGATAAATTGGCAGTGTTAGTTCAAATTATGGTAAACAGAAATCTGACCAAAAATAACATTGCCTACATCGGCGACGATGTGAATGATATTGAAATTATGCAAAACGTTGGATTAACCGCTTGCCCAAGCGATGCCATTAGTTTTACCAAAGAAGTTGCCGATTATATCTGTGAAAACAAAGGTGGCGAAGGCTGTTTCAGAGAATTTGCAGAATTAATCATCGCCGCACAATCTTAATCGAATTTCATAAAAATATTTTATCCATAATGTCTTTTGTGGATTGTCCAAATTATCATATCTGAGCAATCCTTATCCCCAAGACATCCATACTTTTCTAAACAAACCCTCCTTTGGGGGTCAGGGGGTTTTTACGTCCATTACAAATGAAAAACGTTACATTATCATCAGGAAAAGTTATCGGTAAAGGTCAGCCATGCTACATTATTGCCGAAATCGGAATCAATCACAATGGTTCTTTAGACATCGCAAAACAGCTCATTGATGAAGGTGCAAATGCGAAAGCAGATGCGGTAAAATTCCAGAAAAGAACACCTGAATTATGTGTTCCGCTTGACCAATGGGAAATCCAACGTGATACTCCTTGGGGAAGAATGTCGTACATTGACTACAAACGTAAAACTGAATTTGGCAATTTAGAATACTCTGCCATCGACCAACACGCCAAACAAAGAGGTATCGACTGGTTCGCTTCGCCTTGGGATGTAGAATCGGTTGATTTCTTAGAACATTTTAGTCCAGTTTTATACAAATTGGCTTCGGCTTCTTTGACGGATTTAGAATTAATTGAAAAAATACTTCACACGGGTCGTCCATTGATGATTTCAACGGGAATGTCAACCGTGAAAGAAATTACAGATACAGTAGCTTTCATTAAAAATTTCGACGAAAATTATCCATTGATGATTGCTCACTCTACTTCGGCTTATCCTTGTAAACCAGAAGAATTGAATTTGAGTATGATTAGAACTTTGGGCGAAATGTTCCCAGATACACCGATTGGTTACTCTGGTCACGAAACAGGTTTGGCAACTACGGTAGCGGCGGTTTCGATGGGAGCAACCTTTGTTGAGCGTCACTTTACTTTAGACCGTGCGATGTGGGGTTCAGACCACGCTGCTTCTGTTGAGCCACAAGGTTTGGCACGTTTGGTAAAAGACATTCGTGACGTAGAAATCGCTGCGGGAGATGGCATCAAAAAAGTATATGAAGCCGAAATTTCACAAATGAAAAAACTCAGAAAACATATTTCAGCGGAGTATGTTGTGTAGTTTATAGCTTTGAGCATTCAGCTTCTTTTAAATGAAGTAGTAGTAAACACTACTACTTCATTTCTATAAAATTCAATAAAAAAGTTCTTTAATTACGCTTCAATGTCATCAACCAATATGAATCTCTTGACAATAACCACTTCAATATTATTTTGTTGGATGTTTTTTATCATCTTAATGGAACGACTTTTTCCCTACCGAAAAGGACTCAAGTTTTTTAGAGAAGGTTTTTGGGTAGATTTAGTTTGGTACACAATTATTCAAAGTTACTTTCTTAAAATTCTCATTTTCGATTACATCATTCAGCCAATTAATCATAGTTTCGATTGGTCTGCTTATCAGTTTGTAAAACATTGGTCTGTACCTGTACAAGTACTTTTCTTTTTGATTACCCACGATTTTTATATTTACTGGTTTCATCGTTTTCAGCACGCCAATAAGTTTTTGTGGCGAACACACGAGGCTCATCATTCGGGCAAAGAAGTAGATTTTTTGGAAGGTTCACGTTCGCATGCGGTTGAAATTATCATCAACCAAACCATAGAGTTTTTGCCGATTATCGTACTTGGTGCCGACCCTGCCGTTTTACCAATAAAAGCATTGTTAGATGCCGTTTTCGGGATGTTTATTCATGCCAATATTGATGTAAAAATGGGAAAATGGAAGTATATTTTCAATTCGCCAGAATTACATTTATGGCATCATGCCAATTATCAAGAAGTATTTCATGCCAACTTTTCAACTAAATTTGCTTTCTGGGATTATCTTTTTGGGACAGCCTATTTTCCGGGACATAAGCCCGGCAATGAGCGTGAAAACTGGGGATTGTATTATGATTTTCCGAAAGATTATTTCTTGCAACACGCCTTTTCTATAAAGCGTTTTGATGAGAAAAAACTACTTCGCTATAAATGGTTTGCCTGGTATTATAATTTGCGTCCGAATATTTTAAAGAAAATTACACATTGGATAGAAGACCTTGAACATTCCTTTATGGTCGAAAATTCTTCTATGACTTACCGTAGAACAGAACAGCAAGAAAATAAAGAAAAAAACGAATCATATAATCATCATTCTGAGCATATTAAGTAATCAAAAAAAAGGATGTTGTTATGCGAAGCGAATGCTGTGTATCAATATCTCATAATTCATATTCCATACATCATAACGCTTAATAAATGGCTTGGATTTACATTTTTATTGCTGCTTTATTTGAATCAGCATGGACATTTTCGCTGAAATTCCTCAGTTTTAAAGACATAAAATCCCTTCCACTCCAGAAGTATTTGGAGCTGGAAGGGATTTTGAAAATCATACCTTTGTTGGGTTATATCGTTTTTGGCATCGGCAATATTTACTTCTTTTCGATGGCTTTAAAAACCATTCCAACCGCTACGGCAATGGCTGTTTGGACTGCCTCGGCGTTAATCTTCATCAAAATTGCTGAAATATTTTTCTTTCACGAAAAGCTCAATTGGGCAGAAGCTTTTTTCCTGATGTTGATTACGGTTGGCATTGTAGGTTTGAAAGTCGTTAGCAATAAATAAAAAAGGGTTTACTGAAATATTATCCAGTAAACCCTTTTTAAATGACCTTAGAAATTGCTAAAATCCTTTTACTTCTATGCCCATATTTTCGAAAATAAAGGCGTAAATATCGGCTGTTAATTCAATGTTTTTCTTTGTATTACTTGCTCCGTGACCAGAATTTACATCAATTCTTATCAATAATGGATTTTTACTTTTACCTGCTTTTTCTTGCAAAGTAGCGGCATATTTGAATGAATGAGCAGGTACAACACGGTCGTCGTGGTCGGCGGTTGTGATTAACGTTGCAGGATATTCTACACCTTCTTTGATATTATGAAGTGGCGAATAACCATAAAGATTTTTAAAATCTGTGGCATCATCCGAATTTCCGTACTCAGGCGACCAATTCCAGCCGATGGTAAATTTATGATAACGTAGCATATCCATCACACCTACTTGTGGAATGGCAACTTTACATAAATCAGGACGCTGATTGATCACTGCACCCACCAAAAGTCCGCCATTTGAACCGCCACGCAGTGCCAAGAAATCTTTTGTACAATACTTCTGGGCAATCAAGTACTCTCCTGCGGCAATGAAATCGTCATAGACATTCTGCTTTTTCAATTTCATTCCTGCTTCATGCCATTTTTCACCATACTCTGCACCACCTCTAATATTTGCCAAAGCATAAACGCCTCCTTGTTCCAAAAATGGAATTAAAGTAGCCGAAAAAGCTGGCTGAGAACTGATATTAAAGCCACCATAAGCATATAAAAGCGTTGGATTTTTTCCATTCAATACCAAACCTTTTTTGTAGGTAATAAACATGGGTACTTTCGTGCCGTCTTTTGAAGTATAAAAAATCTGTTTAGTTTCAAAAGCATCTGGATTAAACTGTACTTCTGGTTTGCGGAAAACAGAAGTTTGTTTTGTGGCAATATCATAACGATAAATCGTTGGTGGAAAAGTGAAAGAAGTAAATGTATAAAACACAAATTTATCGTCTGCTTCGCCACCAAAACCACCTGCTGTACCTAATCCGGGCAGTTTCACTTCATTTTCTAATTTACCAGAAAGGTCATAGACATAAACACGAGTTGTTACGTCTTTCAAATAAGTAGCAAACATTTTTCCCCCTGCCGTGCCTACGCCTTGTAAAGGCTCAGGTTTTTCAGGAATAATGTTTTTCCAAGTTTTTGTAGCTGGATTGTACAATTCTACTTTTGAATTCTGAGCTTTTTCATTCGTTTCTATCAGGAAATTTTCGCCAATATTATCCACAATACTGTATTGAAAATCGCCAACTTCTGCGATAATAGGAGTAAATTCCTTTTGTCCTAATTTTCTAAAATACAGGGCATTTCCTTCTTTGCCTTTACCTCGGTCGCTAATGTTCAAGAAAGCAAATTTTTCATCGTCAGAAACTGAAATTGTATTAAACCTTTGTGGATTTTCTTTGTTTTCATACACCAATTCATCTTGTTCTTGCGACGTTCCGACTTTGTGATAAAACACTTGATGATTTTCGTTTTTCGCTGCTAAAGCACTCCCTTCGGGTTTTGGGTAACGGCTATAATAAAAACCATTTCCTTGCCAAGCTGCCCCTGATACTTTTATCCATTCGATATGGTCGGGGAGGTTTTGTTTTGTGGACAAATCCATGATGTAGGCTTCTTGCCAATCTGAACCACCTTTTGATAAATAATAAACCGCATACTTACCATCTTTAGAAACCGAAAAAGCTCCTAAGCGAGTAGTGCCATCAGGAGAAAGTTTGTTGGGGTCAAGCACTACTTCTGGCGTTCCGTCTAAACCTTTTTGGCGATATAATACCGATTGATTCTGTAAACCATCATTTTTAGAAAAATAAAACCATTCATTTTTGCGAGATGGAGCAGAATATTTTGGATAATTAAACACCTTTTCGATACGCTCTTTCAGCATATTTCGATAGGGTATTTTTTCTAAATATTCAAAAGTTACTTTATTTTCAGCCTTTACCCATTCGCCTGTCTCGGCAGAGCGGTCGTCTTCCAGCCAACGATAAGGGTCGGCAACTTTCACCCCGTGATAATCATCAACGTGGTCAATTTTTTTGGTATTTGGATATTGCATTTGTGCATTAGAAAGGTGAATTCCCAACATGAGAGAAGTGCTGAGAAGAAGTTTTTTGTGAAGTGTTTTCATTCGTTTTGATTAGATTGTTGAGTAATTTTTGATGAAAGCACAAGTTACGAAATGAAAATTTAAGATAAATACATTATTGATGTCACATTAGTATTGTACCAAAGATTTAAGGGAATTCGGATTTGGGATTTCTGATTTCGGAAAATTGAATAAAGTAGAAATAAAAGCGTTTTTTATCAAGCTGAAATCCGACATCCTAAATCAACAATTTGGCAATCCTTCGTACAGTTGTCATGTCACATTCAGAATAATTCCTCAACGGTAAATCTTAATCAATTTATCGTCGTCCAAGTCCGAAATTTCGGTAAAACTTCCTTCAATTTTCGGTGCTAAAATACCCGATTGTAATACTTTTTTACTTTTCAAAACGATGGCTTCGTCCCAAAGTTTGGCATCAATAAAACCTTGAAGCAAAGTACTTCCGCCTTCCACAATCAGCGATTGAACTTTTCTTGTTGCTAAATCTTGAATGATGTTGTTGAGTAAATCTTCTGCTTCAATTTTTACAAAAGAAGTATTATCAATTACTTTATTTTCAAGTAAATTATAGCAAATCGTTGGCTGAGACTTATCGAAAATCTTTAAGGAATTAGGTAAACTAAGGTTTTTGTCTAACACAATTCTTAAAGGGTTTTTGCCTGTCCAGAAACGAGTATTCAAGGCTGGATTATCGTAGCGAGCGGTATTTGTGCCAACCATAATCGCATCTTCTTCGCTTCGCATTTTATGGACAAGTCTTCTGGAAAGTGGATTAGAAATTTGTACAGCCTCAAAGTTTTCTTTGGCGATAAAGCCATCAGCCGTTTCAGCCCATTTTAAAATAACGTAAGGACGATTTTTTTCGACAGCACAAAAAAAACGCTTGTTCAAAGCTCGCCCTTCTGCTTCCAAAATTCCCGTTTCTACTTCTATGCCAGCGGCTTTTAGTTTAGCAATTCCTTTACCACCGACCAATGGATTGGAATCTACATTACAAATAATTACTTTTTTTACCTGATGTTTTACCAGCAAATCTGCACAAGGTGGCGTTTTGCCAAAGTGCGAACATGGCTCAAGTGTCACGTAAACGTCTGATTCGGGCAATAATGATTTGTCTTCAACCGAATTTACAGCATTTACTTCTGCATGAGCTTCACCATATTTTTTATGCCAACCTTCGCCAATAATTTTGCCTTCATGCACAATCACACAGCCCACCATCGGATTCGGCGAAACCGTTCCTGCTCCCAAACGAGCCAATTGTAATGCACGAGCCATCCACATTTCAGCAGGCTTGGCGTGATATTCTTCGTAACTTTGCATAAGTTTTATTGATTTTATTCCATGAAAAATCTGATTAAGGACAATTTTAGACACAGAGTTTAATAGAGTTTTTACTGAGTTTCACAGAGTATTCTACAAGACTGTCCTAAAGAAAATAGAGAGTATATTGAATAATTAATACCTATGGTTTGAATCCAAAAAACATAATTTATAACTCATAACTCATACTTAATTTGTATGTCCGCAAAAAAAATATTCCAAGAACTTTTCTCCGAAATTAACGCTGTTTACGATGAAAACGAAGCGAAAAGCATCGTTTATTTACTCTTAGAATACTTTCAAGGTATTTCTAAAACAGATATTTTGTTGGACAATCCGTTGAAAAAAGATTTCGATTATCAAGAAATTATTCATAGAATCAAACAACATGAACCTGTTCAGTACATTATTGGCGAAACAGAATTTTATGGTAGAATTTTTAAAGTAAGTCCTGCGACCTTAATTCCACGACCAGAAACGGAAGAATTGGTTGAATTAACGATACATACTTTTCAGGATTTAGCTAAAAAACAACTCATTCCTTCGTCTCCCAAAATATTAGATATTGGTACAGGAACGGGCTGTATTGCTATTTCGACGGCTGCTAACATTCAACATTCTGTCGTGACGGCCTTTGATATTTCAGAAGAAGCTTTGAAAATGGCGAAACAAAATGCTACGTTGAATGAAGTAACCATCAATTTTGAAAAAGTAGATTTTTTGGATGAATCGGTGCATGATTCTTTGCCTGTTTTTGATATTATTCTTTCAAATCCGCCTTATGTGATGAATCTTGAGAAACAAGAAATGGAGCATCACGTTTTGGATTTTGAACCGCATTTAGCTCTTTTTGTAGAAGACGAAAATCCGCTGATTTTTTATAAAGCCATTGCTAAATTCGCTAAAAAACACTTGACTGAAAATGGTTTTTGTATCGTAGAAATCAACCAAGCTTTCGGCATAGAAACGGCTGATTTGTTCTGGAAAGAAGGTTTTAAAAGTGTGGATGTAATCAAAGATTTTTTTGGAAAAGATAGGATGGTGAAAGCGATATTGTAGCGATTGGATACCGGCTGTCGGCTTTCGGTCATCAGCTTTCAGATGTCGGATTTTAGATTTTTTTCTTATCTAAAAAGTAATTATTTCAAAATCTGAAAGCCGACATCCGAAGACCGATAACCAACAAAAACTAAAACATCAATTGCGTAAACACAGCGTGGTGGTCAGAAGCGAAGCGTCCACCCCAAGTATTGCTTAATGTTCCGTGTTTTAATACTTCTACTTTATCAGAATTTACAAAAATATAGTCAATCAATTTGTTGTCAATTTCTTTAGATTGGAAGCCGTTAAAAGTACTTTGCGGCCCAAAATGTGGCAAATTGCTCAAGATTTGCGTGTCCAACAAACTGGCGTTTACAATCACGATAGGCTCTTCGGCTGGCGTACTGTTGAAATCTCCCGTCAAAATCACAGGCGTTTTGGCATTGATTGCCTTAATTCTTTCCACAATCATTTTTGCACTTTCACGGCGAGCTACTTGCCCGATGTGGTCGAAATGCGTATTGAAAACATAAAATACTTTTTTCGTTTTATTGTCTTTGAATTTGGCATAAGTCACCACACGATTTAAGGCAGCATCCCAACTTTTACTGGGTGTTTCTGGCGTTTGACTCAACCAAAAAGTATTGCTTTCTAATACCGTAAATTTATCTTTTCTGTAAAAAATAGGAGAAAACTCGCCCGCTTCTTTGCCGTCGTCACGTCCAACGCCTACGTAAGCATAATCGGGAAGTAAGGTAGTTAAATCTCTGAGTTGTCCGACCAACACTTCCTGCATCCCACAAATATCTGCTTCATAAAATTCAAGCATACTGCTAAGATTTTCTTTGCGTTTTGACCATTGGTTTTCACCATCTTGTACTGTTTCCAGACGGATGTTGAAGGTCATTACATTAATTTTTTGCTGCGAAAAACTGCTAAATGCACTTGCTAGAACAAGCATTAGCAGAAAAGAAGACATTAAAACTTTCATTAGTTAAGGGATTATTTTTTAAAACTACTGATTTATCATAATAGGCTTGCCCTGATGTTAGTAAAATTTATGTAAAAATATAGGGAGAAAAGAAGTGTTTAGACGAAAGATGCAAGACTAAGGATTGGAGAGTCCGTTTAAAAATCTAATTTCCAACATCACAAATCCGAAATCGCTTTCAGTTCTTCCAGACAAGTATTACACAAACAAGCTCCGTCAAATTCCCATTGACTGAGGTCGGCTATGTATTCTATTTGTTTTTTTGTGAGGTTTACTATCATGCAATCGCATTCCAAAATGTTGTTTACTTTGCAGATAAACACTTTTTGGCATCTGGGACAACTTTCTTGAGCGTGTTTTTCCATTAATTTTTTACGTTTGGAAACTCGTTTTACTGTCTATACTTCTTGCATACTGTTTAGTTTTTTGTAAAAACCATTTTCATTTGCCAAAAGCTCGTTATGCGTACCTCTTTCCACAATTTTACCTTGATTGATGACCAAAATTTCATCTGCGTGTTGAATCGTACTGAGTCTGTGAGCAATTACCAAAGTGGTGCGGTTTTTCATCAAGTGCGTCAAGGCTTCTTGTACCAATTTTTCTGATTCCGTATCTAAGGCAGAAGTGGCTTCGTCCAAAATTAAAATCGGAGGGTTTTTCAAAACAGCTCTTGCGATACTCAAACGCTGGCGTTGTCCGCCCGACAAACGTCCGCCACGGTCGCCAATAAAAGTTTGATAGCCATCAGACAATTGTGAAATGTATTGATGAGCATTCGCAATCTTAGCAGCTTCTTCAATTTGAGCATCCGTCGCCTCTGAACCGAAAGTAATATTATTTGCAACGGTATCATTAAACAAAATAGATTCCTGTGTAACGATACCAATTTGCTTACTCAAAGAAGCCAATTGAATCTGTTTTAATTCAATGCCGTCCATCAAAATTTGTCCTTCCGTCGGGTCGTAAAATCTTGGAACAAGGTCTGCAAGCGTTGATTTCCCTCCGCCCGAAGTACCCACCAAAGCAATAGTTTTGCCTTTTTGGATTTTAAAAGAAATATTATCCAATACTTTTCTTCCTTCTTGGTATTCAAAACTTACGTTTTTAAATTCTATTTCCTCTTTAAATTCTGGTAAAACCACTGCATTTTCAGCATCTTGAATTTCGGGAACAGTATCAATCAATTTCAAGATTCTTTCTGCCGAAGCAATACCTCTTTGCACACCGCTGAAAGCATCCGCAATTACTTTAGCTGGACGCATCACTTGCGAAAACAGAATGATAAATGAAATAAAAGTAGAGGCACTTAGGCTTTCGTCGTTGTTAATTACCAACGAACCGCCATATAGTAAAATACCTGCAATCACGGTTACGCCCAAGGCTTCGGAAACTGGCGAAGTCATTTCTTGGCGATACACCATTTTTAGTACTGCGGCTTTGTAGCTATAATTTTCAGTTTTGAAACGCTCGGCAACTACCTTTTCGGCATTAAATCCTTTTACGATTCTCATGCCTCCGAATACTTCATCAAGAGTGCTAATCATCGCTCCTTGTTTTTCTTGTACATCTCTGGCTGCACGGCGTAATCTTCGGCTGATTGTGGCAATTACTCCGCCCGAAATGGGCAAAATCAAGAGTGAAAAAAGCGTTAGTTTCACCGACATATTAAACAAAAACACAAAGTACATCACCAAAGTAAATACTTCTTTGAAGCTCGCCGTGAAAGCTCGTCCAACCGAATTTTCTACTTCTTGTACATCCGTGGTGAGGTGTGCCATCAAGTTTCCTTTGCGTTCGTTATTGAAAAAACCAAAGTGAAGATTCAAGGTTTTTTCAAAAATTGCTTGTCGCAACGAAGCAATCGTTTGTGCTTCTACGGTTTTTAAAATTCTCTGAGAAAAGTATCTGAAAATATTTGAACAGACTACCGAAATAACAATGGCGATACAGGCAAACTGCAAAGCTCCCATTCGTCCGTACAAAGAAACGATTTGATAGAAGTAATAATTAAAAATTTCTTTGAAGTAATCCGATTCTAAAGAAAAAGCAGGCTTGTGACTAAACTTTTGAAAATCAGTAATTTGTACTTTGTCGAAGAGTACATCTAAAAGCGGAATCAACAATGTAAAATTGAGAATACCAAACAAACTTGCCAATAACGAAAGAATAAAATATGGAAATGCGAAGGCTCTCAGAGACTCGGCATATTGGAGAATACGAAGATAAGTTTTCAATGAAAATTGTTTCAGCGTTGAAAAAAAAGCAAATACAAGAGTACAAATTTAGTAAAAATGTATTCACTATTTCTTTGTGTGAAAATATCTGTATATATACTACTTGAAGGAATAAGTGAAAATCACTAAATTGTCAATCTTAAATACTAATTTTGTGAAGAAGCCTAAAGGCTTTGAAACCTCTTTGTGAATATTAATTGCTTTTATGAAAACTTTGATACGATTACCTTTTCCTTTAATGAGGTCAGGGCTTTATTGCTTAGAATTTATTTTCTATTTTACAAAACTGAAGGTTCGCCAGAACCCAATTTTTCAATGGAATTTTTCACGTAATTCCATCCTGTCTTTCTATTGTATCAATTCCAACTTTCAAGAGCGATTAAACGTCTGTTATAGCACTTAGCGGTCATTTTTCAAGTTTTATACCCTAAAACTTGTTGATGGTCGAAAGAAAAATGGCTTAAAAATAAACTCTCAATTAAAAATTGCTTTTGAAATGACGTTTTCTGTATTAAAAGACAAACAAAAAGTTTTTACCTTTTTATGGTTTTTTACACCTGCCCTTGCTGGATTTTTGAAAGGAAGATTAGGGGAAGTAAATAATTATAAAATTTTTAAAGGAGTGTTTCATCATTTAGTAGATGGACAAAATTTGTATAGTCTTTACCCTCAAGAGTATTTTGATTGTAACCACTACGGCCCCGTTTTTAGTTTAATCATCATGCCATTTACTTTTCTTCCAGATATAATTGGCATCCCTCTTTGGAACTGTTTACAAGCTTATGCTCTTTACAGAGCTTTGTTACTTTTACCCATCAAACCAACTTATCAATGGATTGTATTGGCCTTGTGTTTGGTCGATTTGAATACTTCTGCACACAGTGCTCAGGTAAATCCGACAGTTGTAGCTTTTATCATTTTATCTTGGTATTTCGTCAAGAAAGACCAAGTGATTTGGGCAACTTTGTTTGTGATGATTGGGGCTTTTGTAAAACTTTACGGAATTGTAGGCTTGGCTTTTTGGGTATTTTCAGAAAGTAAACTGAAATACATTGCTTATACTTTTTTCTGGGTAATTGTACTTTTGTTGCTACCGATGCTCATTAGTTCTCCTTCGTTTGTATTACATTCTTATTTGGATTGGTATAATAGTTTGGTAGAAAAAAACCTTCAAAATCAGGAAGTTGTCAACGGAATGGGTGCAAGTATGCAGGACGTTTCGTTGATGGGATTAGTAAGAAGAATCGGCGGTTTTCCACATCTTTCAAATCTGTTTTTTCTTATTCCAGGATTGATCTTACAGGTACTTCCTTTACTGAGATTCAAACAATACTCAAGCCTGATTTTTCAATTAAGATATCTGGCTTCTTTAGCGATTTTTGTCGTTATTTTTTCCTCTTCATCCGAATCTCCCACTTTTATTATAGCAGTGGCAGGTGTGGCTATTTGGTTCGTTAGCCAAGACTATCCTATACAAAAATGGGTGTGGGTTTTACTGTTCAATGTAGTACTTGTTACTTCACTTACGGCTACCGATATTTTTCCCAATTGGCTACGGATGAAAATTATTCTTTACTCAATTAAAGCCTTTCCATGTTGCTTGGTTTGGTTTGCTTGTATATATCAACTCTTATTAGATGAAATCTCAGAATTTAAAACATTATGGCTCAATCAAGATTAAACATTTGTATCCTCACGGCGGCATACAATGAGGGCGAAAACCTATTGGTTTTTTACCATGCCGTAAAAAATGTGATTGATAAATTACCTTACCACTTTGAATTTTGCTTTGTCAATGACGGAAGTAAAGATGATACGCTTGCCGTTATCAGAACGTTGGCAAAAAAAGATGAATCGGTAAAGTATCTTTCTTTCTCAAGAAATTTTGGGCAACAAGTAGCTTTAAAAGCTGGGATTGATTCTATCAATGCGGATGCCATTATTATGATGGACAGCGACTTACAGCATCCAGCAGAAATGATTCCTGATTTGATAGATTTGTGGCTTAGAAAACAAGTAAACATGGTAAATACTTTGCGTGAAGAAGACCAAGAATTATCATGGTTTAAAAGAAAATCAAGCAAAGGTTTTTATCAAGTATTGAATAAAATCAGTGATTTGAAATTAGAACCCGGACAAGCAGACTTCCGTTTGATTGACCGACAAGTGGCTCAAACACTTCGAAATTCTAAAGAACAAGATGTATTTCTAAGAGGTATGATTCAATGGATTGGTTTCGACCAAGCTACTATCAAGTACAAAGCCAATAAGCGTATTGCAGGCGAAAGCAAATATACTTTTTCAAAAATGATGCGTTTGGCTTTGGCTGGCATTACGTCTTTTAGTATAAAGCCTTTATACACAGCTATTTATATCGGATTCTTTTTTGCTTTGCTGTCGTTTTTATACTTGCCTTATGTGGTTTATAGTTTTGCTGTTGGGAAGGCTGTTGACGGTTGGGCATCCATCTTGATGACGATTGCTTTCTTTGGCGGACTAAATTTAATGGTAATGGGCGTTTTGGGCATTTATATCGGAAAGATTTTGATTCAAAATAAAGAGCGTCCTTTGTATATTATTCAAGAACAAAATATTTATGAAAACAGCCTTGTTGAGTTTTGATGTAGAAGAATTTGATATGCCTTTTGAATACGGAGGAAAGCCCGAAATGCAAGAGCAAATCGCTACTTCGTATCAAGGTTTACAATCTATTACTTCTGTTTTGGAAAAGTACAATGCCACTGCAACGTTTTATTGCACGGGCGTTTATGCTTTGGCAAAAACCGAACAAATAAGAGATTTGAGCCAAAAGCATGAAATTGCTTCGCACAATCATTATCATTCAAGTCATAAAAAAGAGGATTTGAGTACTTCTAAAGCTATTTTAGAAAACATTACTCAACAAGAAGTAGTAGGTTTCAGAATGCCAAGAATGGCTCCTGTTTCGGATGCCGATTTGCTGGAAGCGGGTTATTTGTACAATGCGTCTATCAATCCGACTTATTTGCCAGGACGATACGATTACCGACATATTTCTCGTACTTACTTTACTCAGAATGATTTAATTCACTTTCCAGCTTCGGTTTCACCTGCTTGGCGTGTGCCTTTATTTTGGATTGCTTTTCATAATTTTCCTTTGTCGTACTTTTTTTATTTATGCAAAAAAGTAGTGGAGGCAGACGGCTACTTGCATTTATACTTTCATCCTTGGGAATTTACCGATTATACAGCTTTACCCAACGGAGCGAAGTATCCATTTTATTTGCACAGAAATAACGGCAAAAAAATGTTGGAGCGATTTGATAAGCTAATGGCTTTTTTACAAAAAGAAGGTTTTGAATTTAAAACGACTAAAGATTTTCTGATTCCTTCAGTTTCGCATATTTAATGACGGGGTTCATCGCCGAGAGCAATGCCCACATAAAACCAGCGTAGCCATCTAAACAGGCGGCTTTTAGGAAGTAAATTTTTAAGAAAGTAATCGGGAAACGCAAAACGATGGTTGAAACGGAAGCTCTCTTCCCACGTTCGGCCAACGTTTTTGCTCCGAGAGAAGTATATTTATTGAATTTATTGAAGTAATCTGTCAAATCACGGTAGCTATCGTGTAAAATGTGATTTGCTAACACGCCAATTTTACCTTGTATTTCTACACTTTCATGAACGTGTTCGGTATTCCAATTGCCAAAATTTCGGTTGAAAAGCCGTAGAGTAAGTCTTTTGTACTCGCCACTAAAACGTAATAATTTACCCAAAAAAATTAAAGAACGGGGAATTTTAAAAGCTTGAAATTCAGTATTTTCAAGCGATAATTTTTGAATTTCATTCTGCAATTCATCACTCAAAATTTCATCATCATCCAAGGAAAGAATCCAATCATTTGAGGCTTGTAAAGTGGCAAAATTTTTCTGCACACCATAATTATCAAACTTTCGATAAATTACTTTTGCTTTAAATTGTTCAGCAATCGCAAGCGTTTTATCAGTACTTCCAGAATCTACCATCACAATTTCATCAGCCCAAGTAAGGGCTTCAAGTACTTTTGTTAATGTTTTTTCAGAATTGAAAGTAATCAGAACAACGCTAATTTTCATGGTTTTGGTTTGAAATCAGTACTTTACTTGAATGCCGTGGTAATATTCTTGTGCTTGATAATCTTTTCTGAGCGGATGCCCGTCCCAGTCTTCTGGCAACAGGATTCTTCGTAAATCTGGATGCCCCACAAAGTTGATTCCTACCAAGTCAAAAGCTTCTCTTTCGTGCCAATCAGCCGTTTTCCAAACATTACTTACTGTTGGTACTTCGGGTAATGCTTCGCCTTTTTCACTTCTTGGAAAAACCACTTTCAGCATCAATTTATGTTCGTAGGGAATGGAGTATAAATTGTAAATGACTTCCATCGTAGCCTTTTCAACGCCATTGTCCAAGCCCGTCAAGCACGAAAGCATATCAAAATAACATTCTTCATGTTCAAGCATCAATTGACAAACCTCCGCAATTTTTTGGGTAGGCACAGTAATACTTTGCTGGTCGGCTTGAAGAATGATTCCTTCTCCGAATTTTTCTACAAGAATATTTTTAAATTTTTCTGTTGACATCTTCATTAAGCATTTAAGGCAAAGGCTGGTTTTTGATTTCTGGCTTCTTCCTCTTCCATAGCCAAAAGAGCTTTTGGAGCGACCAAACTTTCGTTTCTAATCTTTTCTTGTAATTTCAAAAATCCACCAATCAAAGCCTCTGGTCGGGGCGGACAACCCGGCACGTAAACATCTACGGGAATGATTCTGTCAACACCTTTTACCACATGATAACCGTGTTCCCAGTAAGGCCCGCCACAGTTTGAGCAACTTCCCATCGAAATCACATAGCGTGGTTCGGGCATTTGTTCGTAAAGGCGACGAATTCTATCCGCCATTTTGAAAGTAACTGTTCCTGCTACAATCATCACGTCCGACTGGCGTGGCGAAGGTCTCGGAAAAACCCCAAAACGGTCTAAATCATAGCCAGAAGCCATCGTTTGCATCATTTCAATGGCACAGCAAGCCAAGCCAAAGCCCATAGGCCAAAGCGAACTTAGACGAGCCCAGTTGATGAAATCATCCACTTTCGTGATAACGACGCCACCTTCATTGAATTTTTGGTCGAGTAATCCTTGCATACTGATTTAGTTTTTAGGGTAAAAATCTTTTCTCGAATCACAAATTTAAGTGTATTTCAGCTTTGAAACCGATTTTTAAAGGAAATAATCCAATAGAAAAAATAAAGAGGCTGGTATGATTGCAGTTTTGTTGGCTGTAAACTGTAATCATATCAGCCTCTTGAAGAAGTGCTGAACTTATGTTTTATAATCCGAAATTAAAAAATCTCGCTCACACGTTTACGGCTATAACCTGCTGCCGTTGTCATGCCTTTTCCGCCGATGCCTGTTGAAATAAAAATTTTATCTTCAATTTGGTACTCATAAGAACCTCCATCAGCCGTTTGCGAATAATAACCAGCCCAATAATTTTGAATTTTCCAGTTTGGTAAAGCCATAATTCTTTTGGCTTCTTTCAGAATTAAATCGTTGATATTCATATCAATTCCTAAAGGCAATTTGGCATTTTCGTCCACATCAGCGTACTCGTGCGAATCGCCAATAATGATTGAGCCATTTAAAGCCTGTTTAAACAAAATATGAATGCCCCATTCTTTATAAGGCTTTTGCCATTCGGGCGTTTGTAAATGTTGGTAGGAATTACAAGATTTGAAACTATCGTAGCGACGAATCGAAAGTCCTGATAAAATATTGCCATTTAGTTTTACTTCTGGTAGCGGATAGGTCTGCATCATATTTAGTTTACAGATTTTCATCCCGCTTTGGTTGAAAATTTCTGGAAACAAAATTTTAAATTCATGTCCGTTGCAAATAGCTACTTTATCGGCAAATAACTTTTGATTTGTAGCTGTACTTACTTCACAAATACCATTTTTGATTTCGCAATTAATTACAGCCGTATTGTTCATAAATACCAAACCAAAATCTTGTATCAACATTTGGCGAACACGATGTACCATCGTTCTGGGTTCAACCGATACTTCTTCTGGAAAGAACAAACCACCTTTGTAGTATTCAGAATTGAGGTTGGGAAAGCGTTCATAACATGATTTTCTGGAAAGTAGGGTAGAAGAGTACTCTCTGATTTTAAACAAAGCACGAGCTTCTTCTAAAAGTACCATTTCCTCATCGTCGGAAGCGAAGTAATAAGTACCGTTTTGGCGAGCCGTAATATCAAATTTTGCTTGGATTTTCTTGTAAATGCCCAAAGATTCTCGACCGTACTCAAACCAAGTATCCAAAGCTTGTCCAGAAGGTACAACTTGTCCGAAATTTCTAACAGTAGCTTCAATCGGCTCAGAATCTTTGTCGATTAATAAGACCGATTTACCTTGCGAAAGGGCATGAAAAGCATGAAAAGTACCAACATTTCCTGCTCCGATAACGATTAAATCATATTTGTTCATAAAGTGGTTTGTGCAAATGAGATTGTTTTAATTGTGAGTTAGTGATTTGTGATTGAGTGATTAGAATTGTAAACTTTTAATTATCAATCATTTGAAAAAAGTATTTCTTGGGTGATTTCTGGACAATTTTTATACACAGAGTTTAGCAGAGCTTTTAGAGAGTTTAGCAGAGGATTTTGTTACAATGTTTCTCCGTGAAACTCTGTATTTCTCAGTGTCTTTTATAAGATCGTCCAGTAGTCAGGTCGCTTAAAATGGATTCATTACTAAAATAGTAGGCAAACATGAAATACTCCGACAAAAGCTCGAGGCTGATGGCTCAAAGCTCACAGCTATTAAAGCAAAAAATTAAGTTTTTTCAAGAAAGGAAAATCCATTTTATCTTCTTGATTTTCTCTTTGAAGATTTTCGATAACGTCTTTGATGTCAGAAACTTTGTTTAATAAACCATCATTTCTATGAATACTCAATTGTTGGCGAGTATGCGTGCCGTTAGTTACACCCAAAGACATTCTACAACCAGCACGAACACCAGATTTTAAGTCAGAAGGCGTATCGCCGATATTGATTACTCTCTGAGCGTCCGTCACTTTGAGCGTTTGCATGGCTTTCTGAATCATCAAAGGTTCTGGGCGACCTTTTAGTACTTCGTCGGATGCCACAGATACTTGAATTAATGTGTTTTGGTTTCCAACATAATTGGCGTTGAGTCCTTCTAACCAACCCAATTTTTGTAAAATAATATTGGTTACTTTTCTGTAAAAACCAGTGGTAAGAGCGATTTTTATCTCTTTACTCTTCAAATAATCAAAGATTTCTAAACAGCCTTCGGTCGGAAAAATATCGTTGTTGAGGTAATGATTTTCTAAAATCTCGCAAAAAACCAAATAAGAGTGATTCACAAATTCGGGTAAATCTGGATGAGTGTCGCCAATCATTTCAGACCACAACAATTCAAAAACATATTTTTTAGAGTAGCCTTGCAAAGCCAAAACACGCTCTGGAGAAACCGTCAATCCTGTTTTTGAAGCGGCTTCAATAAAGCACATTTCTACTTCGTGATGGTCTTGAACGGTAGTTCCAGCCATATCAAAAACAACTAATTCGATGAGTGACATTTTGATATAAGATTTAGTGAAATTCAGCTTTCAAGCTGTAAGAAATGATTCTTTTTAATGCGAATCAAAGATAAGTACTCTTGTTTTAAGCATAGATTAAATCTTGATTAAGGCTTTGTAAATTGCTGATTTTAAGGATTTTTTGTTAGTAATGTTGCATGAAAAAGAGCCTCTGTATAGGTTTTGTCCATGAACAAACTCGAAAAATTCCTTCATCGTCAATCTCAAATATTTCTTGCCATTTACTTAGGTTTGGCTGCTTTTAGTACCTATTTCTGTATGTACGCTTTCAGAAAACCCTTCACCGCTGGCGATTTTCACGATGTTACACTTTGGGGAATAGACTATAAAATCGTTTTAGTAATTTCACAAGTACTGGGCTACGCCACCGCCAAAGGATTGGGAATCAAGATAGTTTCAGAAGTAAAAGCACATCAAAGAGCCAAGTATATCGTAGGGATGATACTTTTTGCTGAAATCAATTTATTGCTTTTGGGATTAGTGCCTTCGCCTTACAATTGGGTATTTATGTATTTCAATGGTTTAGGTTTGGGAATGGTCTATGGCTTAGTTTTTAGTTTTTTGGAAGGTCGTCAAATTACAGAAATTTTAGGAGCAGGTTTAGCCGTAAGTTTTATCATAGCTTCGGGCATGGTGAAATCTATCGGTAAGTACTTCGTCAATATCGGTGTGAATGAATATTGGATGCCTTTCCTGACGGGTTTGGTATTTTTTCCTTTATTGTTACTTTCGGTTTACGCCATGTCAATCGCACCGAAACCCAGCAAAGTGGATGAAAATGAACGCTCGGAACGTGTGCCAATGGATGGAATGGATAGAAAAACTTTCGTAAATAAGTACGGTTTTGGTTTGATTTCCCTGATTGCGATTTATGTATTAATGACGATTCTGAGAGATATTAGAGATAATTTTGGCGTAGAAATTTGGCGAGAAATGGGCGTAACAAATGCGTCGATTTTTACACAAACAGAATCTTTGATTGGTTTAGTGATTTGTACTTTTACGGCATTTATGTTTTTTGTAAAAGACCACAAACAAGCATTTTGGTTGAATCATTTGATGATTTTTGCAGGAGCAGTACTGATTCTGATTTCCACAGCTTCGTTTATGAATCATACTACTTCACCTTTTTGGTGGACGGTTTATTTAGGAATAGGGTTATACATGGCCTATGTACCATTCAACGGAATGCTATTTGAACGCCTTTTGGCAGTGTTGAAAGAAAAAGCCAATGTAGGTTTTTTGTTTTATTTAGCAGATTTCAGCGGTTATGTAGGCAGTGTTTTTATACTGATTTATCAGAATTTTGGCACAAAAAATACTTCTTGGCTCGATTTACTTACCAGTTTATCATTAGTTCTACCTTTGATAGCCATGGTTTTAGTAACAATTTCTTTCTTTTATTTCAACCGAAAGCTCAATGCTAATTCCTCTTCCATCAGTAAAGTAGTTCGGATTTCTAATCCGAATGAGGTTTAACACAAATCAACAACTTTTTTATGTACAAGTAAAGCTACAATATATGCTAATTTTTATATAAATTTGAAGACAAATCTTCTTTTGTCAGGTTTTGAAAAAACTTATTAGCATATCTTTCTTTTGTCTTTTGTTGTACAATATGTTCAGCACAGGCATTGTATTGTTATGTTTTGATAAAGAATACGCAGAAGCGACGCCACTGGAAGCCAACGATGAGTTTTTAGAAGTAAAAATTCCGATCTCATTACCTTATACGGCTGATTTTCATAATACTTCTCCAGCCGAAGCCTTGATTCAGTACAAAGGGAAATTTTATAACGTAGTAGAACAACGTTATGAAAATGATACCTTAATTACCAAAATCAAAACCAACCAATCTGCCAGAGAACGCTTTGCCTCTTTGTCTGATGAAATCAATACGATACTTGCCCGTAATCATTCCGAGAAACAATCGCCTTTGAAAAAAGCTTTGGAATTATGCAAGTCGCTGTCGGTGAGTTATATACAAAACGACGATGCTTATGCTACAAAGCAAACATTAGTAGTGTTAGCTAAAACTTTTCAGCAATTCATTTATCAGTCATCGTTTCCTACCGATTACAGTACATCCTTCTTTACGCCACCCGAATTGTCTTAGTTTTGTCGGTTTCGTTCCATCGTGTCTTTTTTGATACTTTGGCTTGGTTGCTATTTTCATAGTAACCCTTTCTTACTTAACCATTTATCTAAGCATTTTATACAATGGCACATATAACGCTTACCAACCCCAATTTACCGGGCATTACTGGCTTGTTGGATTACAGCAAAGTAACAGCAGTACCTTTATTAAAATTAGCCGAAGCCTTACTTCGTAGCGATTCGAGTCTGAGCAGCGGCGAATGCGAGCTTATTGCCGCTCATGTTTCTTACTTAAACGATTGTCATTTTTGTCATACTTCACATGCTGCCGCAGCGGTAGCACATTTGGGTTGTGATGCAAGTTTGATTGATGACATCAAGGAAAATTTTGCTTCAACCCCTATTACCCCCAAACTCAGAGCCTTATTAGATATTGCCACCAAAGTACAAAAAGGAGGGAAGTACGTACTGCCCGAAGACATCACCAAAGCTCGTGAGCATGATGCCACCGACCGTGAAATTCACGATACAGTATTGATAGCTTCGGCATTTTGTATGTACAACCGTTATGTGGACGGACTCGGTACTTGGGCCCCACAACAGAAAGAAGAATACCTTGAAATGGGACAAGAAATGGCGACAGTCGGCTACGAAAACCAGTCGCTTTTGAATAATCAGATTTGTAGTTTTTAGGGATGAATTTAAAGGGTTTAGTTCTACATATTTTGTAAATAAGTATGAGAACTAAACCTTACCAATTGTTTAACATTGGGAGTACATCAAAAATACGTTTCCATTTAGGGTTTACTTTACTACTAACTGATTTGATGGCATACCAAACCGAAGGATGAGACGTACTTTGCACTACTTTTTGCATTTGTATTAGAGCCTTTTCTTTAATCTCTTGAATGGACAATGAAGTATCAATTATGTCATCATCAGGAGCAAGGATATTTTCAATCTCTTGAATAGATTGGGCTTCATTAATTCGGGCAAGCCTTTCAAGTAAATTGTATAAACGATTGGCTGTACTTTTTCGTCCTTCTTTTAAATAATCTCTATCATTCAGTTGCAATATTTCACGTGTTTTCTCCGCTTTGTGTTGGTTGGTTTTGCTAAGGTTATCCTTAATTTCAAAAGTCCAAGTTTGCGTATTCAATAATAGGAAATCATTAGGGTCTTCGGTGCGAGGGTCGATAAATGCCATTGTTTTATAGGCTGGTTCTGTACCTCGTTTCACAAAAAAGATGTTGTCTTTATCATCAATAACAAAGCATTTATCTAATTTGTAGCCAGAATTACACTGCTTGCAAGCCAATAGATAGTTTTCCCAGATAAATGTTTTTTCTGGGAAAAATGATTTAGGAAAGATGTGTTCTATGTCATTAGCCTCATTTTGCTCGCAGTAGTTGCAAGTTTTTACTGATAAACACATTTCGCTGAGGGTTTGAGTAATTTTTTCAAATACTTTTTTACCCTCTTGAGACGAACTTTTACTATCCCAAAGAGCCTGAGCTTTGCTTACTTTGGCAGAAAACGAAGTTTCGTGGTTGACTTTTTGCTGCAAGCTATCAAGTTTGGACTGCTGAGCATTTTCTAAAGTTTTTTCATTGAGTTTATACATCTGTTTGAAAAATATGTTGAAGGTGTATTCTTTCCTTTTCTTCTTCTTTTGAAATATTTCCAAAGGCTGCGAGCATATCTAAACGTCCTAATCGTTTGAGTTTTGAATCTGAATCTTTTGAAATGATAGGCGATTGACCAAAAAGTTCTGTGCCATAAGCATCTAAAATATTACCATAAATCAATCTGTCTTTTTCTATACCTGTTATTTCCCGTGATTCTTCATCGCTACCGGGGGCAGTCAAACGCCAGATACTGCCTTTATTACAGGCTCTACAAACCAAAGGACTGTGTGTAGTAACGATAAACTGTATATTAGGGAAGTATTTTGTAAACCAAGAACCAATCCGAGTTTGCCAAGAAGGGTGCAAATGAGCATCTATTTCATCTATGATTACTACACCCGGAAGCGGAATAATCATATTGTCTTTGGCAATTTCTTTAAATACATCTTCATTTCCATAAACTCTTACTAATTGTCTAATTAGTTCAAATGTTAAACTTAAAATGGAACGAAACCCATCACTTAATTGATTGACTGGCAGTTTAGAACCATTTCCATCTTTGAATACAACACCATCAGAACTGATATTGAGTAGTTGGGCTTTATGCGGTAAAAAATCAGCTGTATTTACCAGTTTTTTGATATATTCTAAAATTTTACCTTCTTCTTTTTGCTCAAGCACTAAATAATTAAGCTTGACCAACCAGTCAATAGCTTCTGTTAAAGCCACATCTTCACCGAATACAGATAAATGTGCTCCAAGTTTAGGTTGTGAATAAAATACTTTATTCCAGTCGGGATTTCCACCTGCAAAACGTCTAAAAGGGCCGTAAGCTACCGAGAACCAACCAGAACCAGTTCCCCAATTATACTTAGATGAATCCTGTTTGGATGAGTTTTTTTCTGAAAACTCAACATTGTTATCATTGATTCGCTTAAATACTAATTCATTTGAAATTATTTTTAATCCTCCTCTTCTTCCACTCCCAGTAAGCTTATCTTCTTTAGATGGTTCTATTTCCAATTTAATAGTCCCTTCTTTCTTATCGTTTTTAAGCCATTCTTGCCAAGCAGAACGTAAGCCTAAAGCTTCTTTCGGACCAACTAAAGCCAATGCAAAAGCTCTAACAACAGAAGATTTTCCTGCACCGTTATCGCCAATAAGTACGTGCCAACCCGCAGGTTGCTCAAAAGTCATTTCAAAATGACTAATTGAACGAATATTTTGTAGGCTTGCCTTTTTTATATACATAATTCTTTTTTGTACAATTTAGCAATTAAATGTCAAATGTAATTCTAAAATTTCATCGAAAAAATATTCACTTTATTTCTTCAATTCTTGTTCTTTACCTTCCCTTAATCTATCCTTAATCTTAAACCCGATTAAGCGTACTTATACCTAAATATTGTTCACGTATAGATAATCTAATGCTAAAGTTGTGGTTAAAGCACAGAACTACTTTTGTGGCGAATTAAAAACCATAATCTTTATCACATGAAAAACTCTTTACGAATTGAATTAAAAAGAAATCTTAACTCTCTGACGAACAGGATGTTCGTTGCGGTTACGTTTCTTTTCTTGTCGTTCGTTGCGAATGCCCAAGAACGCACTGTTACGGGAAAAGTAACAGATAGCGAAGACAAAAACCCAATTGCGGGTGTAACGGTAAGAATTAAAGGATTAGCCAAAGGAACTACTACAAACTCAGACGGTACTTATAAAATTGCAGCTGATGCAAAAGCTGTTTTACAATTTTCGTTTGTAGGTTATGCTAATCAAGAAGTAACAGTTGGTGCAAAATCAGTAGTAAATGTTGTTTTGGCTGCTGATACAAAACAGATTGAAGAAGTAGTAGTGACGGCTCTTGGTATCTCGAAAGAAAAAAGAACTTTAACAAACGCTATTCAAACTGTAAAAGGTGAAGATTTATTGAAAGCTCGTGAGCCAAACCCAATCAACTCTTTGGCTGGTAAAGTTGCGGGCTTAACGGTGGGTGCTTCTTCTGAAATCTTAGGTCGCCCGAGTGTAGTGTTAAGAGGTAACTCAGATATTTTGTATGTAGTAGATGGTGTACCTATCAACTCTGATACTTGGAATATTTCGGCGGATGATATCGAAACGTATTCTGTATTGAAAGGTGCTAACGCTGCTGCTCTTTATGGATTTAGAGGTAAAAACGGAGCAATTTTAATTACAACTAAAAAAGGCTCTAAAGATAAACGTGGTTTCTCGGTCGAGTATAATTCTTCGACTATGATTGAGAATGGCTTCAACTCCATACCAAAAGTACAAGACCTTTATGGCCCTGGTGACCACGGACAATATTCGTTCGTAGATGGTAGAGGGGGAGGAACAAACGATGGTGACTATGATATTTGGGGACCAAAATTCGACCCAACTGGTCAGAAAAAAATCGCTCAGTACGATTCTCCTATCGACCCTGTTACTGGCGAGCGTATTCCTACTGCTTGGACTGCCCGTGGTGCAAACAACCTTACTCGTTTTTTACGTGCTGGAGTATTGACAAACAATAACATTTCGGTAGCAAGTTCAAATGAGAAAATGGATATTCGTTTCTCGTTATCACACAATTACCAAAAAGGTATTGTTCCAAATACACAATTGAATACGGCTAACTTCAACATTTCTACGAAGTACAGATTTACTAATAAATTGACTTTCGACGCTAACTTGAACTACAACCGTCAGTCAACACCAAACATTCCAGATGTAAATTATGGACCAAACTCTTTGATTTATAACATGGTAATTTGGGGTGGTGCAGACTGGAGCGTAGATGATATGCGTAATTACTGGCAAGCAGGTAAAGAAGGTATTCAACAGATTTATGCTGAATATCAACGTTACAACAACCCATACTTTGTTGCTTACGAATGGTTGAGAAGTCACTACAAAAACGACGTTTATGGTTATGCTTCATTAGATTATAAAATCAATGACCATTTGAGCGTAATGGGTCGTACTTCTATTACAACGTATGATATTTTCCGTTCAGAAAAATTCCCTTATTCTGCTACTGTTTACGGTCGTGAAGAAGCAAAAGGTGATTACCGTGAAGACAAACGTACTTTGTTTGAAAACAACACAGACATTTTGATTAAATATGACCAAAAATTTGCGAACGATTTCGACGTAAAAGTTTGGGCTGGTGGTAACATCCGTAGTTTCAAATACAATTCAAGTTATGTAACTACCGACTATTTGAATACGCCGGGCGTTTATACTTTCGCTAACTCATTGAGACCAATCAAAGCTTTCAGTTATTTGTCTGATATGGAAGTGCAAAGTGCTTATTATTCTGCTGACTTTTCATACAAAGGCTTACTTACTTTATCAGCTACTGGTCGTTTAGACCACCTCTCTACTTTACCAAAAGGTAGCAATACTTTCTTCTATCCATCATTAGGTTTAAGTACAGTAGTTTCTGATTATGTAAAATTACCAGAAGCAGTTTCATTATTGAAAGCACGTGTATCTTATGCTAACGTAAAAGATGGTTTGACTCGCTCGACTATTGGTTCAACACCGGGTGCAAGTTATCCAATTGGTTATGGTTCAGACTATTCTTCATCTTATGATGGCCCGAACTATGCTAACTCAGTAGGTTATGGTATTGCTCCTTCGTACAACAACCTTCCGGGAGCTTCTTACTCGAATACCATTAACAACCCATCTTTGAAACCGAACTCAACTGAACAAATTGAAGCAGGGGTTGAATTAAGTTTACTCAAAAACCGTTTCTCGGCAGATGTTACTTACTTTACTTCAAACGATGGCCCAAGAATTTTTAGCCGTGATTTATCACAAACTACTGGTTATACTTCTGCTATCGTAAACGGTATCAAAACGCAGAAAACTGGTTGGGAAGTATCTTTAAAAGGAACAGCTTTAAAACGTAACAATCTTACTTGGGACATAATGTTGAACTGGTCAACGTTCAAAGAAACTTTACAAGAAGTTTATAATGAAAACAACGTGAAAATTGACCAATTGCCTTCTAACTACTTTGTAGGTGGAAACAATGGAAATCAGTTTATCAAAATCGGTCAGCGTATCGACCAAGTGTTTATCAATACTTACCAAAGAACACCAGACGGACAAATTATCAATGATGCGGGTGGTCGTCCGATTGTAAACTCAAAAGGTACAATGGTTGGTTATGCAAATCCAGATTACGTTTGGGGTATCAACAACAAAGTAAGATACAAAAACTGGTCGTTGAGCTTCCAATTTGATGGTCGTGTAGGCGGAACAATCGAAGATTATATCCGTAAACAAACATTCCGTGGTGGTCGCCATATCGAAACAGTACAAGGTGCTTTTGGTGCTGCTCGTGACTTTGATGCACAAGGCATTAAATCTTATGTAGGTGAAGGCGTAATGATTACTGAAGGTTCGCCAACTTACGATGCCGTTACAGGTTTAATTACCAATTACTCGTCGCTTAAATTCGCAACGAATACCATCAAAACTTACGCACAAGATTATATCAGCCGTTACAACGGAACAGCCGAAGGAAACATGATGAGCAAAACTTTCTCTAAGCTTCGTGAAATCACTATCGGATATAATTTACCACAAAGTCTTTTAGGAAAATCATTTATCAAAAATGCTTCGGTTTCATTGGTGGGTCGTAATTTATTTTACTTCATCGACAGCAAACACAGTGGCGTTGACTTAGACCAATACACAGGTTTGAGTGCTTCAACAGGCTTACAAACGCCAACAATGAAGCGTTACGGTGTTAATATCAATATCATTTTCTAAAAATAATAGTAATCAGTTCTTTCATTATTCAATGAAAGAACTGATTTAACAGAGCTTTATCATGAAAAAATATATTTTCTCATTCTTAATCATCACACTCTTAGCGAGTTGTAGTGATTACCAGTTGTTGGAAAAAAACCCCAACTTACCAACGTCAGTACCTTCTTCAATTATTTTAAGAAACGTTTTGAGTGGCTTAAACGAAGGAGCTTGGGACGATAATATGCGTTTCAATCAGTTTTATTGTTCAAATTATGCCTACTACGATACCAACGAGTACAACTGGCAAAGTGCTTCTTTACAATATACTTCCTTGAAAAATGTGGTGAAAATGGAAGAAGAAGCCGTAAAAAGTGGTGCAAAAGCATTGAATCCATACTCAGCTTTAGGTAAATTCTTACGTGCTTATTCTTACGTAAACATGACTTTGAGAGTAGGTGATTTACCAGTAAAAGATGCTTTACAAGGCTTGTCGGTTGATAAACCTAAGTACGATTCGCAAAAAGAAGTGTTTATTCAGGCTTTGAAATGGTTGGATGACGCTAACAACGATTTAGCTTCTTTGATTACTACTGGCGACAGAACTTTGGATGGCGATATTTATTACGGAAACAATCTTAAACTTTGGCAAAAAGCAGTTAATACTTTCAGATTAAGAGTATTAATTCATTTAAGTAAAAAAGCTGATGACGCTGATTTGAAAGTAAAACAAGATTTTGCTAATGTATTGTCGAACCCAACGAAGTATCCATTGATGACTGATTTGTCGGAAAGTTTACAGTACGTTTGGAGTGTAAATAACAAATATCCACGTAACCCAGACAACTTAGGAAACAACGCTACTCGTGAAAACATGTCGAAAACTTACATGGACTTGTTGAAAGGCTACAAAGATCCACGTGTTTTCGTAGTGGCTGAACCAGCAGAAGCTCAGTTAGCAAAAGGCTTGAAAGCTACTGATTTTGATGCTTACGTAGGAGCAAGCTCTGGCGAAGATTTAGCAGATATGTCAACCAAAGCAGGTCGTGGAGAGTACTCATTCCAAAGCCGTAAGCGTTATTATAGCTCATACACTGGCGAAAATACTTTTGTGGTAGGTTATCCAGAATTATGTTTCAACGTAGCGGAGGCAATCAACAGAGGTTGGGTTTCGGGCAACGCACAAGACTGGTACGAGCGTGGTGTAAAAGCTTCGATGTCGTTCTACGGAATTGCTGATGCTACGGCATACTTGGCACAAACTTCTGTAAAATACGCAGGAAACAACGCCACAGGTTTGACACAAATCTTGAATCAAAAATACATTGCTTTCTTCCAAAACTCAGGTTATGAAGCATACTTCAACTGGAGAAGAACGGGTGTTCCAACATTCTTAGTTGGTCCGGGAACAGGTAACGGAACAAAAATTCCTTTACGTTTCCAATATCCACTTTCTGAATTATCAACCAATGCAGATAACGTAAAAGCCGCTATAAGCAGCCAGTTTGGTGGAAGTGATGATATTAACTCAGCAATTTGGCTTATTAAATAAAAACTGAATACACAATGACACTTTCTGAATCTATTCTCCGCCAAAGACTTGATTCCATCTTTGGTCTATATGAAGTTAATGGAGCAGATGAATACATCGGCGAACCTTTAACAATTTTAGAACATAGTTTTCAATCTGCTATGCTGGCGGAAGAAGAAGGCTATGATGAAGAAGTAATTTTAGCGGCTTTTTTTCACGATATAGGGCATTTTTTGCCTAACCGTGACGAAATGAATGGTTTAGGAAATATCAGACACGAAATTGCTGGAGCGAATTTTTTGTATAAAAATGGCTTCTCGAACAGAATTGCTTTGTTGGTACGCAACCACGTAGAAGCAAAACGATATTTGACATTCAAACATCCTGAGTATTACAACCAACTTTCGGAAGCAAGTAAAAAAACGTTGGAGTATCAGGGAGGCGTAATGACCAAAGAAGAAGCCGAAGCTTTTGAACAAATGCCCATGTTTGATTTGTACTTGAAAATGAGAACTTGGGATGACCTCGCCAAAGAAGTAGAATTCGAGCGACCTTCGCTTGAAAAATACCGCCAAATGGCTTGGAAGCACATCGGTTATCGTTTAAATTAATACTTGAATATAGTGCAATGCAAAAGCGTAGTGGAGGTTTCTCTGCTACGCTTTTTTGATAAATGGCAAAATGAACACATATAATCTTCACAAAAATTCTGCACTTATTTTTATATTTGTACTTTAATGTTTTTGAAATATCTATTAATAGATTGGAGAATACTACAATAATTAAACTCTTAAATAAATTATACCAAATGAAAAAAATACTTTTAATTGTAACCTCTATCATTTTTATTGCTCTCGGTTGTAAAACTCAAGAAATTCTACCCGACCAAGGTTCTCTTTATATTTCGGTTAAAGATCAATTCGGAAGAAATATAAGTGGAGCAAACATCACAGGAAATCCTGCCATACCAGAATCCAGTACAGATAATTTCGGTACTGTTTTAGTGAAAAATCTAAATGTGGGAACTTATGAACTTATAGCCAATAAAGCCCAATATGGAAGTGGTAAAGCAGTAGCAATAGTAAAAACTAATGATGTTACTTCCGTAAATATTGGTTTAGAGTATGGAGTTTATGCCTCCTTTGCCCCAACTGCTAAAATAGCATTTCCCGTTCAGCCTGCAAACTATTCAATTGGCGAAAGCATTTTATTTAAAGCTTATGTGGCGGATAATGATACTCCTCTTGAAAAGTTGACAGTGCGGTGGGAGAGTAGTGTGGATGGTCTTATCAACGAAAGTAATGCTGATAAGGATGGCGTTAGTACTTTTTCAACAATAAAACTATCAGCTAATAGCCACATTATTAGATTAATAGTGAAAGATCAATCTGGTAATGTCGGTCGAGATTCTATTCTTGTTTCTACACTCTCTCCAAAAGAAATTAAGTTAGAAACTCCTAATAAGGTAGAAGGTAGTGTGGTGTTGAATTGGTCAAAATCTACTGAAAGTGATTTTAAAGAATATAGAATTTATAGAGCAGACGAAAACTGTGAGGAAATGACAAAGTCATTGATTGGAGTAGTTCAAGACGTATCAAAAAACACATTTACTGATACTCGTCCTCCTTTCAGTACTAAGTCTTGTTACTTTGTTGAAATTGTTACGAATGCTTTAAGAGTTAGGAGAAGTAATCAACAGCAAGTAGAGTATCCTGCAGGTTTATTTTTTGATTATAGCCCCAAAGATGTAGCGATTCATCCTACAAAACCGTGGTTGTATCTTTCAAGACAAGACAGAGGTATTGTAGTTGTCTATGATTACGAAAAAGCTCAGGTGCTTACTGAGATTGCTACACCGAAACACTCAGGATATTTGTTAGTTGCTAATAATGGTAGTGGACTAAACCTTTACATTCCATCGGCTAATAATACAGTAAATATTTTTGATGCTACAACCTTTGAGCTTAAAAAGACATTGTTGACAACCGCCCCTGCTACTGATGTAGCGGTAAGCGGAACAGGAGATGTTTTTGTGACACAAAATGACCAATGGACGAATCCTATCGTTTCTTTTACAGAAGCGACGGGTTTGATAAATGGAGGAACAAATAGTTATGGCTGTCTTTATGGCGGAGCAAGATTGAGAAAAATTCCGAATCAAAATACTTTAATGACTATTAGTACAGGTATTTCACCTACTGATATGGATATGATTTTTTATGATAGCCAAGGGAAGTTGTTGAGTTGTAAAGACGATTCCCAGCATGGTGATTATTCTTTAGACCCTAATATTTTTTGTGTTTCGCCCAAAGGGAATTATGTATTAACCGCTGGAAGTGGTGCTGCTTATTCAACGAATGAAAGCATGAAGTACTTAGGAACGGTAAAAGGCAGTGATGTACTTAATTATTCGGATTTTGCATTCAATGCTGACGGGAGTGTGTTTTATGGAGCAACAAGCAATAGACAATCTATACAAATAGGAAAATATCCGGAACTAACTCGTTCTAACGAAATACTTTGTAAAGGATTTCCTTATAAAATATTTGTGAAAGGAAACAACATTATATCATTGAGTAGAACAGGACTAAATGTGGTAACTACAGCAGTTGAAATTGTGAAAATTCCGTGATTTTGCTTTTCTCTCCAAAATACTTGTGAAAATTTTCAAAAGTATTTTGGAGAGAAAAATAAATTTAATATTAAAAAAGTTCATCAATATCAAAGATTATTTATAAATTGAAAGCAAAATAATCGTTGATTGATGAAAAGAACTAAGTACTTAATCATTTCCATATTTACTTTTCTCACACTTTCGGGCTGTGAGATAAATGATTATGTACAACCTTCTGTTTTGCCAGAAATTTCGCAGGTGGGAAAACAAACTTTTGGAGCAAAAATTAATGGAGAAATCTGGACTCCTTTTCAGAAATTTAAGACGAATGCCAATTTCAAACCTGCACCAGTAGTTTGGGGGCGTTATCAAAACGCAACGTTAAGGCTGTCTGTGACGAATCAGAATACTTTTGAATCAATCAGTTTTATGATTAACAACGTTCAGGGAACAGGTACTTATCAGTTTATGCGATATTTCCCTAAGAATGCAGTTGAATTTACGCCTTTTGCCAGTGTTTATCAGAAATGTCCGAATGGAAATTGTACGCAATATGTGGTTTGTCAGACTTGCGAAAATGAGGTAAATCTTATTCGTTTTGACCCTATTTCAAAAATTTATGCTGGAACATTCAAAGTAACTTTCCAAAATAAAGAAAACCCTTCTGAAAAAATTACTTTGAATGAAGGCAGATTTGATATAAAAGAGTAATTACAAAATTGGCCCCAGAAACTTGGTTTTGATGCGGTCAATTACTTTTCCTTCCGAGACTACCTCAATTTGTATTTTTACGCTATTTTCTTTCAAGTTCTTTGCAGGAATCTCTACAAAGAATGAAGATTCCGCTACTTCGCCCGGTTGTACGTTTAGGGCTTTTCCAATCATTTTAATGTTTACTCCTTGTTCGTTGATACGGAAACTAACTGGCATTTTTTGATAACTCTTATTCAGTATTTGTACATTATAAAGGTTAGAAATTGTACCGTTTTTGTTTTCTTGATACGTAAGTCCGGGAGCTCTTAAAATCGTTGTTTCAATGATATTTCTTGTAAGAAGCATATAGCCTAAAATGCCCAAAAGAGTGGTAAGCACAAAAGTATAAGAGGCAATTCTGAGGTTGAAGGTCAGTTTTTTCTTTTGTTCAATACCTTCTTGCGAAGCATAGCGAATCAATCCACGAGGTTCGTTGATTTTGTCCATTACTTCATCGCAAGCATCAATACAAGCTGTACAGCCAATACATTCCAACTGAGTACCGTTTCGGATGTCGATACCAGTTGGGCATACTTGCACACAAATTTTACAGTCGATACACGAGCCATGTGCTACTGGAGCTTTGGCTTTTTCTTCATTAGTTTGTTTTTTGCCACGAGGTTCGCCACGTAAAAAATCATAAGCAACAACGATAGATTTTTTATCTAACATTACCCCTTGTAAACGTCCGTAAGGACAAACAACGATACAAACTAATTCACGGAAACGAGCAAATACAAAGTAGAAAACTCCAGTAAAAATGACGATGGCGAAAAGTCCGCCGAGGTGTTCGAGTGGGTTATCGAGAATGATGCCAAAAAGCTCTCTTTTACCAATAATATAAGCTAAGAAAGTATTCGCAATCAGAAATGAAAGCAAGACAAAAATACTGTGTTTGAGCGTTTTCTTCCAGATTTTTTCGGTAGTCCAACCTTCGTTATCCAATCTTCTTTGAGCGTTGTGGTCGCCTTCAATCAGTACTTCTATTTTACGAAAAAGCATTTCCATAAAAATAGTTTGTGGGCAAGCCCAGCCACACCAAATTCTACCAAAAATCACGGTAAATAAAATAACAAATACGATGAAAGTAAGTAAACCAATGGCTACTAAATGGAAGTCTTGTGGGAAAAAAGTTACGCCAAAAAAGATAAATTTTCTTTCAAGAACATTAAAAAGAAAAATCGGGTGACCGTCGATTTCGATTAAAGGCAAACCAAAAAGTAAGCCCAATAATAACCATGAAAAATAAGTACGGAGTTTATAAAAATTCCCGATAACGATACGTGGGTAAATCCAAATTCTTTTACCCGTTTCTGTTACGTTTGAGAGGTGGTCTCTGTAATTACTGGTATCTATTTTTGCCTGTTTCATTTTCTTGATTCAGATAGCAATCACATAGTGACTGTATCTTTGTTAAGGTTAAAAGCAAATCCCCTAAGTTTGGCTTAGGGGATTTATTATTTTACTTTGCTGAAATACTACTTGTGGTTTTGTTTGTGGTAGAATCCGCCGCTGGACTACTGCCAGAGGCCTCATATTTTTCACCTTGCGGTTCTTTTGGATTTGGTGGGTTAGTGCCTTTCAAAGAAACGATATAGCTTAATACTTGTTGAACTTGAATAGGATTCAAGGTTTTTTTCCAAGAAATCATCCCTTTTTCAGGTACACCTTCTGTGATGGTATGGAAAATATTTTTATCAGAACCACCATGAAGCCAGAATTCGTCGGTAAGGTTTGGCCCAACTTTTCCTTCGCCTTTTTCACCATGACAAGCCACACAGTTTTGTGTATAAATTTTAGCTCCGCTTTCCAAAGCTTTAGCGTCAGTCAAGGCTTTTACGTTGTCTTCGTTGACAGCATTAGCGAATTTTTTCATGTACTCTTCACGAGCTTTCTCTGCGATAGATACTTCTTCTGAGTATTCATTAGTCATAACATTACCATTACCGATAATGTGGAAACCAATTAAATAAAATACACCAAAAACAATCGTAGCATAGAAAAGGTACATAAACCAAGGCGGAGTAGGGTTGTCCAACTCAGCAATGTCATCATATTTATGATCCATCTCCAAGTCTTTTTCCATTGATAGTGGTTTCAAACTACCCAATTTCTGCCAGAAAGTACGATTTTCCATGGCTTGAAGATAGGCGTCATCTACTTGCTGTTGTGGTTTCAGAATAGCATTTACTTTCTGAATCAAGTTGTAAGCAACAAAGCAAATGACAACACAAGTAATAATAAGAATGCCCAGAATCGAAACCATGAGCAAGTCCTCAGCAGTTTTAATACCTCCGAAAAAGTAGTCTTTTTGTGGGGCATCGGCCGCAAAGATTTGATGCGAGCCTAAAAGAAATGAGAATATAAATATCTTTTTCATCTGATTTTAGATTTCTTAAATTTCAACGGCATCAGATGTAATACTCAATAATTGGCTGAGTATTGAATCTTTAAGATGTGCGTTTCAACGTTATATCTTAATTGTTTTCCTCTAAAGGTAAGTGGCTCATGTATTGAACGTGTTTTTTATCAATGATGAACAGATAAACACCAACCATTAAGAAAAACACGAAAAATATGAGTAGGGAAGTAATCATAGGAACATCCGCTCCTTGAACATTATTTAATAATTGTCTGAACATCGTTTTGTGTGTTTATGGGTAACCTCACCCCCTGCCCCCCTCTCCTTTTGAGAGGGGGAACTTTGGAGAAACCCTTTCAAAATATTTCGTTTCAAATACAGTTCTGAAAGAAATTGATATTGAATCGAAAATCGCTTAAACTTCTCCCCCTCTCAAAAGGAGAGGGGGCAGGGGGGGGAGGTTACTATTATTGTTGTCCTTTTTTAATATCAGTACCTATTCTTTGTAAGTAGGCAATCATAGCGATAATTTCTTTGTCTGGTGCTACTTTGATACCTTCTTTCGCCAAGTTGTCTGAAATACCTTTTGCCTGAATTTTTAGGTCTTCTTCTGCGTGTTCGATAGCATATTCATCGTAAGGAACACCCAAAGTTTTCATCGCTTTCAATTTATCTTTGGTATTCGAGCTATTCAAAGATTGTGATAGCAACCAATCGTAAGAAGGCATAATAGAACCCGGCGACATTGAACTTGGTTCTCTCATGTGGTGATAGTGCCAAGAGTCTGGATATTTGCCACCTTCACGATGTAAATCTGGCCCAGTTCTTTTTGAACCCCACAAGAATGGGTGGTCATACACAAATTCACCAGCTTTAGAGTACTCGCCATAACGTTCAGTTTCAGAACGGAAAGGACGAATCATTTGGCTATGGCACGAAACACAACCTTCACGGATGTACAAATCTCTACCTTGTAATTCCAATGGAGTATAAGGCTGAACAGAAGCAATCGTCGGAATATTAGATTTAATCGTTAATGTAGGAATCAATTCAATCATTGAACCAATTGCCACCATAATCAACGCACCTACTAATAATTGGATAGGTTTACGTTCAATCCATCTATGCCAGTGAGTATCAGAGCCAGTAGCCACAAATACTTTTTCTAATGCAGGAGCTTGAGCAGCCTCGTTGGCGATTAGTTTACCTACCAACATTGTTTTGAAGATATTATAAGCACCCAACAAAGCACCTACCAAGTATAGTACTCCACCAAAAGCACGCATCATGTACATTGGGATAATTTGAAGAGTAGTTTCCAAGAAGCTACCGTATTTCAAGTTACCTTCTGCTGTGAATTCTTTCCACATCATCCCTTGTGTAAAGCCTGAGATGTACATCGGAACAGCCCAGAACAAAATACCCAAAGTACCTAACCAGAAGTGGTAATTGATCAATTTTTTAGAGAAAATCTCGTTGCCATAAATTTTTGGAATCATGTAGTACATGATGGCAAATGAAAGGAAACCATTCCAACCCAAAGCACCAACGTGTACGTGTGCAGGAATCCAGTCGGTATAGTGAGCAATAGCGTTGATGTTTTTCAAAGAAAGCATTGGCCCTTCAAAAGTAGCCATACCATAAGCGGTAATACCTACTACCATCATTTTCAATCTTGGGTCCTCTCTTACGCCGTCCCAAGCTCCACGAAGGGTAAGCAAACCGTTAATCATACCTCCCCAAGATGGAGCAATCAACATGATTGAGAATACTGTACCTAAAGACTGAGCCCAGTCTGGTAAACTTGTATAAAGTAAGTGGTGAGGCCCCGCCCAGATATACAAGAAAATTAAAGACCAGAAGTGAAGAATAGATAATTTATAAGAATATACAGGGCGATTCGCCATTTTAGGTAGGTAATAGTACATCAAACCTAAAAATGGAGTAGTAAGGAAGAATGCCACAGCGTTGTGTCCGTACCACCATTGTACCAAAGCATCCTGAACACCAGCGTAAATAGAATAACTTTTCAAGAATGAAATAGGTAATTCTAAAGAGTTTACGATGTGCAACATTGCCACAGTGACGAAAGTAGCGATATAAAACCAAATGGCTACATACAAGTGACGCTCACGACGTTTGAAAATAGTACCAAACATATTAATGCCGAATACTACCCAAATCAGAGCAATTGCAATGTCAATTGGCCATTCTAACTCTGCATACTCTTTAGAAGTGGTAATCCCTAAAGGAAGCGTAATCGCTGCCGATAAAATGATTAATTGCCAACCCCAAAAGTGAATCTGCGAAAGTAAATCGCTGAATAAACGAGCCTTACAAAGGCGTTGTAATGAATAATACACCCCAGCGAAAATAGCATTTCCTACAAAAGCGAAAATTACGGCATTAGTATGTAATGCACGAATACGCCCAAAAGTGAAATACTGGGTTACATTGGCCGAGGGCATGAATAATTGAGTAGCAATTACCACTCCGACAAGCAAGCCCACTATGGCAAATATGATAGAGGCAAGTGCAAAATTTCGGACGATTTTATTGTCGTACTCAAAATGTTCTACGTTGGTATTAATAGCTGACATAATTTATTTATTTCTGGTTAATTAGCTCAAAATCAATTTCTTTTAGGGCTTTGCAGCGTTTGCAGTCTTTGTCACATTTACATTTTTTGTGTTCGTGACTGTCGTGATTCTGTGTGTGATTTTTCATGGGGGGAATTAGTTTGGTTCTTTGTCCTCAAATAAGATACGCATGGCGGGCGTATGCAAATCATCATTTTGTCCCTTTGACATCGACCAGAAGAAAGCTCCAAGGAAACCCAAAGCCATCAATAAACTTACGCCAATCATAAAGAAGATAATTTGCATTTTTTTAAGGGTTTATCAGTTTGATTTGTGGCTCAAAATTCGGATAAAAGCCTTGCTTTACCCATGAGATTAATCAGAGGGTGAACAAGGATATATCAGAACTAAAACTGATAAAAATCATAAGAACAGGAAGAAACTTGCGAGTAAATTTGAGCTATGAATACGCTGATAAACAAATACAATGTACCCGGCCCACGCTATACCAGCTATCCAACTGTCCCTTTTTGGCAGAACGATGGCTTCGGCGAATCTGCTTGGTTATCGTCTCTAACGAGTACTTTTGAAACTACCAATACTGATACTGGTATTAGCCTTTATATACATTTACCTTACTGCGAAAGTCTTTGTACTTTTTGTGGTTGTAATAAACGCATCACCAAAAATCACCAAGTAGAGAAGCCTTATATTCAGGCTGTTTTGAAAGAGTGGGAAATGTATTTGAGCCATTTTTCTGAAAAACCCAATATCACAGAAATTCATTTAGGCGGAGGAACGCCCAGTTTTTTTGCTCCCGAAATGCTTGATTTGTTGATTAGTGGTATTCTGAAACATGCCAGCGTAAGTACTGCACATGAATTTAGTTTTGAAGGACATCCGAATAATACGTCTTTCCAGCACCTAAAAACTTTGTACGATTTAGGTTTTACAAGAGTAAGCTTTGGCGTTCAGGACTACGACCCTGTTGTTCAAAAAGCGATTCACAGAATCCAGCCTTTTGAAAACGTAAGACAAGTAACAGAATGGAGTAGAGCCATTGGATACGAATCTATCAGCCATGATTTGGTTTTTGGATTACCTTTCCAGCAAATTTCATCTATTGAAGATACCATCGCTAAAACCTTGGAGTTACAGCCCGATAGATTGGCTTTTTACTCCTATGCACACGTTCCGTGGATAAAAGGAAACGGACAGCGTGGTTTTAGGGATGAAGATTTACCTTCGGCTGAATTAAAACGTCAGCTTTATGAAACAGGAAGAAACCTCTTTGAAGAAAACGGCTACGCCGAAATAGGAATGGATCATTTTGCCTTGCCACATGATTCTATGTTTAAAGCAATGCAAAATGGTACTTTAAACCGAAACTTTATGGGTTATACCACCACGCAAACCAAAGTATTATTAGGGTTGGGCGTGTCTTCTATCAGTGACTCGTGGTCGGGTTTTTCACAAAATGTTAAAGACATCGACGAGTACCAGACCATGATTGAAAATAACCAATTGCCAATGCTGAAAGGACATATCCTAACAGAAGAAGATTTAACAATCCGCCAACAAATTTTAGACATCATGTGTCAGTTTGCCACTTCTTGGGCTGACGATGATTTTAATTTTGAAGAAAAACAAGTATTATTCAGTAAGTTAGAAGGATTCAAACAAGATGGCTTACTGACTTACGACCGAAACTCATTACAAGTAAAACCAGAAGGAAGACCATTCATTCGTAATATTTGTATGGCTTTTGATAAAAGAATGTTGCAAGAAAAAACTGAGAGAAAATTATTCTCTCAAACCGTTTAATTTCGTTGAGAGTTGTAAACAATTGTTGATAAGGTGTAAGTTGGAGTGATAGAAAGGCTTGAGTAACAAGAAATTGTTAGTTCAAGCCTTTTTTGTTTTTACTTTTTGCGTTGTTGATAATACTTTCTATCAGCAACATAAATGGTTTTGATGGCTTCGGCATAAATGGTTTGGTTTTCGTCTTCAAAACAAACCTTTAAATCAAAAATATACTTTTGTTCTTTTTCTATCTTGTCTTTAATTTCTTCGAGTAAGTCATCACTCAGCAAAAATCTGGCATAAACCGTTTTTTTAACAGGTTTTATAAAACTAATCTGTGCCGATTTATCCCAAACGACATAATTTTCACCTAAAATATTGATGAGTTGCACCATATAAATAGGGTCTAAAGCGGCATAAATACTTCCTCCAAAAACAGAACCTACATAATTGCGGGTTGTCCAGTCTAAGCCAATTTTAATGTGAATCTCCTTCCAGTCGCTTGATAAAAAACACACTCTTCCGCCAGAACGCCTATAAGCAGGAAATAAATTGAACCTAATTTTTTTGATTTTAGATTGAAAATCCTCCCTTTTTTCGGTTTGAAAAATAGTCTTACTCATGAATATAGCCTTGATGAAAATGGTATGTTAGTAAATCGTAATAAGCAAACGATATTTTACACTAAAATACTTATAATCATTTATTTAAAAAAAACGTATGTGTGAAAATAAACTGATAATTTATCGGAAAATTAACTTAAATAGCATGATGAAATTCAGTTTTAGGGCTGATATTTACAAGGATATATGTACAGAAATACATAGAACTTTGAGTTAAAATTAAACCAATTTACAAACCATGAAAAACATACTTGTAGCAACCGATTTTTCTAAAAATGCAGATAAAGCTTTGCAGCACGCCATTTTGTTGGCAAAAGCGTATCAGTCAAAAATTTATTTGATTCATACTTACCTTCCCTATTGGATGGAACCCGGCGTGTATGCGGATGCCGTAATGATGCAAGAAGCCTTAGACGAGCAGCAAAAAAGTGTGAGTGCCAAGTTTACTCCTTCTATTGAAGTACTCGAAGAGGCTGGAATTGCATACGAAACGATTCTTGAATTGAATGACGTAACATCAGGTATTTTTGATGCTATCGAAGAGAAACAGATTGATTTGTTGGTAATTGGTAGAACAGGTTCTGGAGGATTTTTAGATAAATTAATCGGAAGTAATGCCGCACATATCACAGCTAAGGCGAATATCCCAGTACTGGCAATTCCGAATCAAATTGAGGAGGTAAAAATCAAGCAGATTTTATACGCTACTCAACTTGAATTTGACGAAACAGAAGTATTAACACAAGTATTTGCGATGGCGAATAAACTTGAGGCAAATGTAAATTTAGTAAAAGTAGAAGTAGCATTTGAACCAGACGTTCAGCCCGACCAGCAGTTTTTAGCAGAAATTAAAAGCAAATTTGCCAGCGAAAAATTTGAAATTGTTATGGTAAAAGCTGGCAGTGTTACCGATGGAATTTTGACTTTGGCGAAAGTTCAAGAAGCTGATTTGATTGTTTTAGCAGCTCATCATCGTAATTTCTTATCACAAATTATCGACCCAAGTAAGTCAAAACAAGTCATTCTTCGTTCTCCATTACCAGTACTTACTTTCCAGTTGAAAGGCGATTTATAAGAATATATTCTTCACATTAGTTGAAAACCCTTTGCTTTCGATTTTGTCAAATCGTCGATTGCAAAGGGTTTTGTTTGTTTATTTCTTAGCGTTTTACAGCGTAACCTTGTTTGATATACTTGTCAATTTATGATTACTTTCCAACGTAGGCACACAGCCACACTTTTGTTTTAAGTAATTTATTCTATTTTTATGACAAGAACCTTTAATATTTAATCTATGAGAATCCTTTCCCTGTTTTTATTATTATCATGTTTGTCAGAAGGCATTTTTGCTCAACAATCATCTCCCAAATTTTGGTGGAAGCAAAATAATTTAAGAGTAATACAAACCAATCTTCCTGCCTACGAAGCCGCTACGCTCAATCCCGATTCCTTAGTAAAAGATTTAGTGGATTTTTCTGCTAATACGCTCATCATCAATGCAGGAGGAATCATGGCTTTTTATGATACCAAGCTGGATTTTCATTACAAGAATCCTTGGATGAAAAATAATATGTTGAAAGAAGTAGTGGATAAATGTCATCAAAAAAATATTAAGGTCATCGTTCGTTTTGACTTTAGTAGAGTTCACGAAAGTATCTTCAAGGCACATCCAGATTGGTGTTATATCTCAGCCAAGAATGAGCGTATTATCAATACTGATATGTATGTTGTTTCAATCAACGCCCCTTATGTGCAAGAAAAGGCTTTTAAGATTATTGAAGAAGTCATAGATTTTTTTCCTGTTGACGGAATCTTCCTAAATATGCCGGGTTATCAAGTAAATAACCCTTATGAAGGCAAATATCATGGTATCGACCAAAATGAGTATGATAAAAAACGTTTTGCCGAATACAGTAATGGAAAAACCTTACCAACAGTAGAAGATAAAGCCGACCCAGTTTTTCAAGAATACTTAGCTTTCAAAAAAAGTACCATTGAAGATTGGTCGGAGCGATTGCATAAATTAGTAAAGTCCAAGAGCGAACAAATTGCTATTTGTACTTATCTGGATAAACACGTGGACATTATTCGCCATGAATCCCAAACCAGTAATTTGCCTTATTGGCCATATTCGGCATCGGATAATGTGAGTAATGCACGCAATTCGTTTCCAAACCATATTATCAGTAATGCAAGTATTCAGCAAATCTCATTTCAGTCACGTTATAATGCCGCCGAACCAGAAGAAGTAAGTATCAGGTTGTACGAAAATATTGCCAATGGTTCAGGTTTAGATATGAGCATGATGGGCGATATGCGAGGTTATGAAGACGAAAGAAATTATCCAGTGTTTAAAAAGATTTACGCTTTTCACAAAAAGCACGAAGCCTATTTCGGAAATTATAAATCTGTTGCCAAAATAGCATTAATAGCTCCAGGTTCATGGCCAAATGGCGACCCCATGCAAGAGTACCGAGGTATTCAGTTAATGTTAAAAGAAGCACATTTGCCTTTTGATATTATTGAAGATGCACAGCTTGCCAATGTAGCGGATAAAGTAAAACAATATCAATTAATCATCCTGCCAGAAATTACTTACCTAAAACCAGAAGCCATAGCACTACTGAAAGAAATAAGCAAAGCAGGGACAAATATTATAGCCACCAACAGAAGTTTATTTGATAGTCCCGAAACATTGAAAGAGCTATTCGGAGCAAAGATTATCAATAAAGACCACGACGGAACAGGCTTTTATTTACAACCAAATGATGCTAATATTCTCAAGCGTTTTACCCTGCAAAAAATGCTGTTTTGGAAATTCAATTTAGGGCTTTATGATTTATCAGGAACAGACAAAAAGCTATTTCCAATCCTAAGTAAAGGAAGACCCGGGCCGCCAGAAATCATTGGAGGACACGACCCAATTAATTACTATGCGATGGGAATAAAAGAATTCCCACAAAGTAAAAATGTAATATTGCCCATCAATATCGGGAAGCTATACTATTTACATGGCTACGAAGAACATAAAAATATACTTTTAGATGCGATAGATTATATATTTCCGAAAGCAAAAGAACTTGTTCAAACCGATGCACCCGAAAGGATAGAAGTGATTTTGCAAGCCTACGGAAAAAATATAGCCAATAAAAATATCGGAAATACAGACAATGGTTTGATAGTACATCTCATCAATCTTACAGGCTTTAGTGGGAATTCTTACTTTGATGCCTTACCTGTTTATGGACGTAATTTTACAATCAAGACAAGCTTCAAGCCTTCAAAAGTATATAACTTAGCTACAAAATCACCTGTAAAATATACATGGAAAGATGGTTTTATACATTTCCAAGTAGCTAAAATTGGCGAATACGAAGGCATTGTAATTGATAAATAAAGCAAAAAGGATTGAGACGACCGTATAGAGAAAACGTATCACAGAAACTTTTCAAACCACAGGCTTGTTGAGGAATTATGCAGTTTTGCATTAAAATGATAAACAAAACAAAATTCACCATGTTAAATTTCGATTTTCAGAACCCCACAAAAATCATTTTTGGTAAGGGACAAATCGCTACGATAGCCAAAGAAATTCCTACGGACGCAACAATATTAATGACTTATGGCGGAGGAAGTATCAAGACAAACGGCGTTTATGAACAAGTAACCAAAGCTTTAGCAGGCAGAAAAGTAATAGAATTTTCGGGTATCGAACCAAATCCAAGTTATGAAACTTTGATGAAAGCCGTAGAAATCATGCGTGCTGAAAAGGTTGATTTTGTATTAGCAGTAGGCGGCGGTTCGGTCATAGATGGAACAAAATTCTTAGTGGCAGCCGTAGATTATGAGGGCGACCCTTGGGAGATTTTAACCAAGCCTGTGCGTACAACCAAAGCAATGCCTTTCGGAACAGTACTTACTTTGCCAGCAACAGGTACAGAAATGAATTCTGGAGCGGTAATTACCCGTAAATCAACGCATGAAAAATTAGGAATGGGTGGCCCAGGATTATTCCCTAAGTTCTCGGTACTCGACCCAGAAGTAATCAAAAGTATTCCTAAAACACAATTGGTCAATGGTATTGTAGATGCTTATACGCACGTATTGGAACAGTATTTGACCTACCCAGCAGGTGCTTTACTACAAGACCGTTTTGCAGAAAGTATTTTACAGACTTTAGTAGAAGTAGCTCCAAAAATCATTGAAGACCCAAGCGATTATCAGGCAGCGGCTAATTTTATGTGGAGTTGTACAATGGCTTTGAATGGTTTGATACAAAAAGGCGTTCCGACCGACTGGGCAACTCATGCCATTGGTCACGAACTAACAGCCTTGTACAATATCGACCATGCAAGAACCTTAGCGATAATTTTCCCTAATCTTTATAAAGTACGTTTCGAGAACAAAAAGGAAAAGTTGGCACAATACGGGCAGAGAATTTGGAATATCACCGAAGGAACTTTGGAAGAAAGAGCCAATGCTGCCATCGACCGCACAGTAGCGTTTTTACATGAATTAGGCGTAAAAACTCGCTTATCTGAATACACAGATGATTATGCGAAATCAGCAGATTTTATCGAAAAACGTTTCACAGAAAGAGGTTGGAAAGCTCTCGGCGAACGTAAAGACATCACGCCTGCGATAGTAAAAGAAATTGTAGAGTTGAGTTATTAATCAATAGCTATGAAGTGTGAAGCTCTGAGATTTTTATTAAAATCTCAGAGCTTTTCTATTTCTTCTTTACTTAACTTAGTTGTCAAAATAATAAGCTCAGTAGGAACACCATTGGCTTTGAGCGTTTTAGCTATTTCTAATTTAGCTTTCAGTTCTCCTTCTTTAATACCATCTGCAATGCCTTCGTTATAGGCTGTTTCTTTGGCATAGTCGAATGTTGCCTTGTTGTCTCTAAAAACCTTCAGGCTACTTTCATAGCTATCTAATTCTACTTGGTTGTATTTGGCAATTTCAGCTTTCTCGAAAGCTTGTGTAAATACTTCCTCTTTAAAGATGATAGGTATCGATTGGAAATCTTCTAAATTTTGGATAAAATACAGCCATTTATCTAAGCGAGTTTCAAGTTCTGCTTCGCTTTTCTTGAAATTGGGCATTTCAAGATAGATATAGGTAAGTTTATCGTAAAATACTTTCCCCTTTTGGTCTTTTAGTTTGATAAAATGAACAACCTCGTGTTTTTCTGTTTCAGCTTCGTAATCATCAAAAGTAAAGTCTAAGATACCAATACAGTAAACAGCTTTTAAATTATAATTCCAATTACCCTTTTCTGCTTGCTCTCTGATAGGGAAAGTTGAGTAATAGATAGTTCTTTCTCTGAAGTAATTTTGCTTCGCTTTTTGAAGTTCAACAATGAACTTCTCACCCTTTTCATTTTCGCAGTAAATATCATAAATCGCTTTTCTATCAGCATCTGTTATGCCTAATTGTTCGGCATTTTTGAATGATAAATCAACAATTTTATTGGCTTGAGGCAATAGGGCATTCAGGAAGTCAAGTAATTGGGGTTTACTTGCTTCTTCGCCAAAGATTTTTTTGAATCCGAAATCTGTAAATGGGTTGATATATTTTGCTCTCATGATATAGCTAATTGATAATCAAATTTACGGAATAACACTCAAGAATCTGATATTTCATAATCTGAATTCATAATTTAGATCTTCAATTTTTTCCTGAGCCTTAATAATAAATCTAATCAAAAACAATGGTATTAGGTTTAATCCAGCTATTATTAAATCGCCATTAAAATTGATTGATAATTGTGATGTGGGCAGAGAAAATGTGGTTCTTAAAAGTAGGTCATCTGTATAATCGATGGTAAAAACTACTCCAATACCAGCAATGAATTGGTAAGCATATCCAAACAATTCAAAATAAAATACTTGTAATGCCTGATTAATCATTGAATGTTTTAACCCGTTTTCAATTTTACCTTTCAATAACTGTTTTCCAACAAAAATGGAGTAGGAATTAAGAATTGTAAGAGGGATAATGAGTACTAAAAAGAAGAGTCTATCCATTGTAATTATACTGGTAGAAATAACCCAAATTATATTACCAATACCATAAACACCACCAGCAATTTGGTAATACGATAGTGCTTTTAATCTACTTTTTAAGCTGTCTCTTTGAGTTTTATTCATAGTGATATAAGTCGCATAATAGATTTGAAAGTTTTAATCATAAAAATAACAAAAATAAATTTATTTTAACTCTTAATAATCCTCCCATCCTCCATTTCAATAATTCGATTTGTTCTACTGGCAAAGCTTGGGTCGTGGGTTACGATTAATAGGGCTTGGTGGTACTCGGTGGCTAATTGTTGAAAAATTTCAAAAACTACTTCTGTATTCTTTTTGTCTAAATTGCCCGTAGGTTCGTCGCCCATAATTATCAGTGGGTCGTTGATTAAGGCTCTGGCAATGGCTACTCTTTGTTTTTCTCCGCCCGAAAGTTGTGTCGCACTTTTCAAGGCTTGGTTTTCGATGCCTAACTTTCTGAGATGTTCCATGGCTCGGTGTTCTAATTCTTGCTCTGAATATTTATTGAGTTTCAAACCTGGCAACATGACATTTTGTAAAACCGTAAACTCATTCAATAAATAGTGAAATTGAAAAACAAAACCAATTTTTTCATTTCTTACTCTTGCTAAATCTTGCTCTTTTTTGCCTTGCATACTGATACCATCAATCAATAATTCGCCTTCATAGTCGGTATCCATTGTAGAAAGAATATACAGCAAAGTAGATTTTCCACAACCAGATTTTCCTACGATTGAAGTAAATTCTCCTTTGTTTACAGAAAAATTAATATCCTTCAAAATCGGAATCGTTACGGGGTCGTGGAAACTTTTGTTGATGGCTTTTGCCTCAATAATGGTTGAATGTTGCATATTATTTTCCTCTAATAATGTCCACAGGGTCGATTTTACTTGCTTTGCGTGCAGGGAAAAGTCCAGCGAAATAGGTTGTGATTAATGAGAAAGATATTCCGATAAAGTAAAATTTAAGGTCGTAATTTATCGGATAGGTACTCACGGTTGGCAATGCTGCTGTATTGAATGGAATTTGGTCGATAACCGAAGAGAGTAAAAACCCACAAACTAAACCGGTAATTCCACCAAAAAAGCCAATACTTAGGGCTATCGTAATAAAGATTCTATTCACATCTTTTCCCGAAAAACCTGTGGCTTTTAAAATGGCGATGGTATCCATTTTTTCATAAATCATCATGTTCAGAATATTATAAATCCCAAAACCTGCCACAATTAATAAAGTAATTCCCACGGCGTAGGAAATCAAAGTACGAATTGAACTCCCAGTTTCAAACTGCGAATTGGCGGTTTGAATATCTTCGGCATCGGTATTGAAAATATGGGCGTACTCTTTGCTAAGGACAGGAGCGAGCGTCATGTCTTTAAGTTTTACCTGAATGTCGGTAACATAACTGTTGGTAACTCCCAATAATTTTTGTGCAGTTTTGATGGAAGCATAACTTTGTACTTTATCAATATCCACAATGCCCGACTGAAAATAACCAACTACTTTCAAGGGAAATCTTTCGCCTTTGGGCGTGGTAATTTGAATGACATCACCAATTTTTGCCAGCATTTTGTCGGCTGCACCTTTGCCCAAAATAATACTGTTAGGTACATTTTTTAAATCAAGATACGAGCCTTCGGTAACATAATCTTGAAAGAAAAATAACTTACTTTCTGCTTCTACATCAATGCCATTTACAACGCCTGTAATGTCTATTTCGCCAATATTATAAAATACTTGTGCCGTCATTTTTGGCGAAATGCCCAGTACTCGGTCGTCTTTGCGAAGCACTTGCATGATTAATCCGTTGTTACGGATTTCGGTGCTGTTGCCACTTGGTTTGATAGATTTGATAAAATTATGGTAAGCCTTAAACCGCCCAGAAAGGTCGATAGGTTGGTTTTTACTGGCTTTTATATCATTAAAAAGTCTAACGTGTGGCGTGCGGTTGAGAATTAAACTATCCAATAAATCGTTCAACCCATTCATAAAACCCAATAAAGTAATGAACATCGTGATACTGAAAGTAACCCCTACGGCTGCCACAAGTGTTTGTCGCCAGCGAGCTAATAAAAGCGATTTAGCGATACGAATAATCAGTTTTGTGTTCATTTTGTAGGTTTTAGAATGATGTCTTTGGCTTGTAAACCTGAAATGATTTCTACTTTTTGATAATCTTTCAAACCTGTTTTTACTTTTATTTTTTCATTCTTTTCGTTCAAAACATAAGTGTCTTCTATCAAATAATTTCGTGGAATGGTCAGCACTTTTGCTTTGGTTTGTAGAATAATATTGGCTTCAACCGTCAGATTTGGGAAAAGTAATTGAGGTTGTTTTGTAAAGTTGGCTTTTACCGTGAAGGCTCTTGTTTTTTCATTCATCAAAGGGTCAATCTCTTCAACCACAGCTTCAAAAGCTTCGCCTTGATAACTGTCTAAAGTCACCATTATTACTTGTCCTTTTTTTATGCTGACAATATCGTCTTCATCTACTTGCAATTCTAAACTGAACAAATTGGCATCGCCAATCGTAGCCACAGCCGTTTGTGCATTTACCATTTCGCCTTTTTCTTTTTGCAAACTGTACAATCGTCCTGTGTACTCGCTTTTCAAAGTATAATCGGCTTCCATCGTTTGGCTAATGGCTAAATTTTTCTTGGATTGTGCTGCCGAAAAATTTACTTGTCGCTTCAATTCTTTGTACTTCAAAATGGCAGATTGATACGCAATTTTTGAATTGCTATAAGCCAATTCTCTTTGCTCGAATTCTACTTTTGTACCTACTTGTTGTGACCAAAGATTACTCTGACGGACAAAAAGTAAAGAATCATTTTGAAGTTTTTTATGAGCCAGTTCTATCGCAATACTCAAATCTTTCAGTTTGTCGGCATTGGCTTGAAGAGCAGAGTTTTCAGCCAACAAAGCCGCATTTTCGGTATTTAGTCGGCTGGTTTGGTTAAAGATTTTCATCAAAGGCTGACCTTTCTGTACGAAATCTCCTTCTTTCACATACAGCTCGTCGATGATACCGCTTACTTTAGAAAAAACTTGATATTGATTTTTACTTTTTACAATTCCTGAAGCATACACCGACTCCGAAATATTCATTATTTCTACTTGTGTTTGCTCTTGCTTTTCTTTACAAGAAAGGAATAGGAGGGAAAAGAATAGAAAATAGACAATTTTCATCTGGTTTTTGGTTTGATATTACACTAAAAGATTGCTTTTAAGTGATTTATCAAAAGTAGCAAATTCGCTGTATAAATGGAAGGTGATTTTTCTCAGTCTTTATTTTGAGCTTTGCGGTTGCTATTCGATAGAGAAATTTTAAGAGCGAGCCAAAAAAGTATTCGTATTCTGAATAAAATCCATACTTTCAATAGACAAACATTTTGCTTACTTTTATCACTATTTACCTTTTGTTTTTGATTAAAGATGCTTGCGAAATTAAACTATCCAACCGCCCTACATCCTAAAGAACTTGACAATTACCTTGCTCACGGATGGTTTAGAATGGGACAAACCATTTTTACGACTAATTTTCTGAGATTTTCAGGTGTATTTTACAGTGCTATTTGGCTAAGAATTGATTTAGATACTTTTGTGCCGTCTAAAACACAGCTAAAATTAGAGAAACTCAATGCCGCTTTTAGCGTTGAAATTGTACCAGTAAAGGTAACTGCTACGCATGAAGAGCTTTTTTTGAAGTATAAAAATCATATCAGTTTCGAGGCCGCTCCATCTTTGGAATACTTACTTTATCATGATGGCAAAAATGATATTTATAATACTTATCAAGTAAATATCTACGACCAGCAAAAACTGATTGCAACAGGTTTTTTCGATTTAGGCGAAAACACTTCCGCAGGCATTAGTTGCTTTTACGACCCCGACTATCGCAAATACAGTTTGGGAAAATACTTGATGTTGCTAAAAATGAAGTATTCAAAGCAGCAAGGTTTGAAGTATTTTTATCCAGGTTATTTTGCACCGGGTTATCCGCTTTTCGACTATAAATTAGACTTAGCAAAGTCTTCGCTTGAATACTATGAATTGAGTTCTTTATCGTGGCAACCCTTTAGCAAATACGCTCCCGAAGATATTCCACTGGTGATAATGAAGCAAAAGCTATATGAACTTTCAAAAATCTTAAAGGAAAAAAACATTACTCATACTTTCTTTGAATACGAATTTTTTGATGCCGACTTGTTTGCATCACTCAATGGTTTAGATGTATTAGATTTTCCTGTTTTTTTGTATTGTTTGGATGTAGATTGGGGAATTACAAAGGCAATAATTGTGTTCGACCTTAGAGACCAACAGTATCATTTTTTACTTTGCAATAGCTTGTTTAGTACTTTAGATAGCATCAATGTTGATAATCGCTATACAACCAATATTTTAAAAGTAGTGCAACCTTTGTTTGCTTCAGCTTCGCCAACACACATGGCTCGGGCAGCGGTGAATTTACTTTTAGAATCAGAATAACAACAACGCACAATGAAACAGCGTACAATTAAAGTAATCGTCACAGGGGCAACAGGTATGGTAGGCGAAGGCGTTCTGCACGAATGTCTATTGCACGATTCCGTAGAGGAAGTTTTAGTAATCAATAGAAAACCTTGCGGAGTGAGTCACCCGAAATTAAAGGAAATCATTCACCAAGATTTCTATGATTTTACAGCCGTAAAATCACAACTTACAGGCTACGATGCCTGTTTTTTCTGCTTGGGAGTTACCTCTGTTGGCAAAAAAGAGCCTGAGTACACCAAACTCACTTATACGCTGACTTTGGGTTTTGCAACAATACTGAGCCAACAAAATACAGATATGACATTCTGTTATGTTTCTGGTGCAAGTACCGATAGCACAGAAAAAGGGAAAAGTATGTGGGCAAGAGTAAAAGGAAAAACAGAAAATGATTTGATGAAATTGCCATTTAAGCAAGTATTTGCTTTTCGTCCGGGCTATATTCATCCCACAAAAGGCTTGAAAAACACCCTATCATTTTATACTTATATTGGTTGGATGTATCCGATTTTAAAAAGATTTTTCCCCAATTCCGCCAGTACTTTGCAACAAGTAGGCTTGGCAATGATAAATGTAACGTTGAATGGTTATCAGCAAAAAATCATTGAAGTGAAAGACATTAACCAATTAGGAAACCTTGATTTTTAGGTAAAATAATTTTATCAATAGCCCTAAATGTTGCTGCATTTTAGGGCTATACTTCTTCTTTTTATAGCTCATCTTGGGTAGTTTCATAGCCAAAAGTACAAATAGCTAATTAGCTAAGTTTTTTAAGAGAATTTCTTACTAATTCTTAAATTAGTACTTAGAAAACAAATCAATTTTTTGAAGGAAAATTTCGAGGGAATAAATGTTCAAAAACCAACGATTCCGTTGAACATTTAGGTATTTATTTTTAGTGAAAATACTCAGCGAAATTACTTCAGGGATATAACAAAACAATTGTATAAACTTATAAATCAATGTATTACGTAGAAAGATACTCTTTCAGCATCAATAGTCGAGAGGCTTTTTGGGCTGAACAAGCCACTAACATTTCGTGGTTCAAAACTCCAGAACAAACGCTATCTGTTGACGAGAAGGGTTTTTATAGATGGTTCAAAGGAGGCAAGATGAATACTGCCTATTTGGCCTTAGACTACCATGTAGAGAATGGTAGAGGCGACCAAACTGCCCTTATTTACGACTCCCCAGCTACCAAATCAGTAAAAAAGTATAGCTATACAGAATTAACAAGCGAAGTAGCCAAATTGGCGGGCGGACTTAAAAAATTAGGCGTTGCCAAAGGCGATACCGTAGTGATTTATATGCCCATGATTCCACAAGCGGCAATGGCAATGTTGGCTTGTGCAAGGCTTGGAGCTATTCACTCAGTGGTGTTTGGCGGTTTTGCTCCGCACGAATTAGCCGTTAGAATCGACGATGCAAAACCTAAAGTAATTATTTCAGCTTCATGCGGTATCGAGTTTGAAAAAGTAATTCCTTACAAGCCTTTGTTGGATGATGCCGTTCATGCAGCCGAACACAAACCTGACCATTGTGTGATTTTCCAAAGACCACAAGCTCAGGCAGCAATGACCGAACCCCGTGACGTAGATTACGAAACTTTAGTAGCAGATGCCGAAGAAGCACCTTGTGAAATCGTAGATGCTACCGACCCACTTTATATTCTTTATACTTCTGGCACAACGGGCAAACCTAAAGGTATTGTAAGAGACAACGGCGGTCATGCTGTGGCGATGCACTTTTCGATGAAAAGTATTTATAATGTAGAGCCGGGCGATGTTTATTGGGCGGCTTCGGATGTAGGTTGGGTAGTTGGGCATTCGTACATTATTTATGCACCGTTGATTTATGGTTGTACTACCATTTTGTTTGAAGGAAAACCCATCAGAACTCCCGATGCAGGTACTTTTTGGCGAGTGATAGAAGAGCATAAAGTAAAATGTTTCTTTACTGCTCCAACGGCTTTTAGGGCAATAAAAAAAGAAGACCCGCATGCCGAATTGATGAAAAAATATGACCTTAGTTCATTAAAAGCCATTTACTTAGCTGGCGAACGTTGCGACCCGCCAACCCTTGAATGGTTACAAGAAATTACACAATTGCCTATTTTAGACCACTGGTGGCAAACCGAAACAGGTTGGGGAATTGTAGGAAATATGGTTGGCATTGAAGCTTTTCCTGTAAAAGCTGGCTCGGCTACGAAGCCAATTTGTGGTTTTGAACTCAAGATTTTGAATGAAGCAGGCGACGAATTACCAGCCAATCAGAATGGTTATGTTTGTATTAAATTGCCTTTGCCTCCCGGTTGTTTACCTACACTTTGGAATGACGACGAGCGTTTCCAAACTTCTTATTTGAATACTTTTGAAGGCTATTACCTCACGGGTGACGGCGGTTATATCGACGACGATGGCTATGTGTTTATCATGGGTAGAATCGACGACGTAATCAATGTAGCAGGACATAGACTTTCAACGGGAGCAATGGAAGAAATCATTGCTTCGCATCCAGCCGTGGCAGAATGTGCTGTGGTGGGTATCGCAGATGAATTGCGTGGACAAAGACCTGTCGGTTTTGCAGTGTTGAAAGATGGACAAGCCATTGATGAAAGTACTTTAGAACAAAATACTGTTTCATTAATCCGTGAGCAAATCGGAGCGGTAGCTTTTTACAGAAATACCATTTTAGTAAAACGTTTACCGAAAACTCGTTCAGGAAAAATTTTAAGAAAAATTATGCGACAAATTGCTGATGGTGAATCCTTCAATGTGCCATCAACGATTGATGACCCTGCAATTTTGACTGAAATAGCCGAACGTTTGGAAGAAAGAAAAATCGGAAGTGCGTTTGAATTATTAGTAAAATAGTGTTTAGTTCATACAAAAAATGCCTAACAATATTAATCATTGTTAGGCATTTTTTGTATAAGCTATTTTGTTGAAATAAGGTATTTTACACTACTTCTTTGCTGAGTTTTTGGTAATTGGCATTAATTTTCCCACCCCATTTTTCTAACAGTTTCACAAAAGCCTCCAACTGGAACGGTTTTCCAATATAATCGTCCATACCTACTTCATCACATTCAGACTTACAGTCGTTCATCATGTTGGCAGTCATTGCAACAATAATTGGCTGAATGATATTTTCTTTTTTACGAATAAGACTGGTAGCCTCCAAACCATCCATTACAGGCATTTGTAAGTCCATCAGTACAATATCATAATGTTTCTTATTGAAAGCTTCAACGGCCAATTGACCATTTTCAGCTAAGTCGGCCTCATAGCCTAATTTACTCAACACTTTAAGCGTGAATTTCTGATTCATTGGATTGTCTTCCGCCACTAAAATAGAAATCGGGAAACGCTCTGCAAAATCGCTGGCTAATTTCTGGACAACGGGCTGATTACTTGATTTTTCAGTCAAAACTCTATTTTCTTTAAGTGTTAAATTAGTAAGGATATTTTTATATAAAACGTATTGTTTTACGGGTTTTGTCATGACCGAACAGAACAAGTGCGAGAAATCCTTGTGCTTTTCATCAGCAATTGAACTTAAAAGAATGATTGGTAAGTTGGGTTTTTTATGATAAATAACTTTAGAAACCTCAATACCATCCATTTCTGGCATTTGCATATCCGTAATGACAAGGCTTAAATCTGGATGTTTTTCTACGTACTCCAAAGCCTCTTTTCCAGATGATGCCACTATCGGAATCATTTTCCACAATTCAAGCTGAGATTTTAGAATACTTCTATTGGTTGAATTATCATCTATCACCAATATTTTTTTGTTTTCTAAAAAGTCTGCTCGCATCGGTGCTGGCGGAGCTATTTCAGGGGCATTGCTTGGTTCTACTTTAATGGTGAAAGTGAAAGTTGTGCCTTTGCCATAAGTACTTTCAACTTCCATTTTTCCGCCCATGAGTCGTACCAATTTTTCGCTAATCACCAAGCCCAAACCTGTACCGCCATAACGGCGAGTGGTAGAAGAATCTACTTGAGAAAAGGCTTTAAACAGACGGTCTAATTTATCTGCTGGAATACCAATGCCTGTATCTTTTACTTGGAAACCAATTTCTAAGGCTTTATTTGGTTCATTTCTCACCATAAAGATTCGAGTGAAAATTTCCCCTTTTTCAGTGAATTTGATGGCATTACCAATCAGATTCATTAATACTTGTCTCAAACGCAAACTATCACCAATAATTTGTGTAGGTACATCTGGTTCAATTTGATAAAGTAAATCCAATTTGAGCGTAGCTGCTTTTACGGCAAATACATCCAAGATTTCTTCTGTACAAACTCTGATATTAAAATCCTTCGATTCTAATTCCATTTTACCAGATTCAATTTTAGAAAAATCTAAAATGTCATTAATTACCGCCAATAAATCATCTCCACAAGCGTGAATCGTTCTTGAATAATTTCTTTGTTCTTCGTTTAATTCTGTTTCTTCCAAAAGCGAGGCTACTCCGATAATACCGTTCAATGGCGTTCTGATTTCGTGGCTCATAGTAGCCAAGAAAATACTTTTAGCTTTGTTGGCTTGTTCGGCTTCTTTTCGGGCTTTTCTTTCCTGAATTGTAGATTCCATCAACTGAGCAGTACGCAATTTTACTTCTTTTTCAAGAAGCATTTTTTGCTTGTTCATCTTACCAATGCGGTATTTGTAATAGCCAAAAGTACCGCCAATGATTGATAGAAACATAATTAACTTAAACCACCAAGTCAGCCAAAAGGGTGGAAGTATCGTAATGTTAATGGCTGTTCCTTCGTTGTTCCAAACGCCGTCGTTGTTAGAAGCTCTTACTCTGAATACATAATTTCCCGGGTCTAAATTGGTATAAGTGGCTTCTCGTTTCGTACCGATTTCGTTCCACATTTTATCAAAACCTTCCAACTTATAAGCATACTGGTTTTTTTCAGAAAGTGTATAGTTCAATGCTGAAAATACAAACGTAATAACCGATTGCTCTACCGATAGCACAATTTTAGGCGTTTCGGTGATGCTTACTTGAAGTGGCGAGTTTTTTTCGTTTTGTTTTACAGATTTATTAAGTATCAGTAAATCAGTAATATAAACAGGTGGAATGTAGTCGTTGTTGGTAATACGTTCTGGATAAAAAGCATTATAACCATTTGGCCCGCCAAAATAAATGCGTCCATCACTTGTTTTGAGTGATGAATTAGATTTGAATTCGTTGCCTTGCAAACCATCCGAAATATCATACTTACGAAACTTTTTGCTGTTTGGATTGTAGCTGGCAATACCTTTGTTGGTACTAATCCAATAGTTCCCAGTATTGTCTTTTACGATAGCATGAATGACATTATTAGGCAATCCGTTATCTTCTGTAATTCTGGTAAATGTTCCTTTTTTTGCTCGATAAATACTTAGCCCTACACCAGTACCAATCCATAAATCTCCGTTATCATTTTGGAAAATGGTATTAATCAAATTGCTACTTAAACTGTTTACATTTTTAGGGTCATGCTTATAATGCGTAAAAGTTTTGGTCAGTGTATTGTATTTATCTAAGCCATTTTCTGTGCCAATCCAAAGATTATTATTTTTATCAAGATATAAAGCTCTTACGAAATTGTCTGCAATCGTATTGGGATTGTTGGGGTCGTTCAGAAAATGCGTAAAAGTTTTAGTTTTACGGTCATAATAATTAAGCCCACCTCTCCAAGTACCAACCCAGAGATTAGCCTGTTGGTCTTTTGCAAGACAACTTACACTTTTCGCTGAAAGGCTATTCGAAAGGTTTTCATCTTGAACATGATGAGTAAATTTTCCAGTTTGTGTATTGAATAAATCAAATCCGCCTCTGTGGTAGCCCAGAGCTAAAATATCTTTTTCGACCTCAATAACCGAAACTACATAGTCTGAATTTGGACTATTAGGGTTATTCGCCTGTTTTTTGTAAAAAGTATATTGGTTGGTTTTAGGGTCGTATTTATTCAAGCCACCGCCATCAGTACCTATCCAAATATTTCCTCTTGAATCGTTTGTAAGTGCAAGAACAATATCATTATTCAAGCTATTTTGTCCAATGCGGTGTTTAAAAAGGGGAAATTTATTAGTAGATTTTGCTAAGAAATTCACGCCGCCCGAATACGTACCCACCCAAATATTACCGATATTGTCTTTGTATAAACAGTAAATGGAATTGTTACTTAGACTGTTGTTGTCGTAAGGGTCGTTGATAAGTGTTGTAAATGTATTTTTTGATACATCATAAATACTTATTCCACCGTTTTCAGTTCCTATCCAAAGATTGCCAAAATCATCTTCAACAAATGAAAGTATGTCGTCGTGTCCAAGGCTTTGAGGGTTGGTAGGATTGTGGCGAAATGACAAAAATGTATTGTCAGCAGGATTGTACTTAGCGATACCACCAGCCAAAGTACCCACCCAAAGATTGTTCTTGCTGTCTTTAAAAACAGCTTTTATAAAATTGGAGTTAAGACTTTTCGGGTCTTTTTCATTATGAAAAAACTGTGTAAATACTTGGGTTTCTGGATTGAGTTTATTGAGTCCGTTTTGCGTAGCTATCCAAATATTTTGCTTGTCGTCTTCACAAATTCTAAAAATGTAATCATTGCTGATAGAGTTTTTATTTTGCTCATCATGCTTGAAGGCAATCGTTTTTCTATTTTTAGGATTGAATAAGTACAAGCCAGCGTTTGTTCCAAGCCAAATTCTTTTTTTACTATCTCTAAAAATATCTCTGATAATTAGCTTGCCATTTTGTGTAAAAACGTGCGAAAAAGTCTCTTTTTTTCTGTCAAATTTATCAAGTCCGCTACCAGTGGCTACCCAAATATTACTGTCTTCGTCTTCTAAAATATCGTAAACACTGTTGTCGGCAATACTTTCATTGTTCGTAACGATGTGTTTGTAAATCGTAAATTTATACGCATCAAACTTATTAAGACCTTCGTCCGTAGCAAACCACATAAAACCCTTGCTATCTTTCAAGATAGCACTTACATGGCTTTGCGAAAGTCCCTCATTATTAGAAAATCGTTTGAAATTAACGTAATCCGACTGGGCAAATATGGGAGGTACAGCAATATGAAAGTAAATAAGCGATATGAATATAAGTCGTTTCAACATAATTGATAGTTCGTGGTTATGCTTTATTATCAGATTCAGGATTAATACAAGTTTGATGATGAATCAAAAAAAGGTTTGTTATAGTCATTTCTACTTCTTGTACTTGTATTAACAATAATCAGGCTAATATTATTTACTCAATAAAATTTACTGTTTTTTTTCTGGATTAAAAAACTTTCATGGAAGTTTTTGCAGGGAGACGTAAAGATGCAAATATTTTGAGCGATTAAAAAAATATTTAATTGAAAAAAAAACGTTTCGTTTTTCGAGAACTTTCTTTTTGTAAAAAAGAAAAATCTGAAAACGAAACGTTAAAAAATACAGTAAAAAGCGAGTTATTTACTGGCTCTTTTCTCTAATTCTGCTCTTTTTAAAGTAATTAAATGACCAATTGGCTGACCTTTGCGATAGGTAATTACTCTAAGTGTAATTGGCCCTTCTGGAGCTTCAATGGTTTTAGTATATTTTGTTGAAAAGTTATCAGGCATCGTGTCGTCGATACTGTAATAAATGTCTAAATCAGCTATTTCAGTACCTAATTCAATACTTAGTTTGCCGTCTTTCAAGCTCGTTTTCACGATTGCGTCATACACCGCACGAGAGAAATTTACTTGTGCCAAACTTGCTCTTTCAAAATGTGCTTCCATACGTTTTGAGAAATTGTCCCAATTTTTTGAAGCTTTCGGCGACCAATAAACGTCTGCCAAAGCCCAAACTCTTGGGTAAGACATGTACTCTGCATAACGTAAATTCGGAATTTGTTCCGTCCAAAGGTTAGCTTGTCCGCCTAAAATATACTTGGCATCTACACCATCGGGTACGGGTTCAAAACTATAACTTTTACTTACTCTCAAGCCTGCGTAAATTGGCGGGTCAACTGTATTTTCGCCTTGGTTGTAATCTATATAAACAAAAGTTGTTGGCGTCATTACTACGTCGTGTCCTAATTTTGCCGCTTCAATTCCGCCTTTGATGCCTCTCCAGCTCATTACGGTTGCTTCTGGCGAAATACCGCCTTCTAAGATTTCATCCCAACCGATGAGCTTTTTACCTTTCGCTTTCAAGATTTTCTCTAAACGATTCATAAAATAGCCTTGTAAGTCTTCTACGTGATGAATTTTGAGTTTTCTCATCAATTCTTGACAACCTTCGTCTGCTGCCCAAAAACCTTTGTAGCACTCGTCACCGCCTACGTGAATGTATGGATTAGGGAAAAGTGCGGCTACTTCCGTGAATACTTTATCCAAAAACTCATATACTTTTTCGTCTGAAGGATTCAAGGTATTTTCATACAAAACTTTGAAAGTACCGTTTCCGTACCAATCAGCAATGGAAGCTCCCGGATTGACAAACGTTTTTGGATTTTTATTACAACTCAATTCTGGATATGCCGCAATTGCCGCCATGCTATGACCTGGCACGTCGATTTCAGGTACAATCGTTACGTTGCGTTCTTGGGCATAACGTACCACTTCTTTGATGTCTTCTTGTGTATAAAAACCTCCTTCAGTTGCTGCTTCGCCTTCTTTCGGAATGGCACGGTCGCCAAAATGCCCTGAGCGAGGTACTCTGTAAGCACCCACTTGCGTAAGTTTCGGTAAAGATTTGATTTCGATTCTCCAACCTTCATCATCTGTCAAATGCCAGTGAAAAGTATTGTATTTCATGCGAGCCAATTGGTCGATGTATTTTTTTACGTCTTCTTTTGAGAAGAAATTACGGCTCACATCAAACATTACGCCACGCCAAGCGAATCGTGGATAATCGGTAATTTTTACGGCTGGAACTGTCCAAGCTGTTTTAACTAATTCTTTACCTTCAATTTCTTTTGGTAATAATTGCACTAAAGTTTGAATACCATAAAATAAACCAGCCGAAGTATTTGCCGAGATGTTTACGCCTTTGGCATTCGATTCAAAAGTATAGCCTTCTTTACCGATTTTTTCGTTTGGTACGTCGTTGATATTTAATTGAATCGCTCCATTTTTTCCTTCTTGTACTTTCAAAGAGAAACCTGTTGGCGTACTGATTTTTTGTGCCAACATTTCTGCCGTAGCACGCCCTTCTGCTTTATTGAAAGTAATCACTGAAGATTTATTGAGCGTAAATACGCCGCTAAGTTCGGTGATTTCAACGGGTTGGGGAATAATGTTTACAGGAACTTTTTGAGCTTGAGCCGTGAAACCGACCGCCAGAGAAAGTAAAATCAACAATGATTTTTTCATCGAGAATATAGTTTTTGTTGTGACAAAGTTTTACTAAATACAATTATACCATTTTTCAGGACGGATTCCTTACAGAGTATGGTATTTTACTTGAGAAATTTCCCTTATTTTGTTTACAAATTTTCTATTATTTATGCTAAAAAATACCCTGAATTGTCTGTAATTCAACAATAAATAATAGCATTGCTCTTCCATTTTTATAAATAAATAATCCATGAAACTTTTCAAGAACACAGTACTTGTACCCGCAGGATTTGCTTTATTAAGCATTTTTCTCACGGATTGTACTCAAAAAACTTCCTCGAATCTCAGCTTATCCAATTCGCTTGCTGGCGTAGAAAGTATCAAAGGACGCAAAGAATATTTGAATTCTCCTTATGTGACGGCTGGTGATAGACTTTACGTAATTGGGCATCAAAACGGACAATTTCCAGATTTGGGCTGGCACGTTACGGGCGAAATGGGAGGTATTTGGAATCATCCAATAAAATTAATGGATGGTTTTACTGGTACGATTTCCGAAAATGGCAATACTGTTTGTTTGTCGCAGGCCGATGAATTTGTGAATTTCCCTTTTGCGAATAAACTTACTTATCAATCGCCTCTGAAAGGCTTGTCGGTTGAACGCTTTCAGTTTGTACCAGACGGACAGGAAGCCGCCATCGTTGAATATACTTTTCATAATACCGAAGCGATAAGTAAAACATTTACGTTTACTTTTGAAGGTTATACAGATTTGCGTCCGACTTGGTTAGGAGAAAGAACCAATATGATTGACGGAAAAGACGAAGCCACATGGGACGAAACTACCAAAACTTGGGTTGCCAAAGATGCCCTCAACGACTGGTTTGTGATGTTTGGTGGGGCAAATGCTGAAAAAGTAAATTTATCCGAAAAAGCCCTTTGCGATTATACTCCACAAGGCAAAGGTTGTCGGTCAGCTTTGAAATTTATTGTTAAGATTCCTGCCAATAGTACCAAAACCTTGCCTATAACCATTGCGGGTTCGTATCAGTCATCCCAAAAAATGAAAGATACTTATCGTTTTGTGCAAGCCAATGCGAATAAATTATTGGCAGAAAAACAGGCACGTTATGAAAGTATCGAACAAAAAACTCGTTTGACCATTCCCGATAAAAAACTTGAACAGGCTTTTCGTTGGGTGAAGTACGATACCGACTGGTTGATTCGTGATGTACCCGAAATTGGTCGTGGACTTTCGGCAGGTTTGCCCGATTATCCGTGGTGGTTTGGGGTAGATGGCGAGTACGCTTTGCAAGGTTTAATTGCCACAGGTAGAAAAAGTGAAGTATATAGTGCGATAGATTTGATTCATAAACTGTCTGCAAAAGCGAGCGACAATGGCAAAATTCTGCATGAAGTTTCTACGAATGGAGCTGTTTTTAATGATGGAAACGTCAATGAAACACCACAATTTGCTTCCTTGATTTATAAAGTATATCAATGGACAGGCGAAAAAGAATTTTTAGCTAAGTATTTTCCAACGATAAAAAAAGGTTTGAATTGGTTAATGACCAAAAATGATGCAAACGGAAATTTATTCCCTGATGGTTTTGGTATGATGGAAATTCACGGGATGAATTCTGAAATGATTGACGTGGCAGTTTATACTCAAAAAGCTTTTGCCGATGCCGCTGAAATGGCAAAAGTAATGGGCGAAAATATTTTGGCAAAAGAGTACGCCGAAAAAGCCATGTTGATTCGTCAGAAAATTAATAAAGATTTTTGGGTGGCAGATGCCAATTCCTTTGCCGACTTTATCGGAACAAGAGAACAAGCCTTACATTTGGTGGACGATGCCATCATCAGAGCCGATACTTTAAAGAAACCTTGGGCAGTAGAAGAATTAAAGGCAAGCAAAAATAAAATCTCAGCTTTGCCAGCGGGAACTTCACAAGGCTTTGTTTTGCACCACAATTGGGTGGTGAATACGCCAATGGAAATGGGCATTGCCGATTCAGACAAAGCCATTACCGCCTTGAATACAGCCAGTAAATTCGTAAGTCCGTTCGGCGTTTTTGTAACAGGAATCGACCGTGACGAAACGGCTGGAAAAGACGAAATGCCAACTTCGCTCAATCGAAAAATATTTACTTATACAGGTGCAGTAATGACCTTACCGACGGGAGTCTTGGCAATTTCAGAAAATAATTACGGTCGTCCAGATGCAGCTTTGGGCTATTTGAACCGCATGACGAAATCTTTCAGTTTTGCTTTGCCCGGTTCTATTTATGAAGTATCGCCCGATTATGGTATGGTGGCTCAGGCTTGGAATTTATACAGTTATGGCGTACCCATTGTACAGCAATTCTTTGGAATTCAACCCAATGCGGCAGAAAGAACCATTATCATTCAACCGCAAATGCCCAGTACTTGGGATAAAGCAAGTTTAGAAAACGTAAGTGTTGGCGATAATGAAATTTCTATTTATTATCAAAAAATTGGGAAATCTCTGACGCTAACAGTTGAACAAAGTAAAGCAGGTTGGAAACTCATTTTAGCTTTTCCAAAAGGGAAATATCAACAATTTATATTAAATGGAAACGAGGTAAAGCCTTTGCCAATGAAGCAATTTGATAGCATCGAAAGCGTTAAAGAGAAAACGATTTTAACGCTAAATGAATAAGAAAATGAAAAGGATAATACTTCTGATGAGTTTGATAAGTTTTGGAGTTTTAGCTCAAAAACCAAAATTAAATGAATTAAAAGACGCTAAAAATCATGCAGGTTGTTATGTTCTAAAAGGCAATAATGGCACAATTGCCAATTTATCCGAAACCGACGAACAAGGCAACGATGTAGCCATTTTTAATCTTACAGGAAAAGATGAGTATTTCAAGGTTATCAAAGGAACGAAGTATTATCCTATGGCTTTTTCAAATGAAAAGTATCAGATTTATGTTCATCAGCGTTTCTTAAAAAAGGAGAGAGGTACTTGTTTAGACTATTATCGCTACAACATAAAAGTAGTTTTTCAAGGCAAAAGCTACTTTTATCAGTATAAAGGATTTTGTGGTTGTTGAGAAGGGAACTATGTCTAAGCATTTAGCTATTAGGTGAACTTATCTTGATTATATTCTTTATGATGTCATAAATGTTTGGTATTGGGTCAGAAATAATGAGTTGTAGAAAGCAATAAATACTTTTATCATGCTCTATACAACTCATTATTAATGTACGACTCAACCGAATAGACAAATGCAGTTAAATGTTCAATTGTAAACTTTTTAAAATGTTCAAGACCAAATTCAGTAACAATATCTTCATTATTATCTCCTTTTTTAGTCTTTCCTTTAAATGTATGGTCTTTACCAATAGAAGCGAATGAGTTACTTCCATGTGCTAATTTATTTCTATAATCTCTAATTATAGAAAACGCTTTTCCATTGGGATATGACTTGTAGTTATTGTCATTAAAGCTAAGACCTAAATCATTTGAAAAGTCTTTTATTTTTTTAGCGTCGATAGAACCCCCATAATCTATTCTATTGACAATTAATTCAATAGGTAAATTTTTGACAATTTCTTCTACATAATCATAAAATTTTTGAGAAGTATTGAGATGAGTTTCTTCTTCTTGGTTTCGATATTTAGTTTTTAACCAAAATTTTTTTAATTCGGACGATATAGCATTATAAGTTATACCGTTTGTTTTTAGCTCATCAAAAATTTCAACAACACTATTGAAAAGGGTTGATTCTATAAGATTATATAAGAGTAAAAAGCCGTTTGCTTTTAAGATTTTAGATAAATCGTCATCAATTCTAAAGTCTTCAGTTCTATTAAAATCAGTGATGATTTTATAGTCACCTTCAATTTTTTGTAAAAGCAAAAAATATTTTTCTATTTCACTCACTCTGGTATCGAACTCATCTCTTAGCATAGCTCAGTTTGGTTGCTTAAAAGTTAGGTCATTTATGGTTATTTTGTTTAATAAGCAATCTCTTACAAATTCTATTCTACCAAATAATTTATTTTTATTATTAGCAGCATCAGAAGTAGTATGTTTTTTGAATTGGTCTGAATCAATCCATTCGATGTAATGAGGCGATAAATCAGGGTTTTCTCTAAGAGCTAAATTAGTACCAACCGTTAAAGCTTCAAATCTAACTCTTGGTATTGATTTGGAGTTGATTGATTTTTTAATGCCACTTGGAAAATATTTTTTTATGAAATTCAGCGTTTCTTTAAGCTCTTTAGTTTTCACATCTTTATCAAAGCCTTTTTTACCTTTCTCAGAGATGTAAGTATTGATAAAATGTTTTACTGAATGTTCAAAGTTTTGATAATTATCAGAATATGCAAAGAATCTTGAAATCAGTTCTTCCTTTTCTCCCCTTTGCTTATCGTCCTCTTTAGTGGAACCGAATAATACTTTAAATTCGTTTAGTGTTGTACATTCTAAGATAAATTGATAAAAATCATTTTTGGCAAATGCTCCTTTTCTTATCTCAGAATCCTTTAACGGTAAACTGCCTGTGTTAATTCTCTTAAATATTTCAGCAAAAACGCCTTCATCTGCACCTTCATTGATTACATAATACCTTATTCCTAAAGCATTAAATTTTCGTTGCCTATGAGGGTGTAATTCTTTAAATGAATATCCATTAAGAGTATCTAAAAGTTCTAACTTTTCTAATACCAAACCTTTATTTACAAATTCATCAATAGTTGATAATCTTTGCACACCATCTATCAATTCCATATTGGCAAACTCATCTTTTAAGACTACAAATAATGGAGGGGTTGGAACACCCAAAAATAATGATTCGATATAATCACACTTCCTTTTATTATCCCATACGTGCTTACGTTGAAATTCAGGGATATAGATAGAAGCGGTACTTTGCTCTGCATCAATATACTGGCTATCTTTTACAAATTTTTTTAACAAATCCGAGATTTCGAGCTCTCTCAGATTATAATCATACTCTTTTTCTAGCTCTCTAATTTGTTTTTCAACTTGTTCAAGTGAAACTAATTCTTCTTTTTTTTCTTTCATTGCTCAGTTCCTTTCAAATGAAATTTTATACTTTTAGCAATAACTCTTCCTAAATCCACTGGCACGGCATTCCCTATAAAAGTTGATAGTTTTGTCATAGAAATATTTTTTTCATTAGGTGCAAACTTATAGGTTTCTGGAAAAGTTTGAAACAATGCTGCTTCTCTTAGACTTATTGCTCTATCTTGTTCTGGATGCCCAAAGCGTCCATTGCCGATACCTGTACAAAAAGTAGTCATTGTTGGGGCAGGTTCGTTCCACTTCATACGTCCATAGACACTTCCATAACTTTTGCCAGTTTTTTTCTTGTGGCAATCTAAAATAAGATTTTCATCCCAATCACGCCAAGTACCTCCTTGTTTAGATTGCTTGATTCTTAATAAATTCGTTTCTGAAAGTTTAGCTGCACGATGAATAGGGTCTTTTGTAGAGATTTCACCACTTTGTAGAGGTTCTAAATGTCCTATTACATCCTGTACTTTTACATATTTTTCAGGAGAAGTATGTGTTTCTGGGATAATATTAATCTGTCCTAACCGAGAGGCTAAAAGCACTAATCGCTTACGTTTTTGAGGAATACCATACTGAGGACAATCAATAATTTTATAATCAACAAAATAACCATTGTCGCTAAGTATTTTTATAAAACCCGAAAACACATCAGCTTTATCGAATTTCACTAAGCCCGGAACATTTTCCATTGAAATAATTTCAGGTTTTGTTTCTTCAATAAGCCGAGCAAATTCATAAAGTAATCCCCATTTACTTTTTTTTGAGTCTTCTTCGAAATGGTCTGGGGACTTGAAGGCATAGCTTGAGAACGGCTGGCACGGGGCACAACCCACTAAAATACGAATGTCGGTATCTCCAAAAAGTTGATTAATTTCTTCACTTGTTACATCTCTAATATCTTTAGGGATAAATCTTGCATTGTTATTTTCTTCGTAAGGATATTGGCACGAAGGTTCAAAATCAATTCCTGCAATCACATCAAATCCTTCTTTCACAAAACCATGTGAAAGTCCTCCTATACCACAAAATAGGTCAATGACTTTGATGTTAGATTTTTTCATATAACTAATCAATTTATGTAAAGTAAATGTTTTATCCTATTATTTACAATAGCGATTCAATAAAATTATTGAGTCCCCAGAACAATATATTTACCTTCATTTTTAATTTATATCTTATAAAAAAAACTCCCTTAGAAGTGACTTCTGAGGGAGTTCTTATAAAAACTATTGATACTACGTTCTTACAAACCTTTAGCTTTTTTCACGATTTCATCAGCCATGTTTTGTGGCACGAATTCATAGTGAGAGAAAGTTAAGTTTGCAGTAGCACGTCCAGAAGACATAGTACGTAAGTCAGTTACATAACCGAACAATTCAGACAATGGAATATCCGCTTTCAATACAACTGCACCTTGTTTAGAATCCATACCTTTCATCATACCACGACGACGGTTCATGTCACCAGTGATAGGTCCAGTGTATTCCTCAGGAGTAACTACTTCTACTGCCATGATTGGTTCCATCAATTTAGCACCTGCTTGTTTTGCAGCTTCTTTATAACCTAAACGAGCAGCCATTTCAAATGATAAAGCATCTGAATCGACATCGTGGAAAGAACCGTGGAATAAACGAACTTTCATTGAATCCATTGGGTATCCAGCTAATGCACCGTTTTTCATTGCAGAATCAAAACCTTTTTGGATTGAAGGGATAAATTCTTTGGGAATCACACCACCAACGATAGCGTTGATAAATTCCAAACCTTCTTTACCATCTTCTCTTGGTCCGATTTCAAATACGATATCGGCAAATTTACCTTTACCACCTGATTGTTTTTTATAAACTTCACGGTGTTCGCAAGATTTCGTTAAAGCTTCTTTATATGCTACTTGTGGAGCACCTTGGTTTACTTCAACTTTGAATTCACGACGCATACGGTCGATGATGATTTCAAGGTGAAGCTCACCCATACCTTTGATAATCGTTTGTCCAGTTTCTTCGTTAGACTCTACTTGTAAAGTTGGGTCTTCTTCGATTAACTTACCGATAGCTTTAGAGAAGTTATCTTGGTCAGCAGATTTCTTAGGCTCAATAGCATAACCGATAACTGGGTCAGGGAATACCATTGATTCAAGGATGATTGGGTTTTTCTCGTCAGATAAAGTATCACCAGTTTTGATGTCTTTAAATCCTACAACCGCAGCAATATCACCAGCTTCTAATCTTTCGATAGAGTTTTGCTTGTTAGCGTGCATTTGGAAAATACGAGAGATACGCTCTTTGTTTCCAGAACGGTTGTTCAAGATATAAGAACCAGCCTCTAATACACCTGAATAAGCACGAACAAAACACAAACGACCTACGTAAGGGTCAGTTGCAATTTTAAATGCTAAAGCAGCGAATGGCTCTTGAGTCGAAGGTTTACGAATCACCTCAGCATCTGTACGTGGGTCAGTACCAACGATATTGTCTTTATCCAAAGGAGAAGGTAATAATGCCATCACATAGTCAAGCATTGTTTGAACACCTTTGTTTTTGAATGAAGAACCACAAAGCATTGGAACGATTTTCATCGCAATTGTAGCTGCACGAAGAGCCGCTAAAATTTCATCTTCAGTAATTGATTCAGGATCTTCAAAGTATTTTTCCATTAAAGACTCATCAAATTCAGCTACTGCTTCTAATAATTTCTCACGGTATTCAGTAGCTTCGTCAATCATATCTTCAGGAATAGGTACAACTTCAAAAGTCATTCCTTTATCATGCTCATTCCATTTGATACCACGGAAGTTTACTAAGTCAACTACACCTTCAAATTTATCTTCAGCACCAATAGGTAATTGTAAAGGCACTGCATAAGAACCTAACATTTCTTTTACCTGACGGCAAACGTTCAAGAAGTCAGCACCCGAACGGTCCATTTTATTTACGAAACCTAAACGAGCTACGTTATAGTTGTTTGCTAAACGCCAGTTAGTTTCAGATTGAGGTTCAACACCATCAACGGCACTAAATAAAAACACAAGACCATCTAATACACGTAAAGAACGGTTTACCTCAACGGTAAAGTCCACGTGACCAGGAGTATCGATAATGTTAATGTGGTAATTTTGTTCTCTGTATTTCCAGTTTACGGTTGTTGCAGCTGAAGTAATGGTAATACCTCTTTCTTGTTCCTGCTCCATCCAGTCCATTGTTGCCGCCCCATCATGTACTTCACCAATTTTGTGGCTTACACCAGCATAGTAAAGAATACGTTCAGTGGTTGTTGTTTTACCCGCATCAATGTGAGCAGCAATACCAATGTTTCTTGTGTACTTTAAATCACGTGCCATTGTTAATATGTTGATTATTTGTTTTTTATCGTTTTGCTTAGGTATTTTTGAAATACTAAAAAAGCTTTTTAATTTGCTTTTTGAATAATATATACACCTTGCCTAATAAATTAGGGTGCAAAATTACGTAATCTTAGTTAAATACAAAAACTTTGTCGGTTTTGTTTTGGTTAATACTTCTGTTTCAGGGCTTAATAAAGCAAAAAAACGCCCGATGCAGTTGCCACGGACGTTTTTGTATCACCTAACCACTAAATATAATCTTTAAGAATGTTCTTTTACGATACACTCTATTAGAGATTTGCTCTAAATCTGGCTGATTCCAACTGAGCTTGCTTACCTGCCGAGTTATTCCCGATGATAATTAGCTCTCCCTCAATCTCTGTATCAGTCAATTTTGTAATATTTACTCTACCAACTCCATTCTTTAAACCTTCTATATTGGTTAATGTAGTTTGGTAGAAATTAGTAAGCTCTGTGTATTGATTTACATCTTTAATCAAATTACCAATATTTTGTACTTTACCTTCACCCGGAATAAAAAATGTTCCTTTTTCTTCTACACCAAAAAGCTTGATAAAAACCGATTCCGAACTTCGTTCATCAATCACTGCGATTGATAAAGTTTTCAATCCTCTTTCAAAGCCTCGCTTTATTTCTATTTTGTCTGCATAAATATTGTGCATTAGACTATCTTCAAATTTTATTTTTCCTGAGAAAAAGCCTTTGCCTGATTTTTCTAAAGCACTTATGTTGTTGCTATACGTAATTATAGTAGCAACCGACAGTAATATAATAGATAGGAGAACAATTGGATTTTTTTTGAAATTTTGTTTCATGGCTAATTTTGGGAAAGTTCAATTAATTGAAATTGATATTAGTTTTAGAGGTACTAAGTAAAATCAAAAAATTTGTACTTTTTTTATATTTGCTCCACAAAATTAATACATTATAGAGCAAAGATACAAGAGCAAACTTATTAACTTATAAAGAAATTTATTTTACGGTACATTATATGATTAATGCAGGAATAAATTGTTTATTGCTTATTTGTCATGCGTGATTTTAAGCAACATTTATGATGCCAACTATTACTAATGACGGAAAATGATAAGAAAAGGTTGTATTGCTCCATGTTTTTTTTTGAAAAATACTATTTCATATAATAGTTCGACTCTATCACTTTCGTAACGCCATCAATTGTAACGGTATAATTAAAGCCAGATTGTATAGAATATGCCCCATACTCGCCTTTTTTATTCAGTGCAAGGTAGCCAATTTGAAATTCTTTATAATTGTATCTTTTTACGATTCGCATAATGGCTTCTTCGCAAGCTTGCTGTGGCGTTTTGCCGTTTCTCATTAGTTCTACAATCAAAAACGAGCCAAGTGTTTTTAGGACAAATTCACCTAAGCCTGTTGCACAAGCTCCGCCTACTTCGTCGTCGCAGAATACTGCCGCACCAATTACTGGCGAATCGCCAACTCTTCCGTGCATTTTAAAAGCTAATCCGCTGGTTGTGCAAGCTCCTGATATTTCCCCTTTTGTTCCCAAAGCCAAAAGTCCGATAGTATCGTGGCGTTCGATATTAATTTTAGGTTCGTACTTAGAGGTCTTTTTCCATTCTTCCCAAGCTTTTCTGGCTGTTTCTGTCAAGAGATTTTCTTTTTTGAAGCCTTGTGAAAGGGCAAATTGCAATGCTCCTTCGCCCGATAACATTACGTGTGGTGTTTTTTCCATCACCGCTCTGGCAACAGAAATCGGGTGCATAATGTGCTGTAAGAAAGTAACCGAACCCGCATTTCCTTTTTCGTCCATGATACAGGCATCTAAAGTTACGTTTCCGTCTCTATCTGGAAATCCACCATAACCAACAGAAGTATCATTTGGGTCTGCTTCTGGCACTCTTGCTCCAGCTTCTACGGCATCCAAAGCTCTGCCTGTTTTTTGTAATGAATCCCAAGCAGCATAGTTGGCTTTTTCATTTTTCCAAGTTGAAATTACAATTGGAAATTTGGCTACACGCTGAGTTTTTGCCTGAGTTTGTGTTCCTACGGCTGCTAATGCAGACAACGCTGTTGTTTGCTGGATAAACTTTCTACGTTTCATGATGAAGTAAAAGGGGGGATTGAATGGCAAAATGCCGTGAAATTAAATTAGATTTTAGATTTATTTTAGAAGAATAAGTACTGATGAGATGCTTCGTCGGGCTTCTCTGCATCAGTTTATTCAAAAAAAACATAGCCAATTTATACAAAATATGCGTAAAACAAGCTTTTTGATACTTCGCTTTTTTAGCCTTCACTTTTTGTGTCTCAAGGGCGATGCTTTTCAATTGTTCTTTTTAAAGGAAAGCTCTTTGAAATAGTACTCTTTTCTTGGAAAGTGAATCTTTTATTTTTGTTTGTATCTGCTTGTTAATTAAAGGTTTATCGTATATTTTTATATGAAAAATACGTATGAAATATACTGTTTTTGTTAATTGTACTATGGATGAAATCTACTTATAAACCAATACGCCTTATGAAAAAGTACCTACTTCCGCTCTTAATGTTCTTTTGCTCTTTGGCACTCAAAGCACAGACTATTTACTTCAATCAAAATTTTAATACCGCAACCAGTAGCTCGCAAGTACCTTTTGAGAACGCTACTGCTCCTAATATTGGACAATTCAATGACATCACGAATGCACTCATTACCGCAACGGGTGAAAAATACCTGAAATTTATCGGTAATGGTTCTACTTGTCGGGCTGTGCGAAGTACTGAATTTTCGCCCAAACCTACTACTTTGTATGTTCAGTTTTCGGTTCGGGCAAGTAGTATTGGAGCCAATAACAGTAATGCCTTTGAATTTTATTTTGGTGATGGCCCCAATTTTAATAATTCAACGGCTGTTCCAACTTCGCCCTCTTTGACTTTACGTTTTGGGGTAAGTTTACCAACAAATCTGGTGGTACAAGGTGGAAGTATTTCGGCAACGGCGTTTTCTACTGTTACGATTTTTATTAATAATGACGTTCGTTCGATGACTTACAATGATGGCACAAGAAGCGGAGATGTACCTGCTAAAAAGTATGATTTGTACTTGGGAAATAGTTTGGTGAAAAATGACGAAACCTTGAATAATACTACTGGTAACTTGACCAAATTTAAGTTTATGACCCGAGATACTTTGGGTACGCCTACACTTGATTTGGATAATATTCTTATCAAAAATGATTTTGTTACCTTGCCCGTTGAACTTACTTATTTTAAGGCACAAATTTCAGAAAGCCAAAATGTTGCTTTGACTTGGGAGACAGCTTCTGAAATTAACAGCGATTATTTTTTAGTGGAGAAGAGTAGAGATGCCGTTCATTATCAAACATTGACAAAAGTATCGGCAGCAGGTAAATCGTTTAGTAAAAAAACGTATCAAATAGTTGATGAAAATCCGTGGTTTGGAACTACTTACTATCGTTTGCAACAAATTGATAAAGATGGAGAAGTACAGGTTTTTCGTCCACAGTCAATTGTAATAAGTGATGAAAAAATACCTTTTGGGGTTTTCCCAAATCCTGTATTTGGGAATGATTTTAATCTGAAAACTGAGAATGTTGATGAAGTAGAAGTAAAAATGTTGAGTTTAGAAGGAAAAGAAATTCCTATTAATAAGGTTAAACAGACAGAGACCGTTTTGAAAGTATTTTCTCCTGAGACTATCACGAGCGGCGTTTATTTTTTAGAAGTAAAAACACTCGGCAGTTTCAGGAAACATAAATTTTTGATAATGAAATAATTATTTGTTGTGAAGTGTAATGTCAAGGATTCAAATTAACAAATTTGAATCCTTGACTTATATCTTAATTAAGCTTCTACACTGATAAGGTTGGCTTCCATCAGTTCAGATAATTGCTTGATTGTTTGAATTTTTTCAATTTCATTATCGGGCAAAACTATTCCATAAGTGTTTTCTAAATAGACTATCAACTCAAGGAACTCTAATGAGTTCATCCCTAAATCTGCATAAAAACGCTTTTGCGGAGCTATTAATCTTGGATTAATATAGAAATGCCTTGTCAAAAATTGAATCAGTTTACTATAATTGAATTTCATGGACTTTGAGATTTAATGGAATAAATAAAGTAAAGACTAATATTGATAGAACGTTTAAAATCACTTTTATTGTAGTGTAATTACCCAAGTAATAAAATGAATGAGTGATTTTATGGTTATTTTTTGAAAATTAGTTAATCACTCATTCATTCTACGAATATTAAATTTTTATGAATACTTGCCTAAGCAAGATTACTTTTACTATGAATTGTTGGTGGTAATAATTTGTACATTACTGGCGTAACCAAACGAGCCAATAAAGTAGAACTTGTAATACCGCCAATGAGTACAATTGCTAAAGGTGAATACAAATCTGAGTATTCGATAATTAGCGGAATTAAACCTCCGATGGCTGTGAAAGACGTTAATAAAATGGGTACAAAACGAATTTCACCTGCTTGGTGAATGGCTTCGTCTAATTCCATTCCGTCTTCTCTCAACTGATTAGTAAAATCTACGAGTAAAAGCGAGTTCTTGATTTCGATACCAATTAAGGCGATAAAACCAATCACGGCTGTAAATGATAAATTTTCACCTGCAATTAATAGCCCTACGATTGCTCCAACGATTCCCAAAGGAATTACAGATAGAACGATAAGCGTTGATTTAAAATTCCTAAATTCAAGAATAAGAATAGCTATCATTCCGAAGACAGTTATCAAGATAATTACCCCTATGCCTCCAAAAGATTTTTCTGCATTTTCTGCTTCGCCCGATACAGTATAATAAAATCCTTTCGGGAATTTGAATTTATTCAACTTCTGAATCAACTCTTGGTTTACTTTCGCCGTGTTATAACCAGACTTCAAGAAAGTAGAAATCGTTACGTAACGGTCTTTGTTATAGTGCTTTATCTGGTTGGGCGAAGTTTCAAAGCGTACTTCTATCAACTGTTTTAAAGGAATGGCTGTACCTACGGCATTGTTTACGTACAAATTATCAAAAACTTCAAAACTCTGTTTTGCTCCTGTTCTCGGAATCGAAACATTGATATTATAATCATCAATTTGTCCTTCTTCACGATAAGTACCCACATTCAAGCCCGCAATTCCCAAACGAACCGTGCGGTCGATTTCAGAAATATTTACGCCCATCAAACCTGCTTTTTCTTTGTTGATGTGTACTCTTAAATCTGTTGGCTGTACTTTTAGCGGATTTTCGGTATAAATTGAACCTTCTTGAGCTGCCAAAATCTTTTCAACTTGTCCAGCGATGATTCTTAAACTATCTAAATTATTCCCAAAAATTCTGTAAGCGATTGGAGCTTCCAGCGGTGGACCTTGTTCAAAGTCTTTTACTTCAATTTTGGCATTGGGATAATTGGCTAATTTTCCTCTGAGACGGTCGATAATGGCTTTTTTCTCTTTGGTTTCAACATCATGCAAAAGCACGAAAAGTTGTCCAAAGTTTTCAGATTCTGCTCCGCCGATTACGTTATAGTAAATTCTTGGATTGCCTCTACCAATATTGGCGGCAATATTTTTGATTTCTGGCTCTTTTTTGAGTTCATTTTCTACAAAACGTACTACTTCGTCAGTGGCTTTTAGGTTTGTTCCAACGGGCGTTGAAACGTTCACTAAAAACATTGGTTTTTCAGAAGTCGGGAAGAGTGAGAAGCCCAAAAAGAATTTAGCAATCAACATTACTCCGACAAAAATCCCCATTCCTCCAGCAAGTGTAGTTTTGGGATGTTGTAAACACCAATCCATCAATTTTCCATAAGTAGCCGAAATCAAACGTTTCATGCCTCTTAAAATAAAATTTCCGTCAGCGTTTTCGTGATTTTTCAAGATAACACTTGATAAAAACGGCACAATCGTCAAAGCCACAAACATTGAAGCTAATACGGTTACACTTACCGCCATCGGTAAACTTCTGATGAATTTTCCAGCGGCTTCTGGCAAATTGGCAACAGGCAAAAAGGCAAAAATCAACAAAACTGTACAACCTACAACCGCCAAACTAATTTGTTTGGTAGCATCAATGGCAGCTTGTTTTTTCGGAATGCCCATCCGCATGAAGCGTTCAATATTTTCTACGACAACGATTGAGTCGTCCACCAAAATCCCCAAAGCGACAATCATCCCGACGATAGAAAGTTGGTTAATCGTAAAGCCCAAAGCGTAAAGTAATGCCAAGCCAATTGCCAACGAAAGTGGAATTGAAATCATTACGACCAAACTCGCTCTTGAACCCAAAGGTAAAAGTGTAATCAAAACCAAAAGAATGGCAATGCCGAAATCTTTGGCAAAACGCATCAAACGTTTATCTACCGATTCCGCTTGGTCGAATACTTTTACTAAGTCAACCGATTTGGGTAAAGTCTTTTTGAATTCTTCAATTTTCGGGTCGGTTTGGGCTCTTACTTTAATAATGTTTTGCCCAACTTTCTGACAAGCCGTTACAAAAACGCTTCGGTGTCCGTTCAATCGAGTTTTGTGCGTTTCGTCTTCGTAGGCATATTTTACATCGGCAACATCTTTTAAGTAAACGATTTTTGTTCCGTTAGTAAAAACGATTACGTTTTTGATTTCCTCAATGTCTTTAAAGTTTCCAGAGGTTTTTACATTGAATTTTTTGTTTGAAAGATTCAACGAACCACCCGGAATATTCACATTTTCAGATTGAATTGCCCCCAAAACTCTGTTCACAGGAATTTTATCCTGAGCCAATTTTGCTTGATTGAGTTCTACCGAAATTTTACGTTTAGGAAAACCCCAACTTTTAATGTTTTTAAGCGAGCGATTTTTCTCTAAAAGTTTCTCTAAATCATCGGCGTACTTTTCTAATTTAGCGTAGGGGAGATTTTCAGAAACTAAAGCAAATTGATAAATATTTACGCCATCGGGCTGATACCTTTCGATACGCACATCCAAAACATCGGCAGGTAATTCTTTTCTGACGGCGTTCATTTCACGCACAATTTCTTGGTACTTTTCTTCTGGGTCAGACTCAAAAGCGTACTCTACCTGAAAAATGGCAGCACCATCAAAAATACTGGTTCTGATACGTTCAATATTATCTAATTCGTTGATGCGTTTTTCTACCACATCCGCCACTAATTGTTCTACATCTTTGGGCGATGCACCGGGGTAAATCACCGTAACGCCAAACTGAGGAGAAGAAAACTCAGGGTCTTCTCCACGAGGCATATTCAATAAAGAATAAATCCCTATTGAAAGAATACCTAAAAACACGACCAGCGTGAATTGGTAATTTTTTACTGAGAATTCAGAGATTTTCATATTTTTTTGAGCTTTGAGCCTTGAGCTATGAGTTTTTCTATGTCATTACCGAGAGAATACGAATGTTTCAAGTAATAACAATTCATATTTCATAATTCAAATCTTATAATTCAAAACATTTTAGTTTGTGATTTTTACCTTGCTTCCTTCCACCAAATACGCCGAACCGTCTGTAATTACTTGTGTAATAAGGCTTGAAGTGTTTTGAATAAATACTTTGTCGTTATCAATAGAAATGACTTTGATGGCTACTTTATGAGCTTTGCCATTTTCGACTACATAAACAAAAGCATCGTTTCCATTGCCTTCAATCACGGCATCAATCGGTACAGAAGTATTTTGTTGGCTAATGTTTAGCTTAATCAAAGCATTTCCGAAAAGTCCAGTGGCGAGTTTTTTGCCTTGCGTATTTAATTTTAATTCAGCTTGATACAAACCCGAACTTTGGTCAGCACCTTGTGAAAGATTAGAAACCGTAGCCGTAAAAGGCGTATCAGGAAAAGCATCTAATTGTACAGTAGCTTTGTCACCCAAGTGCAGGCGAGTCCAGTCTTTATCCGCAACACCTACTTTCAAAACCCAGTCGTTTGAACCCGTGGCATTCATAAAAAACACAGGAGTTCCCGGCCCAGCCAATTCGCCTTCGTTCATGAGTTTTTTTACGATTACGCCATTTGAAGTAGCGTAAATTTTAGAAAAACCTTGGTTATAATTCGCAATTTCAAAGTTTTGTTTCGCCACATTCAGTGCCGTCGTGAGGTTCTGTACTTGTTCTAAAGTAGCGACAGAATCTTTGTAGAGATTCGTTACACGTCTTAAATCACGTTCAGCTTTTTGTACGCCTTCGGTAGCTTGCTGTACTTGTGCGTTGATTTCGGTCAGGTTCAAAGAAGCCAATAATTGTCCTTTTGTAACATTTTGACCTTCTTTTACATAAATTTTGGCAATAATACCACCCGTTTTGAATGACAAACGAGCTTCCTGCAAAGAAGTCACCAAGCCCGAAGCTTTGATTTCTTCATTAGCATTTGCTTGTACAACGTTGGCTATTTTTACAGCTATTACGTCTTCATCTGCCAGCGATTTTTTTTCTTCCGCTTTTTTTCCACAAGCCACCAGCAGGGAAAGCATGAACGAAAAGCCAATAGAATACGAGATGATTTTTTTCATTTCTTTAGCGTGTTTTTAATAAAAATTGATTTAGAAGCCTAATGCTTTTTTGAAAGATGGGTTTTCAGGCTTGATATTCGAGCCAAAAAAGTGTGTCAATTCGCCTTTTTCGTTGATTAAATATTTACAGAAATTCCAGCTTGGTTCAAGGTTGTTCCAGCCATTTTTTTGTTCTTCTGAAAGCCATTTATACACAGGATGTTTGTCGCTCCCCAAAACACTTACTTTTTCGGTAATCGTGAACGAAACGCCATAATTTACTTGGCAAAATTCTTCAATTTGTGAAGCCGTTCCAGATTCCTGTGCCAAAAAGTTGTTGGCAGGCAAGCCGATAACCACTACTTTATCCCCAAATTTTTCGTGGAATTGTTGCCAATCTTCATACTGTGGTGTGTATCCACATTTTGAAGCCGTGTTGATTAAGAGTACTTTTTTACCAGCAAAATCAGAAAAGTTGATTTCTTTTTTACCCGTTAAGTTTTTGATTTTCAAATCATAAAATGATTTTTTGGGAGTTTTCGCCGAAGCTGGTTTTGAAACAATATTATCTTTTTCAGTAACACTTCTATAAAGGCTTTTGATAGTCTTAAACATGATTTCTTGTGTTTTAGGGTTATTTTAGTTCGTAACTGGCTTTGGCTCTTTCTACTTCTACCCATTTCTGCCAGACATCATATAATGAAATGGATTGTTGTAATTGTGCGGTAGTAACTTGAGTTTGAGCATCCAAAAGTTCGATAAAATTCAAGCTTCCTTCTTTGTATCTACGCAACATATCACGGTAATAGCGGTCGGCTGTTGAAATCTGCGATGCTTTTGATTCATACACTTTTTTGGCTGAATTCAGTGAGTTCTGAGCCGTTTCGGCTTGTAGTGCCAATTGATTTTTTACTTGTTGTGCTTGCGTGTCTAAAGCTGCCAAATCCATTTCGGCTTGCTTTACTTTTAATTGATTTCTACCGAAAGAATAAACGGGTAAATCAAAAGATACGCCGACCAACACAAAGGCATTGGGGTTAAAGAAATTTTTATCGCTGCTCGCAATTTGGGCAAATCGTCCTTGCGAACCGAGGTCTAAAGAAGCTCCTACTTTTAGTTTTTTGTAAGACTGACTCAAGCCAACGAGTTGTTTGTTGATATTAATTCCTGCCTGAATTTTGTCTAATTCTTCTCGGTGTCCTTCTTCCAAATTGAGGTTTAGTACCGAAGCATCCAAATTGTCAATTTCAATTTTTGCATTGAAATCTCTGTTCAGCAGGAAGTTAAAGTAAGCTGCCGCATTTTGTTGATTGCCTTTTGCATTGCTGATTTCGGCATCAATTTTTGAAATTTCATTGCGAGTACGCACCAAAACCGTTGGGTTTGCTGAACCATTTTTTATCAAACTTTCATTCACTCTTTCGCTTTCTTGCAGAATTTTCAAAGCATTTTCATATACTTTTACGGCTTCTGTCGCTTTCAAATAATTGAAATAGGCAATCTTAATGTCACGCACTAATTCTCTTTTATAAACTTGAATTTCAGTTTGTTGTACGCTGATTTGCTCTTTTTTGATAGCTTGATTATACTTGATTTCGGCATTCAAAATGGGCATTGTAGTTTTGAAGCGTAAATCATAAAAATCTTTTGGAACAAGCTGTTCAGAAGTATTGGAGATTTGTGGAAATTTTGTCGAGTTCGTCAAAGCGTTTAGCGTTGTATAAACGGGATTTACCAAATCTCCGACTGGAATTTCAATTTTTCTACCGCCCTGAGCAGCCGAAACAGTTGTATTAAAGCTAACATTGGGCTTAAACAAAGCTTTAGCTTCTTCGAGTGCGTACACAGCTTTTTGCAAAGAAAATTGCTGTTGTTTGAGTGTCTGGCTATTTCTTAAACCTTCTTGAACGTACTCGTTCAGTATGTTTGATTGAGCCGAAGTACTTGATACTTTCGCTAAAGTCAGGAGGAGTACCAAAAGCTTTTTGTTAGCTCGTATCGTGGGTACGATATTTAAAAAAAATGTTTTCATAAACGTTAATTAAATTATAAACAGTGTTTAGTGACAAGTCAAATAAAAAAGCACTTTTTCAAAATCTGTGCTTTTTATGTTTTTAAGACTTAATCGTATTGCTGGTGGCTACCAAATTGGTACTACATTTTGCAATATAATGTCCGTCTTCGTTGCGAATTTCACCTTCAGCGTGGGCAATTTTTTTACCAACTCTAATGATTTTAGATTTTACCGTTAGTTTCTCACCAATTTTAGCAGAAAACAAGTAATCAACAGAAAGATTGACCGTACTGTAAAAAACGGTATGTCCCATGCTAAAAATCGTCATCCCGATAATATCATCCAGCATCGTAGCGGCTACTCCGCCGTGAAGAATATGAGCAGGATTACACATTTCTTTTTGAACAACAAATTCGACAGTAAGCGAACCATGTTCTACGGCAACCAAAGTGCCATCCAACCATTTTGAAATAGGCGAGGGACTTCTTTCGGCTAAACGTTTGCCGATATAACTTTTAAAAATTTCTAAAGTAGGATTAGTCATTTTGGATAAGTTCAATCATTTGTTCCACCGAAGCAAGCATCAAATTCTGAATATGTTCTTGTGGAAAAGTTTTAAATCTATTTCTAATTTTTAGCGAAACCAAACCGTGCATAAACGACCAGATAGACATCGTGGCTACTTCTAAAGTATTAATCTTAATCAATTGTTTATCCATACAATGCTGAACACTCGAACATAGCAAATCAAAACATCTGTGTCCGCAAGCCCATTCTCCTTTTTCAGCTTCCATCGGAGCATTCTGGATAAACATCAAATCATACATTTCGGGGTTTTCGAGAGCAAACTTCATATAAGCATAACCTTGCTGGCGAAGTATCTCAATCGGATTTTCGATTCCTTCCACAGCGGTCATCATTTCTTGAATCAATCTTTCAAAACCCAATTCATGTACTTCAAAGAAAATCTCACTTTTATCTTTGAAGTACAAATAAATAGTGGCTGGGCTATACTCTACACGGTCGGCAATCGCACGAATTGAAGCTTTTTCGTAGCCTTCTTCAATAAATGCTTGCTGTGCGGCTTCCAAAATCAAAGACCGCATCTCTTGTCTTTCTCTTTCTTTTCTCTCAGTAATTCCCATTTTTCACTTTAGATTTTACTTTTTGTAAAATCTGCTTCTCTTTTATTATAAAATCATTTTGCTCTACTCCACAAAGTTGTTCTTCCCAACAGCGAAATTCCGATAAATCCCCTGATTTCTAAGGCATCGTTATTTTTTAATTTTAAGGTACAAGAGTACGTTTTACCATTATTGGGGTCGTAGATAGTGCCTTCTTCCCAGCTTTTTCCAGTAAAAACAAAATCCTTTAATATAATAGCACCGATAAGGTCACGTTTCTGTAAAGCAGGGTCGGGGTTTTTGTCGTCTTTTCTGCCTGATGATTTTCCCCAAGAGATTTTTCCAAAATACTTTTCACCTTGCTTGAAGATAAGAATTTTTCCATCTTTTTCTTGTGAAAGCCATTCGCCCAAAATAGCATCTTTACTAACAGACTGAGCGAAAGTATTTGTGCTGATAAAGCCCAAAACAATAATTAAACCAACAAATAATTTGTTCATAATGAATAAGTTTTAGATTTACGTAGCAAATTTAATGAACAGTGTTTAGTAAATAAACATTTATTTTATTTATTTTTAAAATTCTATGAAAAATTATTTTTTGATAAAAATTAAAATGTTGTAAATCAGATAGTTAAAGATAGTAAGTATTGAATTAACACAATATACAAATTAAGTAATTTGCTGGATAGAAAGGATATAATTAATTTTGCGAATCACTGTCTTTAGTTGATAATAATTGAATAAAGATTTTAGGCTATATTCATCAAAAAAATACTAAGCTCACAATGATAAGTGACAACAGATAACCGATAAAAAATATGAATTATCCACTTACTCAAATTCCTGAAAGAACTATAAAACCACGCCAAAAAGGATATACAATGGTGATGGACAAAGGTCTGAGTATCAGACAAATAGAGGATTTTTTGGAGACGAGTGCCAGTTATACCGACATCGTAAAGTTGGGTTGGGCAACCTCGTTCGTAACACCAAATTTGAAAGAAAAATTAGCTGTATATAAATCTGCTGGAATTCCTGTTTATTTCGGTGGCACTTTGTTTGAGGCTTTTGTGATTCGTAATCAATTTGATGAATACCGTCGTATTTTAGACCAATTTGGCATGGAGTACGCCGAAGTATCGGATGGTTCTTTGGAAATGGAACAAGATGATAAGTGTGAGTACATCAGAACTTTAGCTCAACAAGTAACAGTACTTTCAGAAGTAGGTTCAAAAGACGAAGCCAAAATCATTCCTCCATACAAGTGGATAAAATTGATGAAAGCTGAGTTGGAAGCTGGTGCTTGGAAAGTAATCGGTGAAGCTCGTGAAGGTGGAAACGTTGGTTTGTTCCGTGCTTCGGGCGAAGTTCGTCAGGGTTTGGTAGAAGAAATTCTAACTGAAATTCCAGAAGAAAAAATTATTTGGGAAGCACCCCAAAAATCACAGCAAGTGTGGTTTGTGAAATTGGTAGGAGCAAACGTAAATGTTGGAAATATTTCACCAAATGAAGTGATTTCTTTAGAAACAATTCGTTTGGGACTAAGAGGAGATACTTTTACACATTTCTTGAATTTGTAATAGACAACAAAATATCAACAAACATGAAGAATCAGTTATCAGTAAGGGTAAACACAGAAAACCTTTTCTCATAACTGATTTTTAATGTATAAGCTTATTTAAACAATTACAACGAACACAAGCATGGAAATTATCAACTTTTTCTTACAACTCCTCAAAGACCCATTAACAGCACTTTCTGATTTTATCAGCGAACACGGTACCGTTACTTACGGATTACTTTTTATGATTATCTTCGTTGAAACGGGATTAATCGTAATGCCATTATTACCGGGCGATTCATTACTTTTTGCCGTTGGTGTGTTGGCTGCCGCAACCGGAAAAATCGAAATCACTTTTGTTATTCCGCTTTTAATCGGTGCAGCACTTCTGGGAGACAATGTCAATTATTTTATCGGAAAGTATTTCAGTGATTTTGTGAAATCGAAAGATAAAATCTTATTCTTGAAAAGAGAGCACATCACACAAACAGAAGAATTTTATGCAAAACATGGCGGGCAAACTGTTATTATGGCTCGTTTTGTGCCGATTGTTCGTACCGTTGCTCCATTTGTAGCCGGTGCGGGAAGTATGAAATACAGTACTTATATCACTTTTTGTATTTTAGGAGCAGTACTTTGGGTAAGTGCGATTACTTTATTGGGCTATTTCTTAGGAAACAACGAATGGGTAAAGCATAATTTTGAAAAAGTAGTATTAGGAATCGTAGGTGTATCTGTGTTGCCAATGATTATCGCTTTTGTAAAATCTAAATTGAGTAAGTAATAAAGGACTTTAGATAAATAAAAAAATCGACGACTTTGTAAAATAGGTCGTCGTTTTTTTTGTCTTTTTATATGGGCTTCCCTTAAATGTTGTAAATATTTAATTATCAATATATTATAAATAAAACAACCCCGAAAAAGTGTCAATACTGGCAATTTTCGGGGTTTTTCTGTATTTTGTTTCTGCTAGAAAA